>JAFGFZ010000381.1 GCA_016930815.1 Pirellulales bacterium | reverse complement strand
TAAGGGGACAGGCACATTTTTCGGCCTTCACGCACGAACTGGCGGAAAGGCCAAAATGGGCCGAAAAATGAGCCAGTCCCCGGCGGCCTGTGAACGGTTACCCAAAATCTTTGCTTTGATGAAACACTAGATTGACCCAATGAGGCGCGTCAACACATGCAATCAAATGCCCACGAAGAATATCTTAGCGCCAGGATCATGACGGCCACTCCCCAGAAGTTGCACTTGATACTGATAGAGCGTGCCGTACACCAATTGCAATTCGCGGTCGAAATTTGGGATACCGAAGACCGTATCGCCGACCGGGATACGGCGATTGGCCGTTGCATCGAAATCATGGGTGAATTACTCATCGGCATCCGAGATTCAAGTGAGCCCATCGCGAGGCAAGTAGCGGACGTGTATGCTTTCCTTTTCCGCACCATCACCGAGGCGAAGTTCCTCAACGATATCACGAAGCTCCATGATGCCCTGCGGGTATTGTCCATCGAACGCGAGACATGGCGGAAAGTCTGCGAAAAGTTCGGGGATAGGCACGCCAGTCACGAACCGTACTCAACCAGCGGCCAAGGTTCCATGGAATTGGATCCGTTCCCGCCCGATGCCGCGCCATCGCTTCGTATGGTCTCCGAATACCCAACCGCCAGTGGGCTGTCTCTTGAAGCGTAGCGCGGTATAGTAGGCCTTGTACGAATGGCACCATAGCCAATGGACTCTGTGGTAAATGATCTGCCCAATGGAACCGGAGCTCTGATGGGCGCCCTGGTACATTCTCCGTGTATCGCTCTATGGAACCCGGTCCAGAAAAGAATCGGTTCCCGAAGGAACGGCCTATGCCTCTGTCCAAGCAACTGATCCGTGTCGGGCACAGCCCGGATCCCGATGACGCATTCATGTTTCACGCCCTGGCGAACGGCAAGATTGATACGGGCAATTACCGTTTCGAACATGAATTGGTCGATATCGAGACACTCAACCGCCGTGCCCTCTCTGCGGACCTTGAACTGACGGCCATCAGCATCCACGCCTACGCCTATGTCCATGACCGCTATGAGCTCTGCTCGTGTGGGGCCAGTATGGGGGACGGTTATGGCCCGATGGTCGTGATGCCAAAGGCATGTTCCATCGATGATTTGCGAGACAGAATCATCGCGATCCCAGGGGAATGGACGAGTGCTTATCTGGCCTTGAGGCTTCGATTGGGGAATGACTTCGCATTTGTTGTGGTACCTTTCGATCAGATCATCCCGGCCGTCCGGGCGGGAGAATACCAAGGCCAGAAAGTCGATGCGGGCCTGATCATCCATGAAGGGCAGCTGACGTATGGCGACTATCAGTTGCAGCTTGTTGTCGACCTGGGGGCCTGGTGGAAAACAGAAACTGGCTTACCCCTCCCACTCGGAGGCAATGCCATCCGGAAGGACCTTGGCCGTCAAACCATACAGGACGTCCAACGATTCCTCAAGCAAAGCATCCGATACGCATTGAACCACCGCATGGAGGCAATCGAATATGCCAGGCGATTTGGCCGGGATTTAGACGTCGTCCGATCCGATACATTCATCGGAATGTATGTCAACGACTGGACACTGGACTTGGGCCCTCGGGGCCGCCAGGCAGTTGAAAAACTCCTCCATTGGGGGTATGAAGCCGGTATCCTCGCCGAACCAATCACGCCAGAATTCGTGGTTTGACTCCCCCCTTTCGACCTCTATAATCGTTCTTCTCAAACTGGCACTCTGACTTTGTCCAGAAAGCCTTTATGTCGATTCCCGGTCCCATCAAGCTTCCAGCAAAAGGTGAACGATATGGCCATCAATGAATTCAATGATAAGAACTTCCAAAGCGAGGTCGTTGATTCGTCAGACCCTGTCCTCGTTGATTTTTGGGCACCCTGGTGTGGTCCCTGCCGTCAGATCACCCCCATCATTGAAGAACTGGCCCGCGAAAACGCTGGCTCTGTTAAAATAGGCAAAGTCAACGTAGACAACTCGCCACAGGTAGCTCAGAATTATGGAATCAGTAGTATTCCGACGCTGATGATCTTTAAAAACGGTGAGGTGGTTGACCGGTTTGTTGGAATTCAGCCGAAGGCTCGGCTTCAAAATGCCCTCGACGAGGCGAATGCATGAAATGCTGTTTAAAATTTGTTACCCCCTGTTGATTTCTATCATTTAACTTCCGGTCGCCGCATGCCGATTAGGAAAGATAGAGAATTTTTGCGGCCTGGCCTGACTGTACCGGCACCGGCGACATGAGGTTGGGCGAATCTCCTCTTCCAGGATCCAGGCAGGGACGCCATGGCGGAAACGGCTCCATCGCTTTCTTCTGAGCGGTCGATCAAAGCGGCCAGAACAACGGACCAGACTCGGATCGATAGCGCGCATACGGCTTCGGCGGCCGCCTCGGAACCGCCGGGGGGCCCAGGGACATCGCCCACCCCCGCGGTAGAAGATCAGGCAGCCGAATTGGCTCAACTCCTGTACGCCCGGCAGAAGGAATTGGACCACCGAGAGGCGGTCCTCAACGCCGAGCAGGCGGCCTTTGAGAACAAGGTCCGGAAGGCCCGGCTCCGGCTCAAAGGGCACCAGAACCAGCCTCCGCAACACGAGGAGGATTCCGTTGGGGATCTCTCGGAAGTTGAGCGGGAAGGAAGTCCATCCAGAGACCAATGGTGGGATGACGGTGATCGAGGCCTGGAACTGGCTGCGAGGGAAGCGGCGATTTCGGATCGGGAGGCCCGCCTGGCCCAGGCAATGCAGGATCTTGAGGACTGCCGCCAAGAACTGGACCAGCAAGTGGCACGTCTAGATCACGACCGCCAGGCAGTCGCGGTTAGACTCCAGGAATTGAATTCTCAAGCGACAGGATTGGAAAGCCGGCACCGTGAACTGGACGAGTGCAAGGCACAGCTCTACTGCGATATCGAACAGTTTTCCGCTGATCGAGTTCGACTGGCCGACCAACAGCACATGGTTCAATGCCGAGCCGAGGACCTCAACAAGCTCTCCGAGGAGCTAAACGGCCGCGAGGCTGAACTATCCAGGCGCCAGAAGGAATATGCAAGTCAGATGGCTGCATTGGATCAGTCAAAAGCGGCATTGGAGCAATGGAAGCTGGAGCTGGAGCAAAAGTCAGAAGATCTGGCCAGCCAGGAAGAACAACTTACGTATCGGGCCCGCGAGATTGAAATTGCGATCACCCGGTATGAGCGGCTTGGTGTGACGGAACGCCGGATAAGCGTGCTTCAAGAGGAGGCGGGTGCCCTGGAAGATCGCCGCCTCTATTTAGAACAATCGGAAAGCCTATTAGCCGAACAGCAGGCCGAGCTGATCGCGGCCCGCCAGGAGCAGGCGGCGGATCGTCGCCGGTTCGAGCAGGACATGGCCTGTCAACGGAGTGCGTTGGTCCGAGAGCGGGCGGAGGTCGAATCGGAGTTCATCCGGCAGCGGAAAAACCTTGCACGGCGCGAACAGGAGTTGGACCACCGCGAATCGGCCCTCGCACGGATCCAGGACGAAATCACCCATGCCCAGCGCGAGGTCCTGGAAATGCGATTGGCGACCGAGGAGATTTATGCCCAGTTGTCGGGTGCTCTGGCACCAGCATCCCTCGCTCGATCCATTGCCCAGACGCGGGAGAAGCTCGCCGACCAGTACCGAATGCATGCAGGTGCTCTAGCCCGCCACGCATCGGAGCTGCAAACGGCGCGGCAGGATTTGCTGGCCGAACACGAAAAACTCCTCTCTCAGCGGGACGCACTGGATGAATGGGTTCGCAGGCGGCAGAGTGACCTGGAACAGCAGGCTGCCCGGCTGGTGGCCCGTGAGCAAGAACTCGACCGGCAAGAGAACTACTTTGCCGAACGTGAAAATCGCTGGGAGGCGGAACGATCCGAATACCAGCAACAGATCCGCAGCCTGCTCAGCCGGCTTCGGCAATCCCAGCCGGTCGCGGCATGACAGGGCTGGCCATCCATCAAAATCACCTCGGCTCGATCGGTCTACCGGCTCATGGAGTCCAGTTTCCCGGGATCGGTCCCGGCCTCTTTTGCCAAGCGGCGTGCTTCTTGGGCCACGCTCATCGCGGCCTGGATTTCATAGGCCGAAAAGTAGGCTGTTTGGGGACCAAATCGCGGATCTTTTGGACCCCGCATCTTGTTCTTCAATTCCTGCCAGCTGATATCGTTGTTCAGGTGCCATGCCGCGGCTTGGGCTGCACCGGGGTGGATTTCACCGCGGCCGAAGGCTTTGATCAGCTCGATGACATCGGCACGATGAACATACGATTCGACCGGTCGGATCTCGTAGGGGATCCTTGGATTCGGATCGGGTTTGCCGTGATCGAGGCAGACGGTATTGACCGAGATTTTCCGGGTCTGTTCCGGTGCCACATTGAACATGCCGCCCCCCATGCCGCCCATGCCACCACCACCGCCCCAACCACCTCCAGTCCCCTGGCTTCCGCCACCCCAGTTGCTACCACCGCCACCCCCAAGATTACCGCCCCCACCCCCGAATTGGGCCAGGACGGGAACTCCGGCAAAGGCCTCCGGGAGCCGAATTTGCACCGGCTGTTCAGTCTTGTTCGTGATCATGACGCGGGCCTGGGACGCGTTTTTAGGAATGAACTTGACATCAATCGTGCCATCTTTCATCGCTTGGAATAATTCCACCGTCGTCCCTGCGACCTGGGAGTCCAGATCCGATGGCAAGGAAGCCGCTTTCTCTCCAGCCAAGAGTGTCCCCCAAGTCAATGTGGTCCCTACCAAAGAGCCTAAGGCCCAGAAACCGATGCGAATCATCGTATGATCTCCCAAGAGTGCGATTTGGTTTTGGTACGAAGCCCATGATACCCTGTTGTTCGGCGGGCATGCCGTAAATTATTCCATCTTCCAGGATAATTGACTTGCCACGAAAAATCCAAGAAATTCTTGCCGCCGGATCGGTCGTGGCCAGCCCCCCTGGTGGTAATTTGGGGGATCCTAACGGCAATCCCGGGAGAATGGGATTTGAGAGGGGCTCCCTGGGGCTGGGCCGATGAAACTTCAACCAAATGACTGCGTGGCGGCACGGACGGTTGTTGCACCTGGAGCATCCCGACAATCGGGATCACCTTGCACGGCCCGTTATGTTATAAAGACGGAAATGAATGACAAGGCCGGTTGACACTCGAAAGGGGTGTTGAAATGATGGGCAAACGTGTCTGTGAGAGGTACCCATGGCGGCAAGGGGACCATTGCCCACCAACGGCCATCGTGGGGGATGCTTCACGGACGCCGGCATAGTCGATGCCCCTCGATGGAAACAATTTACCTAACTTGTGCCGGGCTTACGATGGGCACCCTGGTCCATTGCCCGTGCAACGGTCAACAGAATAACGAACGATGCTCACCGTTACATTCCCGGATGGAAGCCGGAAAGATTTTTCTTCGTCGGTTTCGTCGTATGACGTCGCCCATTCGATCAGTCCCGCTCTAGCGAAAGCCGCCATGGTTGCTGAGGTCGACGGCGAGCTCATCGACCTGCACGCGCCACTCCCCGAAAGAGGTGAGGTCGTGCTGCGGATTCTGGCCAAGAAAGACCCGGAAGCATTGGATGTGATGCGGCACTCATGTGCCCATGTGATGGCCCAAGCCGTGATGCGTCTCTGGGATGGAGTGCAGCTTGCATTCGGGCCAACCACAGCCAATGGATTCTATTACGATTTCGACCTGGATCATTCTCTCTCGGAGGAAGACTTTCCGTTGATTGAATCCGAGATGACTAAGATCATCGCCGCGGACGAACCATTCGAATGGCTCCTCAAGCCTCGTGATGAAGCCATTGAGCTATTCCGCGGATTGGATCAGCAACTCAAGGTCGAACACCTCGAGACCGGGCTGGCCGACGAACCGATGGTTTCATTCTACCGCCACGGGGAGTTTTTGGACCTGTGCCGAGGGAAACACATCTCCAGCACGCGCCATATTGGAAAGGCGTTTAAGATCCTATCGGTTGCTGGGGCGTATTGGAAAGGAGACGCCAAACGGCAACAGCTCCAACGGCTTTATGGGACCGCATTTTTTGACGCGAAGGAGCTGGCGGAGCATCTTCGCCAACTCGAAGAGGCGAAAAAACGCGACCATCGTGTGATCGGGAAACAGCTCGGCCTTTTCGCCGTCAATCCAACGGTCGGATCCGGACTGGTTCTCTGGTTACCGAAAGGGGCCGCGATCCGCGGTATTCTCGAAGATTATATCAAGGGCGAATTGCGCCGGTGGAACTATGAAACCGTCTATACGCCGCACATTGGCCGCGTGGAGCTGTATGAAATCTCCGGGCATTACCCCTACTACAGCGATAGCCAGTTTGCACCCATCGACATGGACGATGGCGAACGGTACCTGCTGAAGCCGATGAACTGCCCACATCATATTATGATTTACCAATCGAAGCTCCGCAGCTATCGCGATCTGCCGGTGCGTCTTGCTGAATTCGGTTCAGTTTATCGCTACGAACAATCGGGCGAAGTCAGTGGGATGACTCGCGTTCGGGGTTTTACGCAAGATGACGCGCATATTTTCTGCACCGAGGACCAGGTTACCGACGAGTTCCGTGGCTGCATTGAAATGACTCAAAATATGCTCGCAGCAGTCGGGATGGACCAGTACCGGGTACGACTTGGTTTCCGCGACAGGGATAGCGACAAATACGTTGGCAACGCAGAGATTTGGGACCGTGCCGAGGCCGCTTTGCAGAAGGTCTGCGAGGAGATGCACCTCCCTGATTTGACGATTGAATTAGGAGAGGCGGCCTTTTATGGTCCGAAGGCCGATTTCGTTGTCACCGATTGCATCGGCCGCGAATGGCAACTTGGAACGGTCCAACTAGACTACAATCTCCCGAGTGCAATGCGGTTTGGGCTCGAATACATTGGCGCCGACAACCGGCCACACGAACCGGTCATGATCCACCGGGCCCCCCTGGGCTCTCTGGAACGCTTCGTTGGCATTTTGATCGAACATTTTGCCGGTGCTTTCCCGCTCTGGCTCGCGCCAGAGCAGATTCGGGTACTAACCGTCAGTGAAAAGTCCGAGGAATACGGACGGCAGGTCGAGAAGGAATTACGGGCAGCCGGGTTCCGAGTGGCCGGTGATTATCGCAGCCAGAAACTGGGGGCGAAAATCCGTGAGGCGCAACTCGAACTGATTCCGTACATGCTGGTTGTTGGGGAGAAGGACCGCGAGGCCGGTTCCGTGACGGTCCGGGACCGGATCGATGGCGACCTGGGACCGATCAAGGTGGCTGATTGCATGGCCAAATTCCGGGAGGAAGTCGAGGCAAAAAGAGTGCGCACGGCGGCCAAACGGGGCGGTTCCTGCAGCCATTGACGGCCGAACCATTGGATCCAATCCCCACCCGCGTGAAAAAAAGTTGACAACTGCCTCGAACATGCCGATACTCACGCTACAATAGAGTAGAAGATTTTCTTTCCTGAAACCCGAATAGGAGAAAAGAACGATCGCCACTGACCGTAAGCAACAAAGGATCAACGAACAGATCCGCATCTCGCCGATTCGTGTGATCGATGCCGACGGCACCCAGCTCGGGATCGTCTCCACGGAAGAGGCATTGGACAAGGCTCGAAACATTGGCCTCGACCTGGTCGAAGTTGCCCCGCAGGAGAAGCCACCCGTCTGCCGGATCATGGACTATGGAAAGTTCAAATACCAGCAGCGAAAAAGGCAACATAAAAGCCACATGCACCATGGAAAGAATAAGGAGATTCGGCTCCGTCCGAAAATCGGCGAGCATGATTTTCTCACCAAGGTGAATCGAGCGAAGGACTTCCTGGAGCATAAAGACAAAGTCATCTTTTCTGTGATTTTCCGCGGTCGCGAGAACGCCCATATCGATGAGGGCTTCAAGCTCGTGGATCGGCTCATCGCCGAATTGGAACCGGTCTCGAAGCTCGAACAAACCCCGAAGATGGCGGGCAAGCGAATCATTGTCACCTTTGCTCCGAAGTAGGCCATCGCCCTTGATCCGAATTCAGGAAGTGAGGTGAAAATCAACCACGACTGGCAGGTGGTCCGACGCGCAGCGTGCCAGGCGCGAATGGGCGACGAAGGCATGCCGGATTTTGATCTGGCCGCGTGCGAAAACCTTATCAAGCGAGCTGACCGGCATCCAGGCAGGGAACGTGCGGAAACGTGAGGGTGGCCGGGTAATGTGGTCGAAACCGGCCGCGCCGAGTGGGCCGTGGATCAACCGATTTCGCCAATCGTTTGTGTCACCAACCATGAGCGTTGGCAGTGCGCCCAATTCACGAAAACGCTGATGCCTCAGCAGAGATTCCACCTGCCATTGCCTCTCCCGGATCGCCAATCCGAGGTGCCAGTGGACCAGGTGGAGTCGTCCTTCGGCCGTCTGGATGACCGCCAGTTGGGCTCCACGGGATTTCTTTTGCCGGTAACGGAGCGAGATTTGGTGGCTTGTAACGATGGGCCACCGGCTCAGGATCAAATTGCCATACCCGCCTTGAAGGTAGTGGACATTGACCTGGTAGAAGGCTGAAAAATGGAAGTAATGCATGAGGAGGGCCGGTTGGTTGTCACGTCGCGTCCTCCGAGCATCGCGGGTAACTTCTTGCAAGCAAACAAGATCGGGGTTGATCGCTTCGAGGACATCCAGTATCCGTGCGAACCGATACCGGCGGTCGCGCCCTCCGATTCCCTTGTGCATGTTGTAGGTGAGCAATCGCACGGATCGATGACTTTCAAATGAGAAACTCCCCCTTTGCGAACGTCGCATTTTTACTATAATACGAGATTCCTAGAAAAGGCGAGCCACCAACCGTCACAGGGCGATGCCAGTCCTCTTCGGAAGGATGGGAGCCGCCCGCCTCATGGGGCACCCGATGGTTCGGGGCCCCTCCGTTGAACACCCTGCGGATACGAGCGATGCCAAAACAAAAGACTCATAAAGGCGCGAAAAAACGCTTCCGCCTCACGGCGAACGGGAAGGTCCAACATCGCTCGGCCGGAACCAGTCATCTTGCCTCGAGAATGACCCAGAAACGGAAACGGCAGCTCCGTGGTACAACAACAACGGATGAGAGCTACTCCAAGAAAATCCGCAAAGCCCTCTGCGGAAATGGGTACTAAACGGATATAAGAAAGTAACCAAAGATGCGTACCATCAAGGGCAGTGCCCGACGCCGCGCGAAGCGGCGCCTCCTGAAAAAGGCGAAAGGTTATCGGGGCGGTCGGAGCAAATTGCTTCGCACCGCAAAGGAAACGTTGGTTCGTGCCGGCGCATTCGCCTATCGCGATCGCAAAACCCGCAAACGTGACTTCCGAAAGCTGTGGATTATCCGTATCAGTGCGGCCGCCAAAGAGCGGGGCCTGCGTTACAGCGAATTGATTCGTGGCCTAAGACTGGCTCAGGTTGAACTGGATCGCAAGATGCTCTCTGAACTTGCCGTGAATGACCCGGCCGCATTTGATGCCATCGTTCAAGCCGCAAAGGACGGCCTGGCTGCGTAGTGGCCCTTCAAGACTTCCTTGCCGATCTTGCGCAATTGGCCTCCGATGCCCAGTCGGCCTTCGCGAACGCCACCGATTTTGAATCGCTGGAAGTGACGCGCATTGAGTTTCTTGGAGCCAAAGGCGGACGGCTTCGCATCGTGCAAAAGGGTCTGGGCAACGTCGATTCGGCGGACAAACCGGCCGCTGGCAAACGGCTCAACGAGGTCAAACGAAACATCGAGGACGCTTTTCGCGCTGCAAAAGAAAAGATTTCCTCAGGTACTTCAACAAGCCAACGTGTTTTTTTCGATCCGACATTGCCCGGCACCCGCCTCCAACTTGGCGGACTGCATCCGATCACGCAGACGATTGAGCACATGAAAGAGATCATGGGCCGGCTAGGTTTCACGGCCGTTGATGGACCTGAAATCGAAGATGACTGGCATAATTTCGAGGCCCTGAACATCCCATATTCACACCCCGCCCGAGATCCACTTGATAACTTCTATCTGACAGCAGGTGCTAGATCCCATCGAACCAATCCCCATGCTCCGGTGCATGGGAAGTCCCAATGCATCCAACCGATGCTCCTTCGCAGCCAGACGAGTACGGTTCAAATTCGAGTGATGGAAAAAACCGAACCTCCGGTGCGGATTGTTTCACTCGGCCGCGTTTATCGGCCAGATACGGCTGATGCAACGCATTACCCCATGTTCCATCAAATTGAGGGTCTGCTCGTCGACCGCCGAGTGACAATGGCCGATTTGAAGAGTGTCATCCGGCTCTTCTGCCAAGATTATTTCGGGGACAATGTCCGCGTCCGTTTTCGCCCATCGTTCTTCCCATTTACCGAGCCAAGCGTTGAAGTGGATATGAATTGGGAGGGTGGTTGGATGGAAATGGGAGGTGCGGGTATGGTCGATCCAAATGTCCTGGAGGCAGTAGGATATCCTCCCGACGAGGTGACCGGCTTTGCATTCGGGCTTGGCGTCGAACGGATCTGTATGCGACAGCATGGTATTACGGATATTCGGGATCTCTATCAAAACGACGTGCGGTTCCTCCGGCAATTTTGATTTGTGCAGGCGCTGCGCAGTCGGCCAATCCCAATCCCGGCATTTTTCCGGGCGAAAGTCGGATTTCCGTTCGGTGCCGCGGGTTCATTGGCCGCGCCACGACCCGCGACATGGCGTCCTTGGGAATTTGGGAACATGACAACCACTCCATGCAATCAAAGACTCGGTCGCGATCATCGCACGGCGCTGGAGAATCATTTCCACGATATCATTGAGCCGAATCCGCGATTGGATCGGAGACTGGTGAGCCACCAAGCCAACCGGGACCGGCCATTCTATGACTGGTTCAAATACAAGGAGGCATTTTCCGCGGCCCTGGTTGAGCACTTTCTTGGACTCTATGGCCAGCCTGGCGGAACGTTCTTGGATCCTTTTGCCGGTATTGGAACCGCCCTCTTCGTCGCTCAGAACGCCGGGATGGCCGCGCACGGCATTGAATTGATGCCGGTCGGATATCAGGTCGGGGCCGCGCGAATTGCCGCGCGATCCATCCGTCCAACTTCGTTCGCCCATGATGTGTTGGATGCTACAAACCGGGATTGGAATGGGAGCTGGAATGCACCCTTCGCATTGAAGCATATCCCCATTACCACCGGTGCATTTCCCGACGAAACCGAACAAGCAATCGCCGCGTATCGGGCCTATTGCGCACAGAACATACGAAATCGTGGAGTCCGGACCTTATTCCAATTGGCCGGGATGGCCGTGCTTGAATCGGTCAGCTTCACCCGGAAAGATGGCCAGTACCTGCGCTGGGACTATCGGGCGAATAAAAAACGTGCCCTATCCCGGTTTGATAAGGGGAAAATTCAAAGGTTCGGGCCAGCTGTCACAGAACGGCTCCATGCCTACATGACCGACCTCTCATCCATGCCAGAGGCATCCTGTCCGAACCGGCAGAACCCATTCGAGGAGTCTTCTGGTGCCGTCGTCGATTTCCGGCAAGGTTCCTGCCTCCATCATCTGCCGAGGATATCGTCGAATTCCATCGACCTGGTGATGACATCGCCTCCCTATTGCAATCGCTATGATTACACCCGAACCTATGCCCTCGAATTGGTCTATTTGGGATATGATGCCGATTCCGTCAAGCGGCTGCGGCAGCGGCTTCTTTCATGCACTGTCGAAAACCGGCAGAAGCGTGATGAGCTTGTATCGATGTATACAAAAAATGGTACCACCAGATCCTGCGATCGGGTGCTGGCTGTCTTTGAACATCAACAAGCTCTGCACGAAGTCCTTTCCATTTTGAAGAGTCGAGCTCGTGAGGGAAGGCTCAACAACTTGAACATCCCGCGCATGGTGACCAATTACTTCCTCGAGATGTGCTTCGTTGTTCATGAATTGGCCCGCATCTTGCGGAGAGGCGGCCGAATTGTCATGGTCAATGACAATGTCCGCTATGCAGGCGAGGAAGTTCCGGCGGATATCATCCTCTCCGATTTCGCCCAGGCGTTCGGCCTGCAGATCGAGCATATTTGGACCTTGCCACGCGGCAAGGGAAACAGCAGCCAGCAAATGGGTCATCACGGCCGCGCGGAACTTCGGAAATGTGTCTATGTGTGGCAGAAATGATCCCCCTTTAGCAGAAACGACCCCCTTTAAGAGAACATCGTATTCCCATGATTGTTTCCTGGAATTGGTTGAAAGAATATGTTGCTCTTTCCATGTCGCCGGATGAATTGACCCATCGGTTGACCCTGTCCGGGCTCAATCTGGAAGGCAGCGAACGGATTGGCGAGGATCTGGCAATTGATTTGGAGGTAACTAGCAACCGGCCGGATTGCCTGGGACATATCGGTGTCGCACGCGAGATTGCCGTCCTTTTTGGCGGGAAATTCACGATCCCGCGGGCGGAACCCAAGGCGATCGGTCCACCGGTCGAAAACATCACCCGCGTCTCGATCGATTGCCCAGCGCTCTGTACGCGCTACACGGCTCGGGTGATTCAAGGCGTGCAAATCGGACCTAGCCCCAGTTGGCTTGCCGCGCGGCTCCGGTCCATTGGAATTGCCGTCATCAACAACGTTGTCGATGTGTCGAACTATGTGATGATGGAATGTGGGCAACCCTTGCATGTGTTCGATTTCGCCAAATTGGCTGGCCATCGGATTCTCGTCCGGGAAGCCAGACCGGGCGAGACCTTTCTGGCCATTGACCATCGCGAATATGAGTTATCCCCCGGAATCTGCGTCATTGCCGATGCGGCAAGGGGGATCGCCTTGGCTGGCGTGATGGGCGGTGCTGAATCCGAAGTCTCCGAATCAACGACCGACCTTTTGATTGAATCCGCCGATTTTAACCCGCTCTCCATCCGCTCAACGGCGCGAAAACTCAACCTCCAGAGCCCATCCTCGTACCGCTTTGAACGAGGCGTTGATCCAGTAGGTGTCGACTGGGCCAGCCGCCGATGCTGTGAACTGATACTCGAGCTGGCGGGAGGCAAACTGGCGAAGGGAGTCATCGATGCCGGGATGCCACCCCAACCCCGCCAGCCGATTGTCCTTCGACTCGCTCAACTGGAAAGAATCCTTGGCATCGCGATCCCCCCCGACAAGGTCCGCCAAATCCTCGTCGCCCTTGGGAACAACGAGGTTCGAGCAGATGCGATCGCGGTCGAGGTCATTCCCCCGTCCTGGCGTGCCGATCTGACCCGGGAGATCGATCTGGTCGAGGAAGTGGCGCGGATCCACGGCTACGATGCCATTCCCGAAGATGTTGGAGTGCCACTGGCGGCATCGAGCCGCAGTATGCAGGATCAGGTGATCGAACGCATTCAACAGATCCTCGTTGCGGCAGGATACCACGAAGCCATGACCATTAGCGCCGTGGAGGAAGATTGGATCGCCCTTTTCCGCCCCTGGTGTCGCATGGAGCCGCTTCGGGTCTCCACTCCCGTCCTCCGCCGTGCCGACTGTCTGCGACAGAGCCTTATCCCCAGTTTATTGGCCAGCCGGCGGACAAATGAAACCCTGTCCAACCCGCGAATCGAGCTATTTGAAATCGCTAAGGTCTATCTTCCCCGACAGGATGACCTGCCAGATGAGCGCTGGATGGTTGGCCTGACGAGCGGGCAAGATTATCGATCGGTCAAGGGTGTTCTTGAGGCGATTGTCCAGGCCGTGGCGCCCCTGGCGGACCTCCATGTCACGGCGACGACGGCATGGGACTTCCTCGAATCCGCCCAATGCAGTGAAATTCGACTCGGCGATCAGCTATTGGGATATTTAGGCCAGGTGAGTGCCCAGGGCCTCGACCGGTTTGAACTCCGGAATCCCACCACCGTTGCCGAACTCGACCTGGGCGTCCTCATCAACGAGGCCGAACTCATTCGCAAGGTGGAACCTCTATCCCCGTATCCACCCGTCGATCGCGATTTGAATGTTGTCTTGGATGAGTCCGTCCTTTGGGCTGACGTCGAACGCCTGGTTCGCGAATCGGCAGGCAACATCCTTGAAAGTCTTGCGTTCCAAGAGGTCTATCGAGACTCGAAACGGCTTGGTCCTGGTAAGAAAAGCCTGCTTTTGAATGTCCGGCTCCGATCGCATCAGGGGACGTTCACCAACGAAGAAGCGGACGCGATCCGTGACCGGATTGTTGCACGGCTCGCCAAGGAATTGGGCGGCCAGCTCCGGGCGTGATATGCGAAACTCGGTGATCGGAGCGAACCACCGTTCTCTATGGAATTTAGCCGAGGATCGGATCATCCAAGATATCCCCGATTCATGGCATATTCCCGTTGATCCAGACAGGCGGATTTTGCGAACCCTTGATGAATGAATCGAATTGTTTGGGAATCTGCACAAAAAGAAACGGATTTACCGATCATCGGTTCTCCTGGTGGTCCTTTTTCGGGCTCAGATCGGCTTCTGCATTCCAAATGAACCAGGATGATTCTCGGGAGCCTGGAATGTGCGCGGAAATCGACTCAACGCTTTCGATAGACTGGCCGCACACAGAGCCATAAAATGCATGGTTGGTTCGCACACATGGATGCGGTATACATTTTATATGCCATCTGTGTTGCCCATGATTTTCAATGTCGCATTGTGATCGCCAGCGGGTGGTCGTCGATGAAGCAGATCCGTTTCGAATGAAATCCCAAGGTCTCGAAAACAATTGGCCTGCTGCCCGAATATTATTATTCTGGCTACTAGCGTCTATCGGATTCCCGGTCTGCGCGGCATATGGGCAATTGGTCCCAGCCACGTCGTTTGAATTGACGGAGACGGAGCTTCATGAGATCAGTTCGACACAAGCGGGTGCGCTGGCGAGTATTCGTGAGCTTCTCAATGAAGAGCAATGGGATGAAGCCCTTGATCGGTTAACCCGATTCACGGAGACTTCTAGCGACCAATTGATTGCCTTGGATGGGAACCGCTATGTCACTTTACGTGAATACTGCCACCATCAGATTAGCCGGCTCCCGCCCGAAGCCCTTGAACTGTACCGCCTCCGTGTCGATCCATTGGCTGAGGCCTGGTTTTCCCAGGGCGTCGCGGAGCGAGACATTTCACGGCTGCGACGCGTTGTTGATACCATGTTCTGCAGCAGGTGGGGAGATGACGCGCTATTGGCAATTGGGGAACTGGCGTTACAGCAAGGGAACTACGGGATGGCGCGATCCTCCTGGGAACGCATCAGCCGGCAGCTGCGTGGCCCAGAAGGCCGCCCCTTATGGTTGGCTTTGCGGGATATCGACCTCGAAACGAATTGGGATCGCGTGGAGCCGATTCTTACCCACCGCGATTCGACTGGAGCCGATCATTGGCTCGCCTATCCAGATACAGATCTCTCATTAGCGGATATCCGGGCGCGGCTCATCCTGGTATCCATACGCGAAGGATCATTCGACAGGGCGGGGTTGGAACTGGCACTGTTTTCCAAACTGCATCCGGATGCGGCGGGTCGGCTTGGAGGCCGGCAAGTCGTTTTCGCGAAGGCACTAAGCGATTTGCTGACGGCCGCCAAAGACTGGCCCGCATGGTCTGGCGAGCCAGACTGGCCAACGTTCGCCGGTTCGCCAGAACGCGCAGGGACCGCGCCAAGCGCCGTGCCAATCGCTGGCCCGGCATGGGATGCCCCACTAACGCAATTGGCGGAACCACAACATCGCGATCCCGGCCAGCGGCTCGGTTTTTCCGGACGGCGAATTGGTGAGGATGCCGAACGGCCACTCAGTTACCACCCGATCATTCTTGGTGATTCGTTTTTCTATTGCGATGCGCATCGTGTCTATGCGAGAAAATTAGCCACCGGGGAAGGGGCGTATACCCCTGATGGGGTCATCTACGCGCCACAACGAGATCCCCAGTCACCGATCCCGTCAGGACGCCAGATTCTAGGTGTCCCGCGGTATACGATGACCGCCCACGCGGGTCGCCTCTATGCCTGTATGGGAGATCCGATAGCGGACCTCGGCACGTCCCATCCATCGCGTGAGCAGCGACTGGTCGGTCTGGACTTGAAACGCGGCGGAATGTTGTTATTCGAAGTGGCGCCAGAAGATGCGAGTTGGGCATTCGAAGGAGCCCCGGTTGCGGATGATCGTTCCATTTATGTTGCCATGCGGCAAAGTGATGTGTCACCACGGGCATCCGTTGCCTGTTTCGATGGTTACACTGGCAAGATGCGCTGGCGAACGTTTGTGGCCAGCGGCAGTTCACCCGGCCAACCCGGCTGGGATGAAATCACACACAATTTATTGACCTTGGTTGAGGACACGATTTACTACAACACAAATCTAGGTGTTGTCGCGGCATTGTCGGCGGACGATGGGAATATTCGATGGATTGCCCGATACGATCGGGCAAAACGGGGCGATCTATCACGCCGCGCGGCCCATTTCTATCGCGATCTTACGCCTTGCGTCTATGATGCTGGATTGCTCTTTGTTGCGCCATCGGATAGCCCGTACCTGTTCGCTTTGGATGCTATGACCGGACAAGTGATGTGGGCCACCGATCTAGCCGATGATGTGGTCCACCTGCTCGGTGTTGCCGATGGCAATCTGATTGCCAGCGGTGACCGGCTATGGTGGCTCAATGCCCAAACAGGAAAAGTCGCCGCCCCGCCATGGCCAGAAAATCGCCGGGCAGGTATTCGAGGTTACGGTCGAGGATTTCTTGCCGGAAATCAAGTCTATTGGCCAACCCAACAGGCAGAAATTCTCGTATTCCGGACCGTCCCGAAAACTCGGCACGATGAAACAGTGCACCCTATGGATCGGATCGACCTGGCGGCTTATGGAGCCGAGTCTGGGAATATTCTGGTTGTCCATGAATTTCTCATGGTGGCGACACCCGATAGAATTTATGCATTTAGCCAGTTTCCCCGGGAGCGCGATCGGTTGCAGCATGAGGCGGCCACACGGCCCGATGATCCAGCGGCGCAATTCCGATTTGCCCAATGCGAGCGTGCCATGGGACACTGGGAGAATGCGACCGAATACTACCGCCGTGCAATCCAGTTGAGTCCGAATTCACAAACCGTCCGGACGCAAGCCTCCCATGAGTTGACCGCAATGCTTCTAGAACGGGCGGAAGTTCTCCGTGAGAACGGGCAACTGGACGCGGCGATCGAAAAAGCCAACGATGCGATTCGTTTGGCAGTAACTCCCCGCGACCGGGTGAATGCACTGATGTCAGCGGCAAGGATCGAAGTTTCCGCGGAACGGCCGGTTGAAGCCATTGCCCGATGGCAACAGATCCTCGACGACGATCATCTGGCCGGATACCCAGTTGAGGTTGACGAGTACCGCAAGCTTGCGGCGCGGCTTGTGGTACAGGATCAAATCGCCAAAGTGATACGTGACTATGGGCATGGGGTTTATGCCCGCCAGGAAGCCGCCGCAATGGAGGCTCTTGCAACGGCGCAACGCAACCAGAAAAATGAACTCCTCTCCGTTGCACGCCGATTCCCCAATGCCCAGGCGACGCGAGGCATATTGGCAACTAGCCATCCGCGTCCCGGAATCGATAACCGGATCACGCATAAAATATCTCGTGTTGAAAATCCACCTTTTCGCATCTCGGGCAGTTTTCCCGTATCCGGCCGTACAAGGCTTGCCGACGACGGCGAGGAAGTGATCATCACAAACAAAACGTTGTTGACCGCTGATAGAAATATGGTCCGGGGAATTTCCGTTGCCGATGGTTCCATCCGTTGGCAGAGGCTATTCGAGGAACCGATTGTGGATGCGGCAAACTATGGCCAATATGCATTTCTGGCAACCGCTCATACGATATCAAGGCTGGAGATAGATCGTGGGCATGTGTCTTGGAGTGCCGGTTTGCGCCGGAATGACCGATCCAACGAAATCACCGCGGTAATCCGCCTTGGCTTAGGGGCGCATGGCCGAATTGATGTGTTGTTGGATAATGGTACGCTCAATCGTTACAACTCCGAAACCGGACAGCTCCTTTGGAAACATCATGATCCATCGTGGTGTGTGGCGCGTCTTCCCTATGAGCAAGGAAACTATCTACTGCTTCAACGAACACCACGGTCCTGGAATCCGGATGATGATCGGCCGTATCAAACCGTGGCCATTGATCCAAAGACAGGCCAAGCTTTACGAACATTACCCGATAGTTCGGCAGCTTGGGCCCGGCGCCCACTTCGATTGGATAGCTCCCACGTGGTATTGGTAGATACGGCCGGTAATATCCAAATGGTTGATTTGGCATGGAATGAATTGGTATGGTCTCGCAGCGCGATGCGGCTTCCCGCTTCGCAGGCAGAGGTCGTTTTCGCTGGCGATGCCCTCTTGCTTTTTGACGGTATTGGAGACATGCTGCGGCTTGACCCCACCGATGGCCGCGCCCTGTGGCAAAAAACAGTTTCAGTGGGACCCCAGATTCTCGCCCGGCCACGGCAGGTGGTCACGTGGGATGGAAACGCAGTCTATCTTGTTTCCGCCGGGAAGTTGAAGGCCTTCTGGCTGGCGGATGGCCACCCGCGATGGCCGGTGTCGGATGTTCGCATTGCGCCAGAGGAACGCCGCTGGCGTTGGCAAGTTCATCGGTTTGGATCTTATATCGTGGCGCACCCGTTGGAGTTTGCCGAACCAGACGGATTCCGGTTCGTCGTGGCCCAGGAGTCCAATGGCCATAGGATCGCACAATCCGACCCAATCATGGCGCCGCCGGGAGAAGCGCGGGTGATCTGGTGGCCCGATAACGCGATCCTGGTCGGTAACCAGCGGGTGTGGAAAATAGAACAGAACTCTCGATCGGATCGCTGAAGGATAATGGACATGACCGAGGAAAATGACATCCAAGCCGTCCAGCGGCTTGCTGAAGCCTATCATCGCTTGACGGATGAGTTGAGTAAGGTGATTGTCGGTCAGCAGTCGGTGATCGAAGAGTTGCTGGTGGCACTCTTTGCCGGCGGTCACTGCTTGCTGGTCGGCGTACCGGGTCTGGCAAAAACGCTTCTCATTCGTACATTGGCACAAGCCCTCTCACTCCAATTCAGCCGGATCCAATTCACTCCAGATCTCATGCCGGCGGACATCACGGGCACCGAGGTCATTCAAGAGGATAGAGCATCCGGTGTCAGGACATTTCGCTTTCTGCCCGGTCCGATCTTTGCCAATGTCGTTTTGGCCGATGAGATCAATCGCACACCTCCGAAAACCCAAGCCGCGTTACTTGAAGCCATGCAGGAAAAACAGGTGACTGTTGGCGGCAAACGGCATGTGTTGCAAGCTCCTTTTTTCGTTCTTGCGACCCAAAATCCAATTGAACAGGAGGGAACCTATCCCCTGCCCGAAGCACAACTTGATCGATTCATGTTCAATGTACTCGTGGACTATCCAGACGAAGCTGAGGAACTGGATATCATCAAACGCACGACAACGGACACCGATGTCCAGATTACTCCCATGCTCTCGGCCAAGGAGATTGAAACTCTGAGTCGAACCGTCCGCCGAGTGCCGATCGCGGATCATATTGCCATGTACGCACTCCAGTTTGCGCGGCGAACTCGCATTGGCTGCGAAAACATACCGCAGATCGTCCACAACTATGTCAGTTGGGGGGCCGGGCCGCGGGCAAGCCAGTACATGATCCTTGGAGCGAAAGCACGGGCGGTATTGCACGGGCGATACCACGTGAGTGCGGAAGATATCCGCGCCATTGCCCGACCAGTCCTGCGACATCGTATTATCACGAACTTCAACGCTGAAGCAGAAGGGATCAAGACCGACGATATTATTGCCGAGCTCGAACGAACAATCCCAGTCCGTGATTCCTGAGACAAAATGCCTGGTGAACGTACTGCGCATCGATTTCTTGACCCAGCCGTTCTGGCGAAGCTCCAGGGATTGGAACTCCGCGCGCGGCGAATTGTTGAGGGGTACTTTGCCGGGCTGCATCGAAGTCCGTTCCATGGTTTCTCTGTTGAATTCGCCGAGCACCGCGATTACGCGCCAGGTGATGACCTACGGTATGTTGATTGGAAGGTATTTGGCAAGACCGATAGAATTTACCTGAAGCAATTTGAAGAAGAGACGAACCTCATATGCTATCTCTTGCTTGATGTGAGCCAGAGCATGCAATACCGGGGTCCGGAGTCACCCTTGTCCAAGCTGGAATATGCGCAATGCCTGGCTGCGTCGCTGGCGTACCTCGTACTTCGCCAGCAAGACAGCGTCGCCTTGGTAACATTCGATGATTCAATCCGCCAATTGATATCCCCCCGTGGAAATCCAACCCATTTGAAGGATCTCCTGGCGGTCATGGAAGAGGTTGCACCAACAGGAAAGACAAGAACGGGCCCAATATTTCACGACCTGGCCGAACGGCTCAAACAGCGAGGCATCATTGTAATCATCAGCGATCTGTTTGATGATGTTGATTCGGTCCTTGCGGGTTTAAAACATTTTCGTCATCGTCGGCATGAAATCATACTATTGCATGTCCTAGATCGCGCGGAACGCGAATTCCCATTTGATCGAGTAACCCTATTTCGGGGCCTGGAGCAACTACCGGATGTGTTGACGGATCCGCGATCGCTTCGAAAGGCTTATTTAGCGGAGTTCGAAGCCTACCAGCGGCGACTCCAAGCCGGCTGCCGTGCCCAGGGAGCTGATTATGTGCTCGTCCCGACCGATCGGCCGCTCGATATGGTGTTATCCGCATATTTGAATCGAAGAAAGTAAAATTGGTGTCACGCGGAATTCCAAAGAGTGAACTTCGTGCGTCCAATGGCGAAGATCAAGCCCCACGCGGAACTTGGATTGGCGGTAGTTTTTGAAGTTCCCCAGCACAAATCGCTTTCATGCTCCCCCTGCCATTACCCCTGCTAGCATTCGGTTTCGGCCACCTGGCGATGCTGGGATGGCTGGTCGCCGCGGCCGCGCCCCTCATCATCCATTTATGGAGCCGGCGGCACCACCTCGAGATCCCTTGGGCTGCAGTTGAATTTCTCGTGGCTGCGTTAGAAAAAAACGCCCGCCGAGTTCAATTGCTACAATGGCTTCTGCTCGCTGCGAGGACACTCGTCATCATCCTGGTTGTATTGGCAGTCGCTGAACCGTATGCCGAACGGCTCGGGCTCTCCTATGCACCGTCGGTTCGTACGCACCGAATGTTCGTCCTCGACGGATCGTACTCGATGGGTTACCGGCCAGCCGACATGAGTCTCTTCAGCCGCGCGAAGCACCTGATTCGTGAAATTATCGATGGGAGCAGACAAGGAGATGCATTCACCTTGGTTCTTCTGGGTGATCCGCCCCGCGCGATTGTCGGGCACCCAACATTTTCCAAAAATGACTTCCTGGCGGAACTCGACGGCATCACACTGCCAGATGCGGGAGGGGATCTGGCGGCGACATTGCGCATTGTCTTGGATGTTTTAAAGCAGGTTCGGTCGGAACAACCGGCCCTGGATCGCCATGAGATCTACTTCGTCACCGATCTTGGGAGAACAACATGGCAGCCCAATGCGGGGAGTTTTTCAAATACCTTGGATTCTCCAACGAGCCTGTCCACCGGAATGAATCAATCCACCTGGGAACAGCTTGCGAAACTTGCAGAACTCATTGTTTTTGATGTTGGTTTGGATGACGCGCAGAACACGGCTGTAACGAGTATGACAACCAGTGAATCATTTTCCGTGGTTGGTCGCGATGGTGTGTATGAGGCAGCCGTTCGGAACTTCGGATCGCAGCCCAAAACAAAGTGCCTTGTGCAATTCCTCGTCGATAACATGCCAATTGAGGATCGGCGCATTGATATTCCCGCTGGATCGGAGGCAACCGTCCGTTTTGTTCATCGTTTCAATGAACCCGGGAGTCACGTTATCGCAGCGCGGTTGGGCAATGACTTATTGGATGCCGATGATACTCGATGGCTTGCGATTTCAGTTCAGCAACAGCTGCGTGTTTTGTGCGTCGAAGGGAAACACAATGCGGCAAGGTACATTGCGAATGCGTTAGCTCCAGATCCATCATCCCTGTCAATGATTCGAGTGGAAACGATCCATGAAAGTGAGTTTGTCGAGTTCGAAATCAAAAATTTCGATTGTGTTTTTCTATGTAACATCGAGCAATTGACCCCCGGTGAAATAGAGGAAATCGGCCAATACTTGCAACAGGGTGGTGGGATCATCATGTTTCTTGGCGATTTGGTGATTCCCGAACGCATTAATCGTGCGATGGGTTCGGATCCAAACACCCATGCATCCTCTCCAAGTGCCAGGAATGACTCGGATCGCATCCCTCTTCTGCCAGTCTCGATTGGTGAACTTGCCCCTGAATCCCAATACCATTTCGATCCGCTCGAGTACCGGCATCCAATCATACAGCCATTTCGTGGCCACGAAGCAGCCGGTCTGTTGTCGACACCAGTCTATCGGTACTTTCGACTCGAGATACAACCCAATATGCCCCAAGTCGAAGTTGCCTTGGCTTTGGATAGCGGCGATCCGGCAATTGTAATCGCTCCAGTGCACCAAGGGCATGTGGCCGTTATTGCGACTGCCGGATCTCTGGCATCCGTCGATTCCCAAACCAAGAATCCATGGACCGTTTGGCCTGTGTGGCCAAGTTTTCTTCCCATCGTCCGCGGTCTTCTGGACCATACAATCGGCGGGCGTCGCGATTTGCATAACGTCCGTGTCGGCCAGCCATTCGGCGAAGTATTGTCCGGTTCGAATGTTGTTCAAGGGGACAAGGTGGAGGTCACGCGACCTGATGGAACAACTCATGTTGTCCGTTTGCGAAATGGAGCCGGCCAGATGCGTTGGATATTCGAGGAGACGGATCGGGCGGGTGTCTATCAGGCGATTGGTGGAGCTTCTCCAGATGCTCGAACACAATTCGCAGTGAATCTTGACACGTCCGAGAGCGACTTGGCCAAAGTGATGGGGAGTGATTTACCCAGCCAGCTGACAGTCCATAAGACATGGATGGGTTTTGATGAGCCAATCCCTATCAGCGTCATGCGCCCGTATCATATTCATCGCCGGTTGATTTATTTGGCAATCCTTTTACTATTCCTTGAGTCGTATTTGGGTTGGAAGTTTGGGAAGGTAGTTGCATGAGCGGTCGCCTCCCAGCCTGGTTGGAAGAATGGTTTGGTATCGGGACCTCCGCGCCTGGCGAAGGGACCGTCTGGCGGCTTGATGCGCAATGGAACTGGCCGCCATGGGTAACCCTTCTAGCCACCGCAGCCGCCGTGACCTGGGTTGCCATCTTGTATGCACGCGAGTCGACGGATGCCACACGTCGCATCAAGGGGTTACTCACCTTACTGCGATTGGGCGCCATAGGTGTCCTTGTCTTGATGGTTTCCGAACTGGTGTTGACATTCCAGCGAACCGGTTTGCCAACGGTCGCGGTGATCCTTGATGTGTCCGGAAGCATGGCCGTCGGTGTCCAAACTGCTAGCACGACTCCATCTCCATCCAGCCTTCAAGCGGCTCCCGGCGATCCTCTTCCTGGCAGCCCTGCTCCACAGGGCCCTGCCGCGGATAGCCGGCGGATTCGTGATGGGGAAGTGACTCGCCTTGATCTTGCCAAGGACCTTCTCACAGGCAACAAGACCGCATGGCTCCGCCGGATCCATCGTCGTTATAACCTGACGGTCTATACGGCCGCTACGAATGCTACTCCCATGGCGGATGACTTGGAACCACTTATTCAAACCATTCGTACGCTGTCAGCCGATGGACCGGGTAGCGAGCAAACGCGTTTGGGGACGGTGCTCCGCCAAATCCTCAGCGATCTAAAAGGCGTCCCGCCCACCGCAATTGTACTGCTCTCGGATGGAATCACCACCGATGGAGAGACCTTGGTGGATGCAGCCACGTTCGCGGGCCGGCGCGGCGTCCCCTTGTTCACGGTAGCTCTGGGTGATGATAAACCGGTGGTCGATGTTGAGTTGGTGGACCTTCTTGTGGATGATACCGTTTTCTTGGGAGATATTCTGAATTTCGAAGTCAGAATCACCGCTCGTGGTCTGACCAACACGAAGATCACTGTGCAATTGAAGGAAAACCTCAACGACCAGATCCTGGCCGAGACGGACGTGCTGCTGGAACCCGATCAACAATCGCAGACAGTCCGGCTGCCGTATCGATCGACACAAGCCGGTCGTTTTGAATTCACGGTGGAAGCCCTCCCAGTCGATGGTGAAATCCAGACAGAAAACAACCGGCAGACCCGTCTGGTGAGTGTCCATGAAGAGAAGATCCGTGTCCTCCTTGCCCAGGCTCAACCGAATTACGAGTACCGCTACCTGAAGCACCTTCTCGAAAGGGACACCACGATCCAATTGCATGTCCACTTGCAAGAGGCCGATTCCGAATATTCGGCCATCGATCAATCCGCCATTCCTGTTTTTCCAGTCCGGCGCGAGGCACTTTTTGAATATGATGTTATCATTCTAGGCGACCTCGATCTGCAACGCATGACCCGATCGAATCAAACACATCTTCGTGAGTTCGTGGAGCAGAAGGGTGGAGGCCTGATAATGATCGCGGGTGATTGCTACTTCCCGGACCAATACCGGGATGTTCCAGAGCTTGCGGTGTTGTTTCCGTTCCGTGCGGTGAGCAAATCGGTGGATACAACCAGCCGGGAGACGGAAGCAAAAGATGCTGGTTTTGTTCTTCGGCCGACCGAGCTGGGCTTGGCGAGCGGTCCGATGCAACTTGGAAATACACCAGAAGAAAATCAACGGATTTGGCAAGAATTACCCGCGCTCTGGTGGTTTCTGGAGATTGGCAAGGTGAAACAGGCTGCCCGGGTTTTGGCGGAACATCCAACTCGAATGGCTGACGATGGTCGGCCCTTGCCGGTGATCCTATTGCAGTTCGTCGGTGCAGGGAAGGTGCTCTTTCACGCAACGGATGAAACATGGCGCTGGCGTTTTCGTATCGGGGATGGATTCTTTGCGCGTTATTGGATCCAATCGATTCGATATCTTGCCAGATCCAAACTCGTTGGCAGCGACCGTGAAGTGGCGCTTTCAGTCGATCAGCATGAAGTCCGTCGGGGCGATGCCGTGCGTATTCGCGTCCGGTTCTTTGATGAAACGGTCGCTCCGGCCGAAGATCATGGTGTGACCGTTGTTGTCGAGCGGGTTGGCGGCAAACGGCGTCGTATCATACTCCAACGCGACGCGTTACACCGCGGAATCTTCCAGGCGATGTTTGGAACGATTGAGCCGGGTCGATACCATGTTCTGCTGGTCCAACCGAACGTTGAAGGGCGGACACCAACCGACGATTTTCGCGTCATTGCCCCGCCCGGGGAACTTGAGAATATCACGCTGGATACCGCCGAACTGGCCGAGGCAGCCGCCGTGTCGCGAGGGAAGTATTACCCCCTGGATGAGGCGGGTGATCTCCCAGGTGATTTGCCCGAGGGACACCAAGTTCCCATCCAACAGTTGCCTCCCATGCCCCTGTGGAATCGCTGGTGGATGATCGTGCTTTTTTTGGGGCTGCTTATCTCGGAATGGGTTCTGCGGAAGCGAAAGGGTATGATGTAAGAAGTGGGACATGTCATAGTGTTGAAATGGGTTAAGCGATCCATGCGCGATCCACTGACAAACCATATCTCGGCTCTACGCGGTCGAATGTTGCGACAAGCTTTGATGGCAGGTGTCTGCTTGACACTGGCGATGTTCGTCGGAGCGGCACTTGGCATCGGAACGATCGATTATTTGATCAGTTTTGAGGATCCGGGTGTGCAAATCATGGCAACACTTGGAGTCGGCTTGGTTTTGGTCTGGTCCATTGGGCGATTCCTTATTGCTCCCCTGTCCCGTCGTCCATCCGACATTGCCCTTGCGCAGCAGGCGGAAAAACGCAATCCAAGACTGGCGGATCAGCTTTCGAGCGCGGTCGCGTTCTCCCAACTCGCCGAGGACGAATTGGGTGCGGGTTCGCCGCTACTACGTCGAGCCGTGATTGCGTCGGCGACGGCGGCAACTAGCATGATTGACTGGAGTCATATCATTCCTCGCCGCCCGTTGCATCGATCATTCGTGCTGCTGGTGTTTACAGCGGGCATCTTGGTAACCGTGCTGCTAACCAGCCCGAAAATCGCTCAAACAGCCGCATGGCGTCTTGTTGATCCGCTTGGAAATCATCCTTGGCCGCGTGTTCATTACCTGGTTGTGCAAAACACTCCAACCCGCATTGCCGCTGGTTCGGCCCTCGTGATCGAAGCAACGGACCTCTATGGACGACTTCCTGAAGAGGCAACGATTCATTATCGTGTGCTCCAAGATGGCGCATGGGAAGAAGAATCTGTACCGATGCAGCGGTTCGAGAAGAACTTTATCGCGCGGAAGGACAATGTCACGCATCCACTGGAATTCCGAGTGACCGGTGGTGACGATTTTTCGATGGCGTGGAGACCGGTGGCTGTTGTCGAACCGCCGAAGGTCCGGGCATTGACTGTCACACTCTATCCACCTCCTTATACCGGTTATCCGGCTTATCCGTCCGAACGGCATATTCGGGCACTCGAGGGAACTTGCATCTCCTTCGAAGGGGAATCGACGGCGCCTATTCAGGCAGCCCGGCTGGTTCTCGCCAAGGATGATTCGACCCTTTCAACCATCGATGCCACGATCGCTGAACGAGGATCCCGCTTTGAGATTGGGCGCGATGCTTGGAAAGCCGAAAAAACAGCAAGCTACTGGTTTGAACTGGAAGATCGCAACGGCTTAATTGGTGGTGCCGAGGACCCGATGTCACTGCGAATCTTCGCGGATACCCCGCCTGCCATTGCGTTTGAATTGCCGCCGCATGATCTCTATGGAACACCGGATGCCAGGGTCCCATGCACGATCGTCGTCAAAGACGACTTGGCGATTCGTAATGTAGACCTTGTCTATTCACTTGCCAATGGTGCCGAGGCTGAAAGCGGCCCTGTTGTATTCCAGCGGATACCGCTGTTCCAAGGGCCAGACCAAGTCGTCTCGAAACCGAACCATTCTGATCTGACACGCGATCCTGGGGATCGCCAGATTGTCGAATATTTTTGGGATCTGGCACCGCTGGAATTATCCGTTGGGACTGAAGTCAGACTCTACGCCGAGGCCTCGGATTACCGGCCCCAGGTTAGTCGAACATCGACGCCAAGAAAAATTTCCATTATTTCCCACGCAGAATTGGAAAACCGGCTTGGAGACCAACAGTCTTTGATCCTTGCCGAGTTGGAACAGGCATGCAATCTGCAACGAACCGCGCATGACCAAACAAGGTCGCTTGGCATCCAAATTGCCAAAGTAGAGCAAATCGGCACCTCCGATCGCGACACACTCCACACGATCGAATTGGCCCAGCAACAAGTCACCCGCCTTGTGGCCGATCCGAAAAGCAGTGTCCAACGGCGTATTACAGCTCTGCTTGCCGAGATGGAAAATAACTGTATCCACAATCAAGAAACGGCTGGGCATCTAGCGGATCTACGGGACGAGCTCGAACGATTGGGTCGCGACCACTTACCTGTTATTATTCGGCAACTAACGACCGCAATCAAAGCAGCCGAGGCCCCCGAATCTACAAGAGTCGCTGGGGGAATGGAAATGAGCGGGGTCGATTTGAGTATGCAATTTCCATTGGACGAAATCACTTCAGCTGTCACTGCAGCAGAGAAGGAGCAGAAGCAGGTTCTAGAAACTTTGGAACGGCTGGTGAGCGGTTTACGGGATCGGGCCGGATACCGCCAGTTTGCACGTGATTTCGCGCAACTCCTGGTGGAGCAGGAGCAATTGATCCAACAATCGCGTGATCTTATTGCCAACACGGTCCTCAGTGCCCGTCTTGAGGACCTGACACGCCAACAGCAGGCTGACCTCCAAAAGGCGGCACGCCACCAGCTTGAACTGGCCCGCCGCATGGACGCCCTCGGCCCACCCATCGTACGGGCAGTTGAGCAGTATGCCGGACGAGAATCGGACGCAGCACAAACGCTCGCCGACGGATTGGCATTGGTGCGTGATCGCCAAATTGCCGGCAGGATGCGCGAAGCCTCTCAGAATATCAATAACAATCAGATTGGACGTGCCTTGGAACATCAAAAACAGATTGCCACGGATCTCTGCGAGTTGATTGATATACTTCGCAATCAAAGTGAGAACGGTCCGAGTCGACTCGTCAATCAGCTGCGCGAAGCGGAGCGGGATCTTGCTTTGCTTCGGGAACGGGCTCGAGGATTACGAAAGAAAATTAATACAGACACACCCGATACCAAGGAAATGGCGGAAACGGATGATGCTGAACATGAGAATAGTCGGCAGATCGAGCAGCTCAAACGTGAGCAAGAGACGTTCGTGGAGGATATTGATCGCATGGCAAGACGGCTCAAACGGCTGACTGCCCATCGAGCGAGCCGGACGGTCAATCAAGCCGCGGAACGGCTTGCCACAGGAATGCAAGATCTTCGTCCTGGCCAATCAAGAGAAGAGAAAATTCCCACGCAATATCTTGATGACGTGGTACAGGATCTCGACAAGGCTCAAGAGCAACTTGCCGAAGCCCGCCGTCAGGCCGAGCAGGATCTTGCCAGGGAACAGCTTGTTCAACTTGAGACCATCATCCAATCGCTGGTCGAGCGACAGGTTTATGTGCTCACCGAAATAGAGAGACTCCAAGCATTGTTGGAGGCGACCGGTCATCGATCCTTTGAGCAGCTTGGTGATGTCCACAACCTGGCGAACGAAGAGGCCCTTCTACGCGACGAGACGACCGAACATGGCAAGTCCGTCGGAGGAATAGGTGTCATCCAATTTGCACTGAAAAACGCCTCAACGTCCATGGATACTGCCGCTTCCCGTCTTGCTCATCAGGAAACCGACTCGTCCACTCAAGAGGCGGCACGAGCCGCGCTCATTCAGCTCCAACAGCTACAGATGGCACTTACTGAAGACCTTGAAAAAGGAAATGGCAATCAGAACAACCAATTTACCAATGGCGGTGGCGAGGGCGGACAGCAAGAAAATTGCGATCCAGCCCTGGAACTAACCGAACTCAAATTGCTCCGACGTTTACAGCAGGATATCCATAATCGCACGATTGCGGTCGAAAAAAAGCGCAAGCCCGGCGAGAAGAACACGGCAGATCGCGAAAGCCAGCTCGCCATGCACCAAATCAGCCAGGAACAAAAGGCGCTGGCTCAGTTGATACTCGATCTGACGGATCGAAAAACGGCCATCCCCGGGCAGAACCATTCCAGCGAGGATCCGAAGGATGATCTGCCCGATTTGGACCGCGAGTTGGAGATGGACCTGGAAAAAAAGGATCGATCGATCCTGCCAGACAACATCGAAGGAATACAGTTTCATTCTCAACTGGTCGCACCGAAACAGAACCAAATCCATTCCAATGATCCAACATCGGTCGATCATAAACGGGCGCATGAATTGGGCGAGGATCTTGGCGCCAAAGGTGCAACGGGATTGGATAGTAATCTCATATTCCATATTGGGGAAAGGATGCAAAAGGCAGGCCGACTGATCGGTGAAGGGAACTTGTTTGGCGAGGCAAGCCATCTCCAAGAGGAAATCATCCATGATTTGGATCGATTAATTGAGTCGTTCAAGAGCAGCCAGTGCAAGTCCTCGTCCAATGGTGGCCAAAACCGGCAGAACAATGGATCGGATCCATCAGACGAAACAAAGAATTCATCTTCGCAACAGACTAGTTCCCGTAGTAATCAATCGGCAAAAGATTCAACCGATCCATTAAATCAGCCCACCAGCCAGAAGGTGAATATGGCTGAAATGCATCATCTCATGAAGGGACTATGGGGCCACCTTCCTGAACGCACTCGGGAACAAATGCTGCAATCGCGGCCCGAGACATTCCTGCCCGAATATGAATTGGAAATTGAACAATATTATCGGCGACTGAGCGAGGACACGGAGTTGATTGAATAGAATGCGACTACCAATCCAGTTTTTCCATTGTGCCATGTTCCACGGGACGATCATCGCGGTATGTTGTGCCATGCAAGTTGCTGCTTTGGCTGAGGAACCCGATCCGGAAAAGACTGCTGCCGAGATGATCTCTCCCGAGACCCAAGCTGCCATCGATCGGGGCCTGGCCTATCTGGCCATCCAGCAGCGGGAAGATGGTACCTTTGGATCACGAGATTATGACCGGAATGTGGCCGTGTGTGCCCTGGTTGGAATGGCATTCATCTCGGGTGGCAGCACACCGGATCGCGGGCCATACGGAATGGAAGTATCGCGATGCGTGGATTATATTCTTGAACATACCAAGGATAGCGGATTCATCGTCGTCGAGGGCGCGAGCAGCCATGGCCCCATGTATGAGCATGGTTTCGCAACGCTGTTTCTTGCGGAAATATCCGGCATGTCGCGCCATCGAGATCTTCGTGAGAAACTAACCAAGGCGGTTGCATTGATCGTCTCCACCCAGAATGCGGAAGGTGGCTGGCGATATGATCCGATCCCGAACGAAGCCGACATTTCAGTGACGGTTTGCCAAATCATGGCACTGCGCGCGGCGCGGAACACAGGCATTCGAGTACCTGCGCAGACAATCGACCGGGCGATCGATTATGTGAAGCGATGCCAAAACTCGGATGGCGGTTTTATGTATATGGCATCGGGCGGCGATAGTGAGTTTCCACGGTCGGCAGCAGCTGTTGTCGCACTCTACAGTGCGGGTATTTATGAAGGTCCGGTCCTTGAACGCGGATTGGACTACATTGAAACATATATTCCCCGCAGCACGGCATTCTCGCGCGAGAACCATTACTTCTATGGCCATTACTACGCCATCCAAGCAATGTGGCATGCGGGAGGGCAGCGATGGGCGAAATGGTATCCTGCCATCCGAGACGCGCTCCTGGAACGGCAAAGCGAAGATGGATCATGGATGGATCAAAGCATTTCTCCAGTATACGGAACGGCCATGGCATGCATTATCCTGCAAATTCCCAACAACTATCTTCCAATTTTTCAGCGATGATCTCACGACGACCGTTCTGGTTCCGCAAGGCTTTACCGATTCTGCTCGTTTCCTTGTGTCCTGTTTCCTCATCCGCAGCAGAAAGCGAGACGGCCGGCCAGGCGCTCTGCGTGGTAGATTCCACTTCGAAATTTTCCGAGCTGGCACAAATTGATCTTGCTAATTCGACTGGCGACTTGTCCGATCTTCGGCTCTTGTTCGGATCAGCCGGTTCGGAGCAGACTGTTTTAATTCCCGAACTCGTCCGCTGGGGCCATCCAGTTGATGCCGAAAATCGCTCCCGTGCTGTGTTGAGTGATGGCAGCATCTTGATCGCGGCGGATCCCTGGACAGTCGCAGAACAAGTAAGGCTCGGCGACGACACATTGCGGCTCGTCATGCGGCAGATTGGAGCGGTCGAGATACCCCGCGAACTCGTATGTGGCATCCTGCTCCACGCGCCAGGAGACTTTCATGAACGAGAGCTCCTCGTATCCACCATTGCCAGTCGATCGGATTCAGAAGACGCGGTTCTGCTGACCAACGGTGATCGGCTTCGCGGGACCGTGCGGTCTTTTTCTGGAGAGCGGCTACTCATCACAACTGCGGCGGGAGACGCGGAATTTAAAATTCCCGGAATTGCGGCGGTCCTGTTCAATGCGTCTTTCTTGCGGACATCGTTCCCGAATGGTCTCCGGGCGCTTGTTGGACTCAAGGATGGTTCCATGCTTGTTGCACGGAGAATTGCCCCAATGACTGCCAATACCCCCGATTCGAAAATCGAACTGGAGACAGTTGGCGGGATGCGACTCCAGGTGCCATCGCACGATGGTATTGTGTATCTGCAAACACTGGGTGGAAGAGCCTGTTATCTATCGGACATGACTCCCGAATACTACAAACACATCCCCTATCTTGATATCCCGTGGCCTTATTACGCCGATCGGAATGTACTGGCCGGGCGGCTCCGAGTCGGAAATCTAGTCTATTCCAAGGGGATTGGTGTCCATAGTAGCGCGAGGCTGGTTTACAAACTTCAGGGGAGCCCTCGACGGTTCGCCGCGGACGTGGCGATCGATGATGCGGCCGGCCAACGTGGCAGTGCCATTTTTCGAGTTCTTCTAGCCAAGGATGGCAAATGGCACGATGTATTCACCAGCCCAGTGATACGCGGAGGGCAAATGCCCCAACCAGTTGATGTCGAAATTGATAATGCGCAAGGATTGGCATTGGTCGTCGACTACGCCGATTATGGAGATGAACTCGATTATGCCAACTGGATTGATGCGAGGCTTGAAGATTGAATCACAATTCGATCGCCGCTAGCTCGCCATTGGCGTGTTCGGACTTATCCTTGGCCATCAAGTAGGATTTCAGACTGACAAGTATCATCCGTGCTCGTTCAGCCGTTTCCCAATGCCTGCGATCACGAGCCCTTTGTGGCCGGATGACAACATGGACATGGGTTTCCACATAATCACCGGCAGCGAGACCCTGTTGATTTGTGTGATGTTTGTGGTGTTCTTCAAAATGGATGTTGATCACGAATGGGACTGGCCGATCGTCTTGCCGGCGGAATAGTCCGGCTTTATCTCCAGGGATTTCCAGTTCCAGTTGATTTTCATTTGTCTGGATGATTTTTGCGGTCTGGTCCGCAATGAAACCCCGGAGTTTCTGGACGGCGATCTCGATCGGGACAACGGTGACCAGATCCGCTTCCAAGAGGGTTGCATTCCGTCTTTCGCCGAAGGGCCACCAGCGGTGTTTTGTTTTGATTTCTCCCATGCCATCCCCCAGTTGAACAACTTGATTTCGTCCTTGATCTTTCGCCTGGAGAAGCGCCCGGTCAGCGCGCCGAAGCATCGTTGCCGGCGTGTCACCCGGTTGAAGTTCAGTCACTCCAAAGCTCGCCGTGAAGCTCCGGTTCCCCAGGGCGGCGTGCTTGGTTTCGCTAAGTTTCTTGCGGATTTCTTCCGCCCTCCGAGCAGCGGCTGTGTTGTTGCAGTCGGCACACAAGACAACAAACTCTTCCCCACCATACCGCGCGACGAGATCACCAGTCCGGCACATTTCTTTCAGCAGTGATGCAAATCGTGTAATCGCTTCATCGCCAGCTTGATGCCCATATGTATCATTCACTCGTTTGAAGAAATCAATATCAGATATGATCAAACTACAAGGAATGCCACTTTCAAGATGGGCATCGATGAATAGCTGATGCATGCGATCGAATTCAGCCCGGTTGGCCACCTGGGTAAGTGGGTCTTTGGTTGCCTGAAGATGAAGTATCTGGCATTTTTCTTCCAAGGATGCTTCCGGGGATGCATCATGGAATAACACGGTGGCGCCATGAACCTTTCCTTCTTCATCACGGACAGGAATGGAATGCATGTCGACGATCATGTCACGACCGTGGCGACCGAGAATGGTCAGCCGCTGAATCGACTGGACACCCGTTGCGATGGCGTTAGCGATAGGGCAATTATCATTGCGTATAAATTTCCCCTGCTCGTCGCGCATTTCCAATAGGCTCGGTTTCCATATGCGGCCCCGGGCAGCATCTGCAGCAACGCCGGTCATGCGTTCGGCCCCGGTGTTCCACTGCAAGATATGCAACTGCCTGTCGACAAACATGATGCCATCATGCATGTTGTCAATCAGCTTTGATTCGAACATGGCGGTGGATGATACCGCCATGCCGCTAGTTACTGAACGGCAATTTAGTTGCCAGGGAATTACTGAGATGTCATCCGCTAAGGGTTTCAACCAGTGATCAAGAACACAACGGTCGAGTTGTACTTGATTCTTGGAATGGAAATGATGGAAAATTTTTACCAGTTCCGGATCAAACTGCGTTCCAGCGAAAGTGAATAACTCGGCAAGAGCCCGTTCGCGCGATTTGGCCCGGCGATACACATGGTCGGTTGTCATCGCATCGAATGCGTCGACAATCGCCAGCATGCGTGCTCCAAGAGGAATCGCTGAACCCTTTTTCTCCAAACCATGACGACTGCCGTCATACCATGTTGAAGCGTAACGGACGATGTCAAGCAAGTCAGAATTCGCGCAGCAAGCCGAGACAATTTCAATCGACATGGCGCGATGATACGCCATCACGGCCTCTTCATCCGGCAACAACCTTCCAGGTTTAAGTAGGATATGTTCTGGAACGCCGATTTTCCCGATGTCATGCAACAGCGCCGCCACTTCGATTGCTTCGCAATAAGATCCCGGAATATTCAAAGCGATCGACCATGAAGAACATCCTAAGGCAACCCGTATTGAATGGCTTGCGGTCGGCGCATGCCTGCATCGAAGCGCCGAAAACAATCCACTGGCCACGCCAAGTCGGGATTGGGCCAAACGGTTTTCGTGTTGTATCGTCTGGAGAGTCGGCGACTGCCCATTGGCACCGGCAGCATCGTCAAGCGATTTCAGCAGCGTTGCGATCTTATGAATGCAGCTTCCCGAATCAGGCGGTGTCTTGCAAGCTGATGCTGATTCGGACATTTGCTCAACTGAAATCTCGTCGGAAGGTATCATGATGGATCGGAACCACTGCGATCATCGCGCAGTTTGGGATCTATCCCGAGCTGCCTTGGCAACCGAGAGGTGGAGACGCACTGGTCGGTAAAGATCAATAGGAACGGCTCTATCCAAGGATAGGTTACGGCAATCCAGTCGGCAAAAACCAACTCAAGATACGATCCATGGGCAATTCAGGGCATCTCGATCCCTGGTTGCCACTTCCATCCTCTTTTCCGATTGATATTTACCTAATTTACCTATATAACCCATACGGTTTCCTATTGGCTGGACGGCAAGATGGAGGTATCGGATTGCCGAATCGATTATTAGGAACGTGTTGATCCTACGGCCCCTTTTGTTCGAAGGGCTGGACGTTCGTCATGTGCTGTGCCCGAAATCCGTCATGATTCGGCGGAGTCTCATTCGCGGCCCTTGTTTGGATTAGCAAGCCATGTCTCTTGGAACTCGAGATCGACGTCGTCGAATACTCAGCGAAGAAGTACGGGGGGCCTCGGTGGACACCCAACAGCCCACCATAGCGCCTCCAGCCGAAGGGAGTCGTTACACGGATGCTGCAAGCATTGAGAACCATCCCCAAATTACGGATTTCATACCTCGGCGTTTTCGATCGTATGTGATCTTGATAGGGATCGGTGGTGGAATCATTTCGGCACTTGTGGTACTGCAACTCCGGGCTGACCAGATCGCCGCGATCCTAGGCATCGGTCCCATTGAAAACGTCCATCTCGATTCCATTTCCAGGCTCGGCGCATGGTTCAGTAGTGTACTGCTCCTAGGGACCTCGCTCGTGGCATGGCTGGTCTATACTCTAAGGCGACATCGGATTAACGACTACCGTGCCCGGTACCGGATCTGGATTGGATTGTCTGGGACGTGTCTCCTGTTGAGTATCAACATGACGGCCGGATTGCACATTCCCTGGAGCCGAGCGATGAGTTCATTGACTGGATGGACGGCATTTCAGGACGATTCCGTTTGGTGGATTGCACCCGTTGCTCTTATTGTTACCTGGATCGGATTCCGCATTGCACCGGATTTGGTCGAGAGTCGAGTCGCGATCCTTGCCTTTCTAGCCGCTACCGCATGTTACACCCTCACGATCGTGCAACATGCTGGATGGATGGGGCATGGGCTGAGCGAGATGTCATTCCTGTGCCTCACCTCGGCTGCCCTATTCGGGCACTTGTTCCTGTTCCTCGCCGTTACCAGTTATGCCCGCTATTTGGTTCTTGATGTTCAGGGCTTGGTTCAGCACCCGAACTGTAAGGCAACTCGAAAAGCGAATCGACAATCGATTCCGAACAAAAAATTGGATTTATCGGATCTGCCGAATTCATCAGACGATTGCCTGGCCAATGCAAGGGCTTCCGGCAAATCACGGCGTACCGATTTGTCGGACAGAAACCCTGCTGCTGTTCCCGGAAGATCGAAATCCGGGAACCGGAAAGAGCAAGTTAGCAAGTCCACTGAATGGGTGGATGGCAGCGAGCCAGAGCAGAATACGTATGACGATGATCCTCCTCGAACCCGCCACTTGAGCAAAACGGAGCGTAAACGCTTACGGAAGCTCAAAGAAAAAGCCCGCCAACGCGCCGCTTGACGAGGCATGCCGAACATGACCATCCGCACCCGATTTGCTCCCAGTCCGACCGGCTATTTGCACATCGGCGGTGTCCGAACCGCGCTCTTTAACTGGCTCTACGCCCGGCAGCATGGCGGTCAATTTATTCTTCGAATCGATGATACGGACAGGGAGCGGAATATCGAAGCGGCCCTCACTCCAATTCTACATGGTTTCCGTTGGCTTGGTCTTGAATGGGACGAGGGCCCCGAAGTTGGTGGGCGGTATGGGCCATATTTTCAGTCGCAGCGGGCGGAATGGTACCAGGCCGCGATCGAAGCTTTGCTCGATCGTGGTGCCGCCTACCGGGATTATGCATCGCCGGATGAAATTCAAGCCGAACGCGACGTAGCCCGCCAGGATGGCCAGCCATTCGTATACAGCCGCCGTTTTATGGCGAAGACCGATGCGGACGTCAAGCGATTTGAAGCCGAAGGCCGCCTGGGCGTCATTCGACTCAAAATGCCCCGGGAAGGGAAACTGGTACTGGACGATCTGGTTCGCGGCCGCGTTGAATTCGATTGGGCCGCTGAACAAGACCATGTCATCGGGCGCGCTGATGGCTCCGTCCTCTACAATCTGGCGACTGTCGTGGATGACCATGCGATGAAAATTTCCCATGTGATCCGTGCCGAAGAACATCTTTCCAATACGCCACGGCAGGTGTTTATCTATCAGTCGCTTGGTCACGATATCCCAAAGTTCGCCCACTTGCCATATGTCGCCGAACCGGGCAGCAAAAACAAACTGAGTAAGCGGAAGCTTGACATATACCGGAAACAGCGGGACTTCGCCAAACTGGCCGATCGTGGACAACGGATTGCCGAACGGCTTGGCATATCGATGAACGGTGAAAATTTCAGTCCCGTCATCGTCGACTTCTACGAACAAATTGGTTTTTTACCCGAGGCACTTGTGAATTATCTGCTGCTCCTCGGCTGGTCGCTCGATGACAAAACGGAAGAGTTCACCCGTGATAGGATGCTGGAAGTATTTTCCCTGGAACGTATCAACCGCGCCCCAGCCAGTTTCGATCCGCAGAAATTGATGGCATTCCAGGCCCGCGCAATGCAGCAACTGCCGCTGGAACAGAAAGTGGCTCTGATGATCCCTTATTTGCAGCGCGCTGGAATGGTGGCGGACCCGCCTCCAGATGCGGTTGTCTCGTACGCGCGGCAGATCATCGACGCGGCCGGTGATCGCATTGAAATGGCCGGGGATATCCTGGAATACGCGGACTTTTTCACACCCGATGACCAATTAACCTACGACGAGAAGGCGTTCGCGAAACGTCTCCATAAAAACTCCGAGGCGGCTGGTCTTCTCTACAAGTTCCACCAGATACTGATCGCAACCGAGGTATGCGATGCAGGATCATTCGAAACATTGCTGAAAACATTCGTTGATTCCGAAGGGATCAACATCGGCCAGATTATCCATGCACTCCGAGTTGCCATCACGGGAAAGGGGGTCGGTTTCGGCATGTTCGAAACGATGGCCATCTTGGGCCGTGACCGGTGTGCGGCTCGGATCGACTGCGCCTTGCGAAAGTTGTAACGTGGCCGAATCGTTCGACCCGGTGTTCTCAGGGCAACGTGGACAGTTCGCATGTCTTGGAAACATTTCTAGTTGGGATTTCTCGTAGCCCTCTACTTGATCTGGTCGACTTCTGCTACATTGATCGCGCTACAAAGACCAAATTTCAAAATCCCTCACTGCTGTCCCCTCTCTCCACAAGCGGCGCTAGGGGAGCTAGCATTGAGAAAAGGTTCCCAAGGGCCCTCCTGGCAAAAGCGAGAACCACCATCGGATGAGTTCCTATCATGAAATCAGATCCTTCGAATTCCGCTAGTAACTCCCAATCCCGCCACTTCATCCAGCAGATGATTGACACGGACAATGCCACGGCAAAGCATGCGGGCCGTGTCCATACCCGTTTTCCTCCAGAGCCGAATGGCTATTTGCATATCGGGCATGCCAAGAGCATCTGCTTGAATTTCGGTTTGGCGGCCGAGTACGGAGGGCTCTGCAATCTCCGGTTCGATGATACAAATCCAACCAAGGAGGAACAGGAGTACATTGATTCAATCAAAAATGACATTCGCTGGCTCGGGTTCGATTGGGGGGATCGGGAATACTATGCTTCCGACTACTTCGAACAGCTCTATCAATGGGCGGTCCAACTCATCCGGGCTGGCCAAGCTTACGTCTGCGACCTAACCGCCGAGGATACCCGCGAACACCGTGGCACGCTGACCGAACCGGGAACCAACAGCCCCTACCGCGACCGGACCGTCGAGGAGAATCTGGACCTCTTCGAACGGATGAATGCAGGCGAATTCCCGAATGGTTCACGCACCCTTCGCGCCAAGATCGACATGGCCTCCCCGAATTTGAACATGCGCGATCCGGTCATGTACCGCATCCTGCACGCCTCCCACCATCGTACGGGAGATGCTTGGTGCATCTATCCGATGTACGACTGGGCGCATGGCCAGAGTGATTCGATCGAGAGGATTACACATTCCATATGCACGCTCGAATTCGAGAATCATCGCCCCCTCTACGATTGGTATCTTGATGCCCTGGGGGTTTATCATCCACAACAGATCGAATTTGCCAGGCTCAATTTGACCTATACGGTCATGAGCAAACGGAAATTCTTGTTGCTTGTCAAGGAAGGAAAGGTGGAAGGATGGGATGATCCCCGGATGCCAACAATCCAGGGCCTGCGCCGCCGGGGCTATACGCCCGAGGCGATCCGCGCATTCTGTACGGCAATTGGCGTTGCCAAATTCAATAGCACGATCGACGTGAGCGTGCTCGAAGAATGCCTGCGCGAGGATTTGAATGAACGGGCGCCACGTGCCATGGCGGTCCTCCGGCCACTGAAGGTCGTGATTGACAACTATCCGGAAGACGAGGACGAACTCCTCGAGGCGGCCAACCATCCCCTGAATCCGGCCATGGGATCCCGCCAGGTCGCATTCTCGCGGGAGCTTTATATCGAACGGGATGATTTCATGGAACTCCCGCCGAAAAAATTCTTCCGGCTCGCGCCAGGACAGGAAGTCCGGCTCCGATACGCCTATTTCGTGACCTGCACCGATGTCGTGAAAGACCCGACAACCGGCGCGATAACCGAAATCCACTGCACCTATGATCCCGACACCCGCGGCGGTAATGCACCAGACGGCCGGAAGGTGAAAGGAACCATTCATTGGGTCAGCGCGAAGCACGCGGTGGATGTCGAAATCCGGCTCTACGATCACCTCTTCCGCAAAGAGAATCCAGACGATGTCCCCGACGGCGAAGATTTTTTCGTCAACCTGAATCCGAACTCACTCGAAATCCTACTCGACGGAAAAGTCGAAGCATCGCTCGGCGATGCGGAACCCGGCAGCCATTACCAATTCGAACGGCTTGGCTACTTCTATGTCGATCCTAAAACCTCCACGCCTGGCCGACCTGTTTTCAACCGCACGACCACACTCCGCGACACGTGGGCGAAACTGAAAGAGAAAAACTGATCGCAACGTGGACGGCTCGCGCTGGCTTCAATTGCCATCAAGTTCGCGTTGGACACGCTTGGCGTGTTCCTGCTGCCCCTTCTTCAGTTCCTCAGGGCTCTTTTTCGGCTCTTCCGTACCGCATCCCAAGAGGGGAACGATCAGGATGGCGGCTGCTAAAAGCCCTTTGATGGCATCCATGATACGAGCGAATGCGAGTTTGCGCATGGATTGTCTCATTGCCTCAATCAAGAGTTACGGAAGGTCCAATGGTTCTTCCCCCGCACGCGTGCCAGCGGCTGTCCAAGTATCCGGATCGACTCCTTCGGCGACGAAACGGACACTTCCATCGCACATGCACGTATTGACGCCCCCGGAATGTTCGCTCGTTGCGGGAGAAACTAGATTCCACCAGCTCGATGAAATCTTCCAGCAGACAGAATTGGGCGGCATCAGGTGATTATACCAATTTCGCCAGGCTGTCCCCTCCTGCCATGGATTCCCACGCCACCGCCAGTCGCCACTCCATGGGATCGCGGCTGTTCTCCAGTCTTTGGATGAAAAGGCGCTTCGGAGCGCGTAAATGTCTCCACTCGGCGCACTGCCGAATTCAAAACAGTCAACGAGTTGCTCCCGTTCGGAGGGGGTCGCATTCTCGCCAAAGCCATTGATGACCTCGGAGAACATGGCCGTCTTACTGACGCCATCGGTGATGTGCCTCCATTCGAGCGGCTCCAACGCTTCGAAGACCTCGGGCGCTCGATCGGGTCCAAAGACACCATCCCAGCCACGCGTGATCTGGACCCAGCTCCCCGCATTGGCATGATAATTCGTCCAGCCCATGTCCGATCCTTTGCCACGAAAGGGATCACTGGGGCAGAGCATCACCGTGGGCTGGATCGCCGCGACCGCATAGTTGTCTGACGCGGCCGACAATTCCCAGGGACTTTGGTCGAACTCGAATTCATCGAAGAGGGCCCCCTCCTCGTAATAGGGCAATACCTGGGCATGCGGCGAGAAATAGGGGGCTGTGATGCCGATCGTTCCCAGGGAGCCAGCGGGGAGGTGCTTCTTCGCGTCGGCAAAGTTCTGGACCGCCAGGCCGAGTTGTTTCAGGTTGTTCTTGCATTGCGATCGCCGAGCGGCCTCCCGCGCGGCTTGAACGGCCGGCAGTAAAAGAGCCACAAGGATACCGATGATCGCAATCACAACTAGCAGTTCGACGAGTGTGAATGCCGATCGCGCAAGGCGATATCGAAAACTTAAAAACATTGCCAGTTCCCTGATGAATAAAAGGAGGATTGCAGATAGTAGCCTACCTGGATTCTATCACTTATCATTCGTATCTGCCAAGGATCTTGCAGCCAGATTCTGCGAAACCATGGAATCGAAGAATGATGGCCTATTCCAAATGGAATGCGACAACGAAGAAGCCCGGCTTTTTGAAAAAGAAGCCCGGCTTTTTGAAAAAGCCGGGCTTCTGAGCTATGGCCAGCCTCCTGACCCAAGACATAGGCCGTCCTCTAAGGAACTACTGCGAAGCCGTAAGACGAACGGTGGCGCCAGGCCAGGCCCAAGATGCTGGCACATAAACCTAAAAGGACGAAGGAACCTGGTTCGGGAATATACGCTCGGTAATGCGTGGAAATCTCATCGGGAGAGAGTGCCCCATCATACACGGCCACACCGATGAGGGTGCCGTCCAATGGATCAATGGTTGCCCCCGTGTCATGGCGATACGCTTGGGCGATTCCTGTGACTCCAGACAATGTCGGTGAAAAGCCAGCAATCGTACCGGTCAAGACACCATTAATATAGATAGTTGTATCTGTGCCATTGTTGACGAAGACGACCTGGTGGTCCTCGTTCAAGATGTGCGGGATACCGGAATCATAATCTGCCACGCCAAAAGCTGTTGCACCATAGGTTCCAGTATTCGCCCATTGCTCGAATTTCAATCCCGCGCTATCACCGACAGGAGCAACAAGGGATCCCATAAAAGCGGAACTGTCGCCACCATTGCCGGCATTGACGATGAATTCATAGCTGACACCGCCAGCTGTCGTCTCATCATAGATGCCGATGTCTGCCGTAATCGGCGCGGTACCCGAGATGCCGGTGTTGGTGTAACCGGCCGGTGTGCCAATGGCCACCTCAGCTAGCCATCCAGCTAAATCACCCTTGGCCGATGCCGATGCAAATACCAGAACGGCCAACGTGCAGAGAGAAACATTTGCATAACGCAGTATCTGTCTCATTAGTCTATGCTCCCTGATTTTCTGAGCCGGTAACAACGTTTTCATCCAATGGCATCAAATCCACCACAACATATCCGTTCGATCAATAAAAAGCAAATAAAAAAACAAGTTTCGGGAAAATTAAAAACCGTTCCCCGGATTAGGATTCGGTCACAAACGCCTTTGGAAATCCCATAATATAAGACTTTGTCGTGAAACAACTTACATCAATACTAGGAGTCCCCTCGATAGCGTTGTGCTTGGCCGCACAGCCGTAGAACGACCCCTCCAAGACCGAGCCATAATCCGGCAAGGACGAACGAGGATGGTTCTGGCACACCAGCGGCGGCGAGTAATTCGCCCAGATCCACGCCAGCGGCACCGGTCGCGTGGTTCAATCGCAAGATGTGCCAATCGAGCAGACTCACAATGCCATCGTAGTTGAAGTCACCCGTTTGGCGTGTTTCGAGATCTCCGATACGCCAGCCATTGAGGATCTTTTCATATTTCCAGCCTTCGACGAAGACACCCACGTCATCGTGCTCTGCCATACCGCCACTCCCGTCCCCTTGGACGAATCCGTCACCCGTGAGATCACCGTCGACCAATCCGAGGGCCGCGATATAGCCATTATCCGTTTCCGTGTTGTACGTGCCGTAATCCAGTGGGCCACCGGCGACATAGATCTGCAGGTTGTCCACGGCTCCGGTGAAGGGATTGGAGATGAGGTCGCATGCCGTGCCTACGCTCAAATCCAGGTCCTGCCCGGTGCCAACGTGGGGATGATAATATTGGCCCGGTGCCGAGGCCGCGACGGCGATCCCATTGATGTAAAGAATGCCTGAGCTGCCGGAAGAATGCTGATGGACATGGGTCCACGTGTTATAGGCTACGGATTCCGTTGAATTGATGATCCGCCCAACGGTTGTTGTACTAGTGTCCGCTCCCCACGTCATTCCCCATAAATGATCCGCCGTGATATGCAAGCCGAATTGGTAGGTATCATTGACGATGTCCTGCCGGGCCGTGCTGCTAGCATTCGTCGGATAAACCCAAACTTGGATGCCTCGGCTATAAACGCCCGAATAGTCATCGACAGGGTTCTGGGGAGGATCATTCCCAGGAAAACCGAGGCCCGTGCCCTGCAGAGTATCCGGATGGGACCCATCGAATTCGACTCCCAAAGACCCGCTCCCGGCACCCGGCCGAGAAAGACCGCTAGGACCCACATCCACATAGGTCCCGCCATAAGCCACCAGATGCTGCAGGTTGACCGGTGCACTGTCGAGTGTCGAGCCGAAGGCTATGTTGCCCGCCCCATATCCAATCGAAATACCTGCCTGTGCATCCTCGTTGGGATCATCACCCATCTGATAATCGCGATCCAGGGTGACCGTCGCCATGGCAGGAACCGGCAGGGAAACCACGATACCAAGGGCAACGATACCCAGAACCAGTCGTCTTGCACTCAAATCAAGCATGCAACTTCCTCTCCATCGGCGGATCCATCCAATGGCCAGGCCCGATAAGAAGAGAATTCCTAATCCCAGTGTCGATGGCTCGGGAATGGCCATCTTCGCCAGGCCAACAGCAGCACCCCCCAGACCGAATTGACTTTTCCAGATGGCAAGGTCGGCTCCATCCACGGCCCCATCGGCATTCGCATCCCCTTGAGCGAGGCCTCCGGCACCACCGAAACCGCGTTGCCATGCAAGGAAGTCGGCCCCGTCCACATCCCCATCGGAATCGAAGTCGGCATTCCCGCCACCGGTGATGTATTCAATGTTCGCTTCGATAAGCAATCCATCCGCCCGGCGAACATTCATCACCAGATCACCATCGTTCCCCAATCCAAAAACGAAGGGATTATAGGCCGAACCCAGGTCAATCGAGAGGGTATCAGCAAACGTCGAATCGCCGAGTAAATAAGTTTCCCCGAGGAATCCGGCATTGGGCGTCCCTGATTCCTCCCAGCCGTTTCCCGTACCATTGCCGGCGGGGAAATCGACCAGGTTTTGATCCTGGAGGCTGATCCAGCCATCTGAATTCAATGCGCCCCCGGCGCTGAGAATTTCATAGGCATTGATATCCATCGCCTTGCCGGAATCATTGCGTAGCACCATCGCCCCAGTTGTTGTGTTGACTTCAAGGGTCAATGTTAATAGCCCGGGGATACCGAGATAGACCGACGGATTGAAGTTGAGCCCCTGGTACCATTCACCCCCACCACCGGCCCAACGATTGATGCCGATCGGGCGATTCAAGGCATCGCCATAACCGGTCTTCGTCACGGCTTCCGAATCGACCAAGACACCGTCCAAGTATAAATAGGCCATACCATCGAGTTCCGGATCGTTCGGGGAGTTCGCATCGCCTGCCTCATAGGGTGTGTTGCCCATTGAATCGAACACGGCCACAAGGTGATACCAGGTATTGGCGACAATCGGAGCACCGAGAATGTACGCGCTGTCGGAAATGCGAAACTGGGCCTGATTGTCCCGCGTGACCAGGGCCTCCGTTCCGGCGTAGTCGAGCAACTTGCGGGAGTTCGTGTAGATCCCTTCCCACTGGAACCAGAGATCCATGGTGAATCCGCCAGCCGCGGCGACCAGATCGTTATCAAGCAGGTCAATTGCATCCGTATCCCCATGGCGGCCGTAGGGCGACGCCCCGGTAATGGACATCAGGGATGTGTCGAAGCCGGGCGGGCGGTTGTCCATAAGAGCACCGTCCGCCGAATCGAACGTGGCGTTGTTTCCTGCCCCGCTCAAATCGACGAGCGTACTCCCCGTCCCGTTATAGGACGCCGGAAAGCTGTACTCGAAGACTGGCGTCCAGTCGGCCCGCGCCGACAGAGTGCACAACCCAAAGCACAGAACCACAAAAGTACCCAACTTAGAGAAGGCAGAAGGCTGGCGCAACCAGCGGTGCGGACGAGAAAAAAACAGCATCATCGTGGTTCCCAGAACCAATAGAACGAGACTCGCCGGTTCCGGCACGCCGGCAACCATCGCATCGAACGCGCCTGAACCATTCGCCACATCGTACGCGCCGCGAAAGATCCCAAAATCCACCAGGTCGTTGTCACCATCGCCATCCAGGTCGCCCTTCTTGTACGACTCCGCAATCGATAAGCCGGCCAGGTTCTGGCGGATGCCAGCCTTGTAAATCTGCCAATCAAGGACAGTGATTTCGTTGTCAAAATTGAGATCACCCATTTCATATGCAGATCCATCGTTGCCCGTGTAAAGAACAAAATATTCCAAGTAGGTTCCTTGATCTCCAAGGATTTCGATTTGGATGTCCTCGTGGATGCTCTTGATCCAGACGTTGCCGAGATCAATTGCTGTGCCGGGGCTGAGGGTTGTCGTACCGAGTGTCCCTTCGGCAATGTCACTGGCCGTCGCGCCCAGCTCGATCCAATTGTCGTCGGGATCGGCATACGGGGGGCCGCTGTCGGCGTCATAGTTGTCGGCGATGGATAGCCATGCCGTTGGATTGAACGCGCCCACCTCCGAGAGAAGATTGTAGGCCGATATGACGAATGTATCGGCAACCGTTTGATTGCTCAGTGTGATATTCCCGGTTTCCCGGTTGACTTCGAGAGTGAGCCGGTTGGGGGCTCCCGAAATCAGCGTGTAACCATCGTTGCCAAACGTTCCGGCGATCGTGAAATGATCGTCGAAGTTCGTCGCGCTCTGGCCGTTGTACTGCAAAATACCCATATCCCAAAGCGTCTGGAACGTGACTGGGCCACCGGCGCTTTCTGGCTGGATGCCGCCACCGCCGAGCCGGATGGAACCCGGGCCGATGAAGTTGATCGAGTAGGAATTGAAACCGATATTGTCGTCCCAAAGCCACCAGGCAGCACTAACACCACCGGTTAATTCGACCGAGCCGTCGTCGATCGTCATCGTCACCTCCAGGTCGAAGGGCGTTGCATCACCCGAGTATCCAAACCAGAGATTCCCGTTGATTCGGAGCGTACCCCCGTTGGTGATACCGATATTGATCCATGTTCCATTAGGAACCGAATCGTTGGAGCCGAAAACCAGGTTCCCGGCAGCGGGTCGAATGAACGAACCGCCATCGAGATAAAAACCACCGTTGATGCGATTCCAATGCGTTGTGGTTTGGGTCCACGTACCACCGGTTCGAATCGTCAGATCACTCCATGGCATGGTCAGGAAATCAGCGCCTGCCGCCACTGCGTCGAACGTTACCGTGCCGGAACCGATGATTGCACTATCCCACCCACTCATGTCCGGTGGTCCGAGCCCGCCATTCCAGTTGAAATCGGCCCAAAAACCGTCACCGCCATCCCAAGTGATATCGTCCGCATAGGCCGGTGCCACAAGGATCCCAATGGCCAGACTTGCCAATGACAGGATGTATTTCATGAGATCTCACCCTTTCCTTACAGTTAAGAAACACGATGGGTCGCCAAATAAACAAGCCCGCGCTGGCTACCAGAGTGACCGCCACGGGCTTGAAGTATCAATCTGCATTAGCGGACATGTGAAGTATTCTGTACGACTCTGCACGACTTGTTTGAATTCAATGATGGCGCAGAAACAAGCCGCACAGGCCTAGCAGCAGACCACCAAGAATAAACGTGGACGGTTCGGGGATACCGAGGTAGACCGACGGATTGAAATTGAGGCCCTGGTACCATTCACCCCCACCACCGGCCCAACGATTGATGCCGATCGGGCGATCCAAGCTGTCGCCAAAACCGGTCTTCGTCACGGCCTCCGAATCGACCAAAACACCGTCCAAATACAAATAGGCAATGCCATCGAGATCCGGATCGCCCGGATACGCTCCGTCATACGGCGTATTCCCCATGGAATCGAACATAGCCACGACATGATACCAAGTGTTGGCCTCGATCGGTGCGCTAAGAACATACGCGGAATTGGAGATGATGAACTGTATCTCGTTGACATTGGTGCGCAAGTTCTCGGTCCCGGCATAGTCGATCAGTTTGCGGGTATTTGTGTAGATCCCTTCCCACTGGAACCAGACATCGAATGTGAATCCACCGGCCGCGGCAACCAGATCGTTATCGAGCAGGTCAATCGCATCCGTGGCACCGTGGCGGCCATAAGGTGACGCACCGGTGATGGACATCAGGGATGAACTGAAACCAGGTGGGCGGTTATCCACAAGAGGTTTGTCCGGCGAATCAAACGTGGCATTGTTTCCCGCTTCGCTCAGATCAACGATCGTACTCCCCGTCCCGTCGTAGGACGCTGGAAAACTGTACTCGAAAACTGGTGTCAAATCCGCAGTCGCGGTTCCACTCAAGAAGAGAAGCGCAAGGACCATGAACAATCCAAAAAAAATCCGATTCATGAGAGCCACCTCCAAAGAATACACATAAGCAACGGCGCACGTAGATGCCCGCTCCGAGGTATCCAAACAAGATGCATTGGTAGCCGTTTCCAGAAAAAACCGTCTAATCCGGCACCGAGTCTATAAAGATCTTGTGAAAAAACAACCCTTTTGCGTCTGAAATGCGATTAAATAGAAGATATTTTCAATTATTTCCGATTTTCTGATGATCCGGTGCATTTTTTTGGGGAAAGGGGACCAACAGATCGATCCGGTTTCCTGCTAGAGTTCCGAACCAGTCCCCTATATATTTGGTTCCATCGGTATCCAATGAATCCTCATTCAAACTCACTAGGTCTCCAGATCATGCACTTCATCGACCCGCATATTCACATGGTTTGTCGTACCACCGATGAATATGGGCTGATGGCCAAAATGGGCTGTGTCGCGGTGAGCGAACCCTCCTTCTGGGCTGGTTTCGATCGCCGGGGTGTGGAGGGATTCCGGGACTATTTTGAGCAAATTACTGGATTCGAACCGAAGCGGGCTGCCCAGTATGGAATCCAGCACTACACCTGGCTCTGTATGAATGCGAAAGAGGCTGAGAATGTGGCTCTTTCCCGCGAGGTAATCGCGATGATTCCAGAATATCTCGACCGGCCCGGAGTTCTCGGCTTGGGCGAGATCGGATTGAATAAGAACACGAAAAACGAGGTACTCACATTCCTTGAGCATTTAGAGCTGGCCGCGAAAACGAACGAGCAGATTCTTATCCATACGCCCCATCTGGCGGATAAGTACCAGGGGACACGGATGACACTCGATCTGGTGACCAGCGACCATCGGATTGATCCCGATCGTGTCGTTGTGGACCACCTCGAAGAACATACGATCCGGCTCGTCTTGGAGGCCGGTTTCTGGGCCGGTATCACACTCTACCCAACCACCAAATGCACGCCGGCCCGGGCCGTCGATCTTGTCCAGATGTATGGCCCGGAACGGCTCCTGGTCAACTCGGCCGCCGATTGGGGCCCGTCGAATCCATTGGCCGTCCCGGACTTCATCATGGAAATGCGGCGACGCAAACACCCCGAAAGCCTCATCCGCCAGATTGTCTACGAAAATCCCCTGGAATTCTTCGGGCAGAGTAAAAACTTTCGCTTCCAATCCCCGGCTGAACCCGGCGCGGAGTAGATCATCCAATCCCAAACTGCGTCAGGACGATCCGTGCAACATCCGTATCATGAACCGATAGATCTCGGATCATGTCCCGATCGGATGATAAGAACACACCCTGCTGGTCCCGAGTGGCCGCCGGGGCCCCATGGGATCCATGGACCAGCGTGGGATCCAGCGGGATTCCGCGGGTAGCTGGATCAAAGAAGAGTTCCACCGGATCGTAACCCGGTTTTTGATGGATATCCACGGCTCGTGCATAACTGGGGGCCACCGAATCATCGAACCACCAATAATAGGCTTGCCAGCTGCGCGGCTGGCTGATCAGAATCACATCGCCGGCCCGGTCATGATTCACCTGATACCGGCTGCGATCCTCTCCGGCCAGAATTTCAGCAATGCCGGTCTGGTTGCGAAAGAGATCCACCACACGACCAACGACCGCCGGATCCCGTTCCCGAACAAAAACATGCGCATGCTGGTGGTCGACGAGTGCCCAGGCTCGGCTGTTGGCCAGGTCCAACTCTTCCCGGCCCATGTCATCCGGCCGGATGGAAAGCAGATCCGCGTCACGGAGGATTCGGTTCGGATACGTGACATGATCGACTGGAACGATTGTGTATTCGCTGGCAATGAGCCATCGCGGTTTGTCCGGAGCATACGCGGATGTCAGACCTTCGATCAGTCGGCCCAATTCGTCATCAAGTTCAGTAAACGCCGTCTTTGCCGCCGGGCTATCCGGACCCGCCTTTTGAGCCGCATAGTCGAGGTGCGGCAGATAGATGTAGAAAAAATTCGGCAGGTACTGCTGTGCTGTGTGGATGGCCGATCCGACAATCCAGGCGGTCCCTTGAATCCCAGCCATGGGGCCCCAGAAGTGTACGAGTGGGAAATGCCCCAAAAGATCGCGGAGTTCTCCGTACAAAGATACCGGTTTCGTATAACACCAGAGCGATTCGCTGCCGTCTGGATTATGGATCGGGGCGGGTGTGCAAATATAATCGGCGCCACAGCCCTTGGCAAACATCGGAAACCAGGCCGCGACTTTAAGTGCCGGATCGTGCGAATGCATCCGGTCCCAAAGTTGAGGACATTCCACAACGTGATTCCATGCGGTCCACATTTCAACCTGGCCATGCGGAATTCCGGTTTCCAGGGAATCTGATTCTTGAGAAGATATGGATCGGCCCAGCGGAGAACTGGAATCGGATACGTCGGTTCGCCAGAAGAGCCCATTGGCAACGACGCCATGCTCACTCGGCCGGCGGCCTGTGGTCATGTTACACTGCACGGGGCATGTTACCGCGGGAAAGCTGGGAACCAACGGTACTCGATCACCACCAAAGACGAGCCGTTTCAGGTTGGCCATCCGGGGAATATCCCGGTCGCGAAGGCCGGGGATTGAAAGAAGAACTAGATGCATGATGGGGGTAGATCGCTTAAGAACAAAGATGATCAAGAATTCACCTCATGATACCCAGAAGACGTACTGGCTCCCAGTAAATAAATCTGACCCCTTTTCATTATTAGCATCAAGGAGCAAGGAGATGACGATGGATCCGTCGGAAATCATGAAATTCCTGGGTCGGATCGAGCTATTCAAGGATCTCGATGCCGAGGAGCTCACTCTGCTTGTCGAGGTGGTCAAGATCACCGAGCACGGCTCTGGCACGCTCCTTTTCGAGGAGAACAGCCCACGCCGCAAGCTCTTTATCATTCACCGCGGCGAGGTTGAGCTCTTTAAAAAATCGCCCTACGGCAAGGAAGATCGGCTTGCCTTGTTTAGCCAGTACGATTTCTTGGGGGAAGGGGCGTTGATGGACGACTACCCGCATTCGACATCCGCCAGGACCCTGCTGGCATCGACGATTCTCTCGATTAGCCGTGACGATTTCACGGCCCTTACCGGCCGGAAGCCATCTCTGGCGATGAAGATGTTGTCTCGAATCGCCCGTGTCATCTCGCGGCGGATGCGCCAGACGAGTTCGCGAGTCACAAACGCCAGCGCCCAGTACATGTCGGGCCGGACGCGCAACGAGCACGACCTCCTCGGCGAACGAGCCGTGGGAGCGGAGTGTTACTATGGGATCCAAACACTACGGGCCCTGGAAAATTTCAATATCTCGGGCGTATCGCTCACCCACTTCTCCGTTCTGATCCATGCCCTCGCCATGGTGAAAATGGCTGCAGCAAAGGCGAACATGGAACTCAACCTCCTCTCCAAACCAGTCGGGGACGCAATCGTTCAGGCCTGTGGAGATATTCTCAACGGGCGCTACCATGCCCATTTCGTTGTCGACATGATCCAGGGTGGAGCGGGAACATCGACCAACATGAACGCCAACGAGGTCATTGCGAACATCGCCCTCAAGCACCTCGGCTATGAGAAGGGAGAATATCGTTATTGTCACCCGAACAACCATGTCAATGTTCAAACACCGCTGCGTCGATGGCATCACGGCCAATGCCGACCGGTGCCGCGAGCTCGTGGAACAGAGCATCGGCCTCGTGACGGCGCTCAATCCGATCCTCGGCTACGAACAATGCACGGCACTGGCCAAAGAGGCACTCGAGACGAACCGGGGAGTCTACGAACTTGTCCTCGAGAAACAACTTCTCTCGCGGGAACAACTCAACGAACTCCTGGCACCAGAAAACATGATCCGTTCACGGCGACATTGATTTGAAAAAGAAGCCCGGCTTTTCGAAAAAGCCGGGCTTCTAAGATCGGCACGCGCTGCACAATTTTGGAATGGGCCATACCATTTAATTGGAATCCCATCCTGCGAACACGGGGACCACCTCTTCTTGTTCTTCCAGACAAATACATGCTAGAATGTGTCATCATGATCATCGCTGAAATGACAACACAGGCAGCTCAAACGGGGATTGGGCTTGGGGCAGCAATTGCCGTCGTGTGCTCGTGGGATCGTAATCGCTCCATCCTCTGGGCCATCCTTGCCGGTTTTTTGTCTTGGATTTACGTGATTTACTTTGCGCTCACGCGGGAGTGAATACCCGTCAAGAGCCACACCATTGTGCCTATCGACTCAAAAAGAAAATCGATCAATGAACAGAGCGACTCGACGGATTTTCATAGCTTCAACCACCAACCTGTTGCTGGCCCCGCTGATCGCACTTCACGCCGCCGATCTAGACGCTCTCTTCCAAGAGACCCCGGAGCAGCACGATGCCCGCATGCAATGGTGGCGTGAAGCGCGTTTCGGCATGTTCGTGCACTGGGGCCTGTTCAGCGCGGCTGGGGGGACCTGGAACGGCAAGCCCTGCCCTTTCCTGGGTTGTTGGATGCAGGATAGCTTTAAGATACCCGCGAAGGAGTATCGCTCGGCATTCATGCCGAAGTTCACCGGCGAGCATTTCGACCCCGATTTCATCGCGCAATTGGCACAGGACACGGGCATGAAATACATCGTCCCGATCACCAAACACCACGAAGGATTCTGCCTGTTTGACTCGAAATTCACTGACTTCAAAATCAGTAATACCCCGGCCAAACGCGATTGGATCAAGGAACTCGCCGAGGCGAGTCGCATGCGCGGTTTGAAAGTCGGCTTCTACTACTCGCAAAACCTCGACTGGCATCATCCGGGTGGCGGGGGCGGCGAATGGGATCCCACCCACAAGGGGGATCCGGACAAGTATGTGGATGAACTGGTCATTCCGCAACTTTGCGAGTTGCTTTCAAGCTACGGAGATGTCTCGATCCTCTGGTTCGACATCCCTGGCGGTGTGATCGATGAGGCGCGCGCCCATCGCATACTCAAAGTCGTGCATCAACTGCAGCCGAACATCGTCATCAACAATCGGCTCGGCGGCGGCTTCCACGGAGACCTGGAAACACCGGAGCAGTCCATCCCCTCGACGGGATTTCCAGGGCGCGACTGGGAAACCTGCCAAACAATCAACGGCACCTGGGAATATACCCACTACGATCGGAACTGGAAAAGCCCGACGACGCTTGTTCGCGAACTTATCGACACGGCGAGCAAGGGCGGCAACTACCTGCTGAACATCGGCCCGAAACCTGACGGCACGGTTCCCCAGAGCACGATCGATACGCTCCACGCCATCGGCAACTGGATGAAGGTCCACGGCGACGCGATCTACGGCACATCGGCCTCACCATTTTCGAAGCAGTTGCCGTGGGGGCGCTGCACGCAGAAGCAGCTCGGCAATGGCGTGACCCGGCTCTACCTGCATCTTTTCAAATGGCCCTTCGATTCCGTTCTGCGGGTTCCCGCTCTGGAAAACGAGATTGCCGGCGCCTCACTGCTCAGCGAGCCGGGTGCGGGCCCGCTCAAGTTCTCCCGTGACGTGAACCAAGATACCCTGGTGCAGTTGCCGATCGCCGAACCGAACGACTACGCGACAGTCGTGATGCTCGATCTGAAAGGTGCCCCAAAGGTCATTCCAAGACCGATCGGTGCCAATGCGGAGGGCGTCATGATTCTAGAGGCCGAGTCCGCCGACATCCACGGAGCAACGTTGCGGTATCAGCCAGAACAACAAAGCCTGGGATACTGGATCGATGCCAACGACTACGCATCGTGGCAGGTCAGGTTCGCCAAGCCCGGTCGCTATCACGTGGATGTCACCTATGGCTGCAAGAGCGGCATGGGTGGCGGCGATTACACGATCCAGGTCGCGGGAAAGCAGATCATGGGCACGGCCTCGGACACCAAGGATTGGTTCGACCGCCGGACCGATCGCATCGGCATCATCGAGGTTGAGACAACGCAAGATGCGCAGGTGGCCGTGCGTATCCGCAAGAAGGTGGGAGTCGCCGTCTTTGACTTTCAGTCC
>JAFGFZ010000380.1 GCA_016930815.1 Pirellulales bacterium | reverse complement strand
GAACTGGCTGCTCAACGCGTCACTCGGAAGGCGGAACGTAACATTCATGACGGAACGGAAATCGGGTTGGGCATGGCCCATGTAGAAACCATCGCTGGCATCGATGGCTTCGTAGAGGAGCTGGGCCTTCCGCTGGTTGTGGCGGTACAGTGAATCCAAAGAGCCGAATTCGTCCAGGATCCAACGCACGACCAGGCCCATGATATAAATCGGAAACGTCGGCGCCGTATTGAAGAGCGAGTGTTGTTCGGCATGGGTGCGGTAGTTGAGCATCGGGGACAAATCGGCGGGGCACCGTTCCAGGAGATCTTCCCGGATCACCACGACTGTCACGCCGGCTGGGCCGAGATTTTTTTGCGCGCAGGCGAATAGCAGGCCATACCGGTCCACTGGCACTGGCCGGCACAAGATGTCGGATGACGCATCGCAGACGAGAGGTACATCACCCACCTCCGGCTCGTTGGTAAATTGGATCCCTTGAATTGTTTCGTTCGATGTGAAATAGGCATACGCTGCGCCGGGATTCAGATCGAGGTTTTCCGATCGGGGCAACCGATCATAATTGGTTTCCTTCCCATCCCAGGCAATCCGCATCGAACCTTCCAGTTCAGCCTGTTTGATCGCATTTTTGCTCCAACTTCCAGTCAGAATGTAGTCGGCCGTCTGGGAACCCGCGCCGAGCAGGTTCATGGGAATCATGGAGAACTGGAGCCGTGCTCCTCCCTGCAAGAAGAGGACACGGTAGTTCTCTGGAATTGCCAGGAGCGATCGGAAATCCGACTCGCAATTCTCGATGATTTTAGCGAAGGTGCTGCTGCGGTGGCTGATTTCCAGAATAGATGCCCCGGCATTCGGCAACGCCAACAAATCCCGTTGGGCTTCAGCTAGAACAGGGACCGGCAGGACCGCCGGACCGGCGGAAAAATTATAAATGCGCTGGGTCATCATGGATCCGTACAAAGGAAGAAGGGTGATTGGATGGCCGCATCCGCAGCCACGATGGTCGCGGTGTGTCGGAGCATTGTATCGATCTGGATGCCGTTTGGCGATGGGAATTGGGACAACGCGATGCAGTTGCCCGGCAGGGCCCCCATTTTTTCAAGCCGTGTGTCTAGAAAAAATTCAAAAATAAATTGCCCTCCCGAAAAATCCCGGAAGATCCGGGGTGGACCTGGTTCCAAGATGGCATCAATATTTGTAAAACAGGGCACGAGTGCTCTGTCAACTTTCCATCTTGGGGTAGCCGTGGTCGCCAGACCGTGGTACATCACCCTCGGACGAGCACAGTTACCCCAAATTTTAAGCTTGACGGAGCACTAGCCAAGTTCGTCCACGGGAGTTCAAGAGGCAGTCTGGCTGGCCATCAGGTGGGATGACAGGCAGATTTCTTGAATTATACTAGAGTTTTTGGAGATCTCCTCCTGTGGACCTGGATTTCGCACCGACGAGGTTTTACCTGATGCCCCGAGCCATGACAATCGCCGGGCTCGTTGTTTCCAGCCTGCTCGCATTGGTTTTTGCACTTGATTTATTCATTGAGTTTCCATTCCATCGGGTAAGCATGGTCATGGATATTGGATTTCTCATCAGTTCCCTCGTTCTAGGATTTTTGAGCTGGACGACGCTTCGCGAGCAGTCGTAACCGGCCATTGTTCTTATTCATGTCTGAATATCAGCAGTCGCTGTTTGACCTCGAACCGGAATCGTGGCAATTGGACGCTGGCGCGATGCGGTTGGTGGCATCGGTGGTATTGGCTGACGGCCCGGACGGAAGTTTTGACTACCTTGTTCCGCCAGAGATGTCCGATGCCACCGAGCGGATCGACCAGCTGGAGGTTGGCCGCCGTGTCCAAGTTCCCTTTGGGCGGAGGAATCGGTTGACCGTGGGTTATTGTATCCGTTTGGAATTCAAGCCGGTCGGTTCGCGGCGTCTGAAAACGGTGGCTGCTCTCCTGGATCCTCGAAGTCTACTCTCACCGTCCATGCTGCGTTTAACGCAATGGATTGCCGACTATTATCTGTGTCCATGGGGACAGGTTCTCCAGGCCGTTCTACCGGGCGGAGTTCGGAAGCAGGCTGGCACACGGAGAGTCACACTCCTCTCCGTTCCCGATGAGATCCTGGCACGGCTGTCCAGCCTGAAGCTTCCTGCCAAGCAGCGGGAAGCCCTCGCATGCCTGGCCAAATCATCGCGTTCCTTGACACTCCACGAATTGGCCCAACGTACTGGCTGCACGGCAGCTCCGGTTCAAGCCTTGAAGAAGAAGGGTTTGATTATCGCAACGCAGTCGCGGATCCCGTCATTTCAAGCCTTCGAATTCCCGACCCCGCCCCGCGAATCGCCGCGGGACCTCAATCCCGACCAAACGGCGGCCCTGGCAGCCATCCAAACCGCGCTGGACGCTGGCGAACATCGAACGATCCTGATCCACGGAGTGACCGGGAGCGGTAAGACGGAGGTCTATATCCGGGCGATTGAAGAGACGGTCCGGTTCGGCCGCCAGGCGATTGTCTTGGTGCCGGAAATCAGCCTGACGCCACAGACTGTGGAGCGGTTTCGGGCCCGTTTTGATACGGTGGCCGTCCTCCACAGCCATCAATCGGATACGGAACGGCATTGGCATTGGTATCGGATTGCCGAGGGTGCCGTGCAGGTTGTCATTGGCGCTCGTAGCGCCGTTTTTGCGCCCACACCCAATCTCGGCCTGATTGTGATCGATGAGGAGCATGAAAGTTCTTTCAAGCAGGACATTGCCCCACGCTATCATGCCCGCGATGTCGCGCAGTACCGGGCCATGGCCGAACGCGTTCCGCTCGTCCTCGGCAGCGCGACGCCTTCCCTGGAAAGCTATTATCGAGCCCTCGGAAAAAAACAGACCGACGTGGAGGAAAGCAGTCGTCTAAGCCAACCCAGTGATCAGGATCAAGCCCCTGCCCCGGTTTCCGGGCCGATATCTTCTCCTCATTACCAACTTGTGGAAATGCCGCGTCGCATCTTCAATCGGCCACTTCCCGGAGTGGGGCTGATTGATCTCCGGTTGGATCGGCATGATCAGCCTTTTCGAGGTTCCATTAGCCGGCGGATGCAACAAGCGATCGGCGAAGCGTTGCGGAAGGGTGGCAAGGTGATGTTACTGCTGAACCGGCGTGGCTTCTCAACGCATATCCAGTGCCCAGTCTGTGGGAAACCGGTGGTCTGTCCCGACTGTGATATCCCGCTCACGTTTCACCGGACCAACGAGACCGCCTTATGCCACTATTGCGATTATGAGATTCCAGCTCCCAACGAGTGCCCGCACTGCAAAACCCGCGGGATTCGGTACAGCGGCACCGGCACGCAACGGCTCGAATCGGAAGTGCGGGCCCGGTTCCCCGATGCGCCTTGCTTGCGAATGGATACGGATAGCATGCGCCGGTCGGGGAGTCACGCGAAAGCCCTGGCGGCATTCCGTGACGGGGCAGCTCGAATCCTGATTGGAACCCAGATGATCGCCAAGGGACATGATTTCCCGGATGTAACTCTGGTTGGCGTGATTCAGGCGGATACGGCGCTCCATTTCCCGGATTTTCGAGCCAGTGAGCGAACTTTCCAGCTCATCACCCAGGTCGCTGGACGGACGGGCCGGGGCGATGCGGGCGGGCACGTCCTCGTCCAGACGCTCTCGCCCGATCATCCGGCCATCCATGCCGCGGCGCGGCACAATTACCAAGCCTTTGTCGATCAGGAACTGCCACACCGGAAAGCGCTCGGATACCCGCCCTTTGGCTCCATGATCCGCATCGTGGTCCGCGGGGCAATCGAACACGACACCCGATTCTTCGCAGAGAAGCTGAGCGAAGAGATCCAAGCCGCGAGCACTTCCAGGAATTCCCGAATCCGTATCCTCGGCCCCGCCCCGGCACCGTTCGCCAAACTCCGTGGCAAGTTCCGGTTTCAGATTCTGCTCCGGGGCCCCGAGATTAAAATCCTGCACGATGTGGTGCAGGCGGCCACACGTGCCTGCCGTCCTCCTGAATCCGTCCACTGGATTGTTGATGTCGACCCACAGGATATGTTGTAAGTTGCGTCGGGAAATATCGTGAATGCACTTGGACCATCAGCGGCCTAGTGCCTAGAATAGCCCTCAGAACGTGTTTTGAAATTCAAAATGCGTTCTATAATTGACCGCTCGGCGGAATGGATGCGCATTCATCTTGGGCGGATCATTCAATCAACATGGACGGAATTGATTCCGCCCCTTTTGGAACGGCGATGTCCTATTCCACTCTCAAACGCGCGCTGGGCGAAACGGGCCTGGAACGAAAAGTCCGCTGGATGTTCGGTGTCACGCTCTTTCTGCTCATTGCCGGCAGTTTCCTCTGGTACCGCCGGGAAACGGATAAGCTCATCTATCGGGGAAATGAAATCGTCGCGCCACATCTGGTCTATGCGGTTCTGCTCGAACAGCACTTTACCGGACTCAACAACATGCGACTCTCCACGCCGTCTGAAAAACGTGCCGCGGAGCAGTTTGTCGAGGACATCCGATCCGAGTACCCATGGAGTCTCATTTCTCCTGAAAACGATCATAATCTCAATCCGCCCGAGAATGAACTGGAGAGTCGGCTGCTGGTTTTATGGACCGAGAAGGGCAATGAGCCCGGTTTTGACAACGATCAAGTCGTCAACCATTTCGAGAAAGAGGCAATTTTCGAGGATCCAAAGTACCATCCCGTTGGGCGATCTGTCGTGGAGGATGGGAAGCAGGCATACCGGTACTACCAACCGATATTCGCCAAGTCGTCGTGCCTGGATTGCCATCGCAATGCGACGAAGCCACGCTGGGCCGATTTAACCGAGGGGGATCTGATCGCAATCATTCGGGTCGAGGTCGACCAGGCCCCAATCGTGGATGCTCAGGAAGATAATTTCGGGCTCCTGATGATGGCTGCCGTCATCACCGCCTTCCTCTCCATGGTCGCGTTGTGGGCAATTGTTCGGTACATCATCGTGAAACCACTCACCCATCTCCGCGACGTCGCCAATGCGGTCCGTGAAGGTGCGATTGACCAGCGGGCTGACATCAATACCGGCGATGAGTTTCAGGAATTGGCCGCCGCATTCAACCGGATGGTGCGGCAACTCCTCAGTCAGCAAAACGAACTCCGCGGCGTCAATGTCGCCCTCGATCACAAAATTGACGAACTGGCCCAGGCGAATTTGCGGCTCTTTGAAATGAACAAACTGAAGAGCGACTTCCTGTCGACCGTCAGCCACGAACTACGCACGCCCTTGAATAGTATCCTTGGTTTTTCCGAAGTGCTTGGAAGCAGCCAGCAGCTGGACCAGAAACAGAAGCGCTATGCCGATAATATTCAGCGATCCGGCAAAATGCTCCTTGAAATGATCGATGACATTCTCGATCTGGCCAAGATCGAAAGCGGCAAGATGGATGTGCGGCCTGTCGATTTTCGAGCGGAAGCGATTGTGATCGAGTTATGTGATCTGGCCCGGCCGCTCGCTGAAAAAAAGAATATTGACCTGAACTGCAACATGCAGCCAGGGATGCCCCCCTTGCATCAGGATCAGGCAAAAATGCAACAGATCTTGAATAATCTGCTTTCCAACGCGATCAAGTTCACCCCGGAAGGAGGGCGCATCACCGTCTCAGCCACACGCGACGACTTGGGGGACCTTCGACTCACCGTGGAGGATACCGGAGTTGGGATCAGTGAAGAAGAGCAAACGCTCGTCTTCGAAAAGTTTCGCCAGGGCACGAACGTCCTGCCTGGTGAAGATGTCATGACGCGCGAATACTCCGGAACCGGTCTCGGCCTCTCGATCGTCAAGGAATTATGCCGGCTTCTGGGTGGCGAGGTCACACTGGAAAGCGAACTTGGCAAAGGCAGCATCTTCCGTGTCCGCCTGCCGTGGATCCTATCGAAAGAACCCCAGATCGATTCGGAGCTGATCGAAGAACTCGACAATCTGTCCCGCCCCCTGCGACCCAGCCCTCCACAAATTGCTGCGAGTTGATCGCGTGGGTGCAAGGAATCAAGAACACACATTTTCCGCATACGCTCCTTCCACCCCAATGCCTGAAGTTCTCCTTTACACCGACGGCGGCTGCAGTGGCAATCCGGGCCCGGGAGGTTGGGCGTTTGTACTGCGCCACCCGAAATCTGGCAAGGAACTGGAAGGATCGGGTGCCGAGGCGGAGACAACGAACAACCGCATGGAATTGACCGCTGTGATCCGCGGTCTTGCCGCCCTGAAACGGCCCGCCCATGTGGAATTGATTACCGACAGCGTTTATGTCGGGAAGGGGATCAGCGAGTGGCTGCCGAAGTGGAAAGCCAGCGGTTGGCAACGCCGGGAAGGCAAACGTTGGGTCCCGATAAGAAACGAAGATCTCTGGCGACAACTGGACGCCCTTCTCATGCGCCATACCGTCCAATACACTCCAGTGGCAGGGCATAGCGGCCATCCGGAAAACGATCGAGTCGACCGGCTAGCCGTCGCTGCGTATCAGCGATACCTGAAATCATGAGATGGTTTGGTTCCATGTCCCGTAATATCGGCGATGCAATGGGAGCCCTCTCCGGCGAATACGCGGGTGCCACGCCAGAACAGGTGCTGGCCGTCCCAGTGCGGCATCTTTCGGCGATTGGGCCGGATCGAGCCCAGCTTCTGGCAAAGATCGGCATCCAGACCGCCCGCGATCTTTTGTTCCATTTCCCCCGCAACTATGAGGACCTCTCCGATCAGCGCTCGATCGACCATCTGGAAGAAGGGACCGTCCAGACGGTCCGCGGAGTGGTTGAAGAGGTCGATGGCAAATCGACCGGTTTCGGCCGCTCGATTGTTGGTGTCTTGATCAACGATGGCACACAACAGCTCCGAGCCATCTGGTTCAACCAGCCGTACATGCGGGACAAATTCCACCCGGGCCAGTACGTGATGTTTTCGGCGAAACCGAAATACCACGGTTGCCGATGGGAAATGACCCACCCCAAAGTCGCGTGGCTTGAAGGGGAAGACGACCGGCCCAAAACCGAAATTCTGCCGATTTATGGCCTCACCGAGGGCATCCCGCAATACCAGATGCGGCGGATGGTCGCCGCCGTGGTGCATCAATTCGCAGCGGTTCCCATCGAAGTGTTTCCCGAATCGATGCTCCGCACCTTGGACATCCCGTCTCTGACGGATGCGATTCGAAATATCCACGCGCCTACAGACCAAATCCAACTCGCCCGAGCCCGTCGGCGATTTATCTTCCAGGAGCTTTTCATATTGCAGCTGGCCTTGGCGATCCGTCGCTGGCAGCAGCAAACGCAACGCCGATCCCCGCCACTTCCCGCATCGGCGAAAATGGACGCCCGGATTCTGCGGCTATTCCCGTTCGAATTGACATCTGGCCAGCGGCACGTGATTCGCCAGATCGCAAGCGACATGGCCCAGAATCGCCCAATGAACCGGCTTCTCCAAGGCGACGTGGGAAGCGGGAAAACGGTTGCTGCCGTCTATGCCATGCTCCTGGCCGTCGCGCATCGGTGTCAGGCCGTGATGATGGCACCCACGGAAATTCTGGCCCGGCAACACGCGGAAACGCTCGCCGGAGTGCTCCGTGCAAGCCGGGTCCACTGGGCCACTCTCACTGGAGGAACGACCGAGAAAGAGCGGCAGTCGATCCTGACACAGCTGGCTGCCGGGGAGATTGGGATCCTCATCGGCACCCATGCGCTCCTTCAAGAAGACATTCACTTCCAGAATCTCGGCCTGGTCGTGATTGACGAGCAGCACAAATTTGGGGTTCGTCAGCGGGCAACACTCCGGACGGCAGGCAGCGACCCCCATTATCTCGTCATGACCGCCACACCCATCCCACGAACCCTGACCATGGCCCTCTTTGGAGACCTGGATGTCTCGACGCTCCGTGAAATGCCGCCAGGCCGGCAGCAGGTCCACACGTACCTGATCGAACCGGGGAAGCGAGCCGCGTGGTGGCAATTCGTTCGCGACCAGTTGACCAGCGGCCGGCAGGCGTACATTGTTTCGCCCCTCGTTGACGAGTCTCTCAACATCGCGGCCGCCAGCGCGGAGGAGACGTTCGAGGCCCTGGCCAACGGCGAACTCGAAGCGTTCCGCCTCGACCTAATCCACGGGCGGATGTCGTCACGTGAAAAGCAGACGGCCATGCGGGCGTTCCGCACCGGCAAGACCCAGGTCCTTGTAAGCACGACGGTGATCGAAGTGGGTGTCGATGTCCCCAACGCAACCGTCTTGGCGATTCTCTCTCCAGAACGTTTTGGACTCGCCCAACTCCACCAGCTCCGGGGCCGAATCTGCCGCGGAAAGTACCCCGGCTACTGCGGCCTGATTGGGGAACCAGACGCATCCCCCAAAGAGAGCGAACTCCAGAGCCCCGCACTGGCAAGCGAGTTCTGTGAGTCCTCCCCTTCTGGATCGCGCGATCGCCTCATTGCCTTCACGAAAACCACCGATGGCTTCGAACTGGCCGAAATCGATTTTCAGATGCGAGGTCCCGGCAACCTGTTGGGGACGGCCCAGCATGGCCTGCCACCGTTCCGTATCGCGGATCTCGTCCGGGACGCGGCCGTGGTCGAAGAGGCCCGCAGTCTTGCGCAGAAATTAATCGCCGAAGATCCCGGTCTCCGCCACGATACCCATGCGAAACTACGGCGCATGGTGCTTCTCCGCTATGGCAAGGCGCTCGATCTGGGCGATGTCGGGTGAACTGGCGGTGCCACATGCCAGTGGGCACCCTCGCGATGGACCCGGCGGTAGAGCGTATCCCGTTCCACCGGCACGCGGCCCGCTTCGATCATGAGCCGGCGGATTTCATCCACGGATAGGATTTCAGGCGTCTCCGCGCCGGCATCGTGATAGATCAGTTCATGTCGAACCGTGCCATCCAGATCATCGGCGCCGAAGGCGAGCGCGATCTGGGCCGTGCCTATACCGAGCATGACCCAATAGGCCTTGATGTGCGGGATGTTGTCCAGCATCAGCCGGCTCACCGCCATGGTCCTGAGATCCACAAGCGCCGACGCACGTTGCTTAACCAGATCCACAAGGCCCGTGTTCCCCGGTTGAAATGCCAGGGGAACGAATGTCTGGAATCCCCCCGTCTCATCCTGGAACTCCCGCAGCCGGCAGAGATGGTCGATCCGATGGTACGGCTGCTCGATATGGCCGTAGAGCATGGTGCAATTACTCACAAGGCCCAATCCATGGGCCGCGCGATGGATCTGGAACCATTGCCCGGCATCCGCCTTATGCTCACAGAGCCGGTGACGGACCTCCGGATGAAATATCTCGGCACCACCACCCGGAAGACTGCCGAGACCGGCATCGATCATCTCCTGCAATACATCACGATACGATTTTTTCGCCAACCGTGAAAACCATAAAATTTCGACCGGTGTCCAAGCCTTCAGATGCAAGGAGGGATAGGCGTCGTGCAGGATCCGAATGATATTCAGGTACCAGTCATATTTTTTTTGATGATGCAGGCCACCCACAATATGGATCTCCGTGCAACCCGCGTCCACCGCCTCCTGCCCTCGAGCCAGGACCTGCTCCTCGTCCATCACATAACCCTTCGAACTCCGTAAATCGGCTCGAAATGCGCAGAAGACACACCGATAGACACAGATATTTGTCGGATTCAAGTGCGTGTTGATGTTGTAGTAGGCAACATTGCCATGGATCCTCTCCCGAACCAGATTGGCCAATTCACCCAATTCCGTCAGTGAAACCTCGGGCTGAAAAAGTAAAAGGCCATCATCAAATGAAAGCCGCTCGCCGTTTTCCATCTTGTCGCGAATTGATTTCAAAATGGGACTTGTGCGGAGCATCAATTCAATTCCCTTCACGAGACCAGCCACAAGTCCAGGATGCCGGCTGCGAGCAGACCGAGGCTGATCAAAGCGTTGACATGAAAAAAGGCGATATGGACACGGGTCAAATCATCCGGCTGCACGATCGCGTGCTCGTAGGCCAGCAGCAAGGCGACAGCAAGGATACTCGCCAGGAAAATCCACCCAAAAGGGACATAGACCAGCGGCAGGACGGCCAGCGCCAGGACGGTTCCAAGGTGGCACATTGCGGCAAGACGAAGCGAACCCGGCACTCCAAGCCACGCGGGGATGCTATGGAGTTTTGCCGTTCGGTCGAATTCGATATCTTGACACGCATAAATGATATCAAAGCCCGTCACCCATGCCAGGACCACCACACCCAAGACAGCCGCCGGGACGAGGTCGGT
>JAFGFZ010000379.1 GCA_016930815.1 Pirellulales bacterium | reverse complement strand
TAACATTCGGCATGACCCCGCGAAAACGGTTCCGGTCTTAACGCCGAAGGCCAAACCATAGAATCTGGCAACCAATCCAACTTTCAATGCCCGGCTTCTTTACGAAGCCGGGCTTTTGTATTTCTTAAGTCACAGTTCAACAAACCATCTCGTAAATGGGTCAAAATGGACCATATTCCCCGCTCAGTGGGGGCTGATTTGGGATATTTTATTCATTTCAATTAATTTCAATTTAAATATAAAATATTCTTGCAAGAAGTTGCTTGACGTTCACGGGGCAAGCAATTAGTCTGAAAACTGATTCGCTTTTGTAATCGCATGTTTTTGATAGGTTGTTTTCCCATCCACTTGTATGGAATAACTTAGAAGAGGAGCACGCTAATGCGCCGTATCATGTTGATCTTGACTGCCTGCAGTCTTTTTATGGCACTCTCTGGATCTGTCCTTGCAGGTACCGTTTCGGTGTCGTTCTTTTTTGATCCAGCCGACTTCTATGAGTTTCACCCTCTGGGGCCCGGTGGTGCCGATCAGTGGTCATTCGATGGCGGTATGTTCAAGCTGCATGAAATCTATGGCCAGGAAAGTGACAGCCTGACCACGCTTCGTTCCTGGCAGGCTGCGGATCGGCCATCCCTGGATGCATGGAAAGCCAGCCTTGGAACAGGCGAAGGCATTGGATTCTTCAATATCGACATGAGCCAGACATCGAATGGTCAAGTTTGGGGCCAGACGATGCCACCCGCCATTTCAATCGATGCCGTCTACGCACCGTCCGGTTGGACGGGGATCATCGATGGCTCCAATGCTGGGTGGTCAGCCGATACGAGTTCGGATTACGTCCTGCCCGGCGTTCCTGCCGGAAAATTCGGATTCACGATGACCATGGACGATAGCTTTGTGATGGGTGCCGATTACACGATATGGTTTGGCGGGATGAACTACACCGACTTCACTCCACCATCCGTTACATTCGATTCCAATTGGGGTGGCGATGCCAATGAATTCACAGCCATCGATGGCACGCCGGGTTCCGGTTTCGAAGCGACCCTCCGGCTCACCGCGATTCCTGAACCGTCATCGATCGCCCTCTTTTTCCTAGGAATTGGTGCCGTCCTCGTCGAAATTTCCCGTCGGCGACGCGGCTAATTCGGTTTTTTCTTTCTTACTCTTTCCAAGGGGTGGCCTTCAGGCCACCCCTTTGCCGTTTTAATGGCCCGTTCATGGCCCGAATTCCAAAGAGGCTTCGCCTGGTCATTCCAGGGTATCTGACTATTTTTGAACAGAAGGAAAAGACCACTGAGAGGCCCGATGTCTGCTTCGTCCGTTTTCGTCCCCTGATGTTCATTCTTCGATCGATTTAGAATCATCTATTTCCATCATGGAGTGATTCATTCCAGGGTGGAGCGGCCCTGGTATGAAGATCTTTCAATAACCTCCCGTTGGGCTTGGGATGATTGCCTACCTCACCGTGAACAAACTTCCTGAGAAGGAGAAGATGACGTTATTCAGAACCACATTGGCGAAGGATTCGGTTGGCGTGTATTCGAGCAGGACAAAATCGTTCGGCTGGATCAGAATCCGCTCGCTGGGATCCAAGATCGCGCGCTTGAGATTGACTCGAATAGGCACCTGGTAGCCGTTGATGACTCGGATCACGGTCACGCGGGTTGGTGGAAAGATATTCCCGGCAGCGCTACCAGGGCCGATGAGTGAGCCGCCGGCTGCCGCGGCGATCGAGCCGCCGGCCGATGCGACGGCACCGAGGATGTCCAGATCGTAATCGCGTGGAATCGGGTGTTGACCGCCTTTCAGAAGTCCACCGGTATAATAAACCTCCGATTCCCGTGATTCGACGACAACAACGTCTCCATCGTGGAGGGTGATGATGTCCTGATTCAACTCCACATATGGGATTCCAGGCCCGACTTGGAGCGGGATAACGATGGATTCCCTGTCTTGGGCGATGATTGTATCTTCTTCCGGCATCACGAACTGGGATAGGATGATCCCAACGTCGGTCGGCGGCGGAGTGCTTTCTTGGGGATGGTAAGCATTTCGGAGAATGCGGACCTGGGCTTTCGCGTCGGCGCCCGGCATCCCGCCACTTTCAGTCAGGGCATGGAGGACATCATTCCGGTAGGCCGGCAGTTCCAACGCATAGGCCCGGCCCCGTTTCTGCGGTTCCAAAAGAACCTCCTCCGGCCGCCGAGTTTGAACGGACATCGGCGCGGCACTCCCTAAATCCTCTCGGATCACCAAAACATGATGGGTTCTCAACTGAATAATCGATACGATGATTCGGTCACGGCCTACCCGCAAGATATCCCGGTCGACCGTGTACGCCTTCCGTATGGCGTTTTCAACCTCGTTGAGGGACATCCCATTCACGTAAATCGGATCGATCAACGGCAACGAGAGGGTGCCATCTTCGCGGACTGTGACTGGGTAGCCGACCGCCGGTGGCAGGTTCGGTTGTTGCGGATCAATCACTGGCGGGGCCTTTTCCGATTCACCCAGGACACCTTCGATATAGATCCCCAAAACATCTTCGGGACCGAGTTTATATTTCTTGGGAGTTGGCTGTTGCAAAAGCAGGTAGTTGATCGGCTCGCGGCTTCCACGCGGTGCATCGAACAGATGGGGTGGCACGCATGGGGCGAGTTCAGAACATCGCCATTTCCGGATGGTGCCCATGCAACCGCTTGATAGCACGGCCATCAAACAGACGGCAACCCATAGGATCCGTTTCGGATCCCAAGATCCCTGAACACGTTCCGTCGTTTCGTAAGATTCGTGTAACGACATTTGCCGCCCCCCTTTGCGGATGATTTTCTCGAGGTCAAACCACGATTCCTCGTGGGCAATGGATTGACCACCAAAATCTCCTATCGGCGCGACAAGGCGTTAGAATCCATACAATCCATAGACTTTACCCAAATCTCGTGACCGGAATCACATGGAATCTGACCTGGGTTGACTCGTCTCGTTCTTGTTTGGGGGTACCCCCATCATGCGTAGTGCGCTAAACACGGCTTCCCCATTGGGTAGACGTTGAATCCGAGCTCAAAGAGTCGCTGGTGGTCGAGGAGATTACGGCCATCGAATAG
>JAFGFZ010000378.1 GCA_016930815.1 Pirellulales bacterium | reverse complement strand
TGCCAGGCGATTTGGACTCTCTTGGACTGGATGCCTTGTTTGCTGAACTCCCGATCGACTGCGATATCATCCTCGCGCCACACCATGGCAGTTGCCACAGCGATCCACCTGGATTTGCTCGATGGTGTTCCCCGGAATGGGTGGTCATCAGCAGCGGAGTGTATTCGGACGCAGAAGAAGCCGAATGCGCCTATCGGCAAGCCGGGGCGGTTGTGTTGAATACCGCCAAGGTCGGCATGGTGCGGTTTTCCATCGATGCGTCGGAAGTGCGAGTTGCCAAGTGGCTCGAACATCCCTAGGGGAGAAAACTATCGTGTCTCTTTTCAAGCATGCAGGCTTTGAATTCCAAATCCAAATCGATCATTTCCGAACGGGACAGAGGCGCAATTACAAAGGACCTAAAGGACCAAAAGGACCTAAAGAAACTATTCTCCATGAAGTCAATCGTTGCGAGCATGGATCGAATAGTTGCGTGTGTATTCCAACACCTGCTCGTGGAGGTGGCCGTTGGTACCGATCCCATCTCCATGGAGGACTGTGGGGTGACCATTCCAATCCGTGAATCGGCCTCCCGCCTCTTCAAGAATCGGCAGAAGGGGAGCCGCGTCCCATAGATTCAGGGCCGGATCGATCATGATGTCGGCCCGCCCAGTGGCCACCATCAGGTAACCGTAGGCATCCCCCCAGGTTCGTGCCATTCGGGCTCTGCTTTGTAATTCCAGAAAAACGGGCAACGCATCTTTCCGCCGATATTCGGTATAGTTTTTCACTTCCGTGGTCAGGAAAAGGGCGTTGGAGAATTGATCGATTTTCGATACCCGAGCCGGACAGGGTTCGGCATCGCCGTCGATGAACCAGGCCCCACTCCCGATGGCCGCATAGACCATTTCACCGGTTGCCGGTGCAAAGAGAACGCCAGCCCGGCTCGCGTCGCCATCCATGATACCAATCAATGTCGTATAGAGTGGGACACCGGCGACAAACGATTTCGTTCCATCGATTGGATCAATAATCCAGCGATACCGTCCACTGCCCTCTTTTTGGCCGATTTCTTCTCCGAGAACGGCATCGTCGGGAAATGCCTGTGAAATCCGATGTCGGATCTGCAGCTCTGCCAGCCGGTCGGCAGCGGTGACAGGCGAATGATCCGGCTTGGATTCGACCTGGAGATCAAAGCGCCGGAAATAGCGCAATGTGATTTGGCCAGCTTCACGGGCAATATCGATCGCAAGATCAAGCCTGGCTTGCACTTCCGTATTCGATCGGTTGGACATCGGACTTAATGATGATCTGGGGATGGAAAACGTGCTCTTGCCGAACTGTTGGCTTCACTCCTAGACTCCCGCTCCCTGTCTGAATCCAGCAATGACCAAATCGTTGGCTCCCCGCAGGTCACGGGCTCCCCTCCGGTCACGGGCTCCCCTCGGTCACGGGCTCCCCTCCGGTCACGGGCTCCCCGCAGGTCGCGGGCTCCCGCAGGTCGCGGGCTCCCGCAGGTCGCGGGCTTATTGCTGGGGCGTGGGATGGATTCGAGGCCGAATATTTGGGATACACGGCCGGGGTCGGTCCTAACTGTCCATGGTAGTCGGCGATATGGATTTCGGATAGGCAAATCTGCTTGAATAGGACGTTGGGCCGTTTAGAATGAAAAAGAGTGCCCAACTCCCGGATGTGAACCAGTCTACGACGTTTCGTAAACGAGTCCCTTTCTTGGAGGAGGTGCCCAATGTATTGTAACCATAAGATTCGAGTCGGGTGGATCGCCACGGGGCTGGCAGTTGCATGGCTTGGGTGGCATGTGATCACGGTTCCCGTCTACGGCCAGCCGGAGGCAGAATCGGTCCATCACCGGGGTGACTTGATCGCCATCCAACTCCCCGGCGATTCGACGGGTGAACGTGTGATCATCGTCGATTCTCAACGACGTTCGATCGCCGTTTATCATATCAGTAAAGATCAGGGTAAGATTCGGCTTGAAAGCATGCGTAACATCGAATCGGATTTACGCATGACAAGCTTTAATAGCCATTCCCCTACCCCGGAGGAAGTGCGGCTTGGACTGGAAAGATAATAAAATAAAGAATATGTTAAATTAATTATATCGAAGGCCGTGCAAAAAAAACGTACGATTTAAGGAACATAGCTCAATTTGCCGAGGTCCCATGGATCCGCTCGGTTGATGGATCGCGCAAGATTCGATTGTTGTTCGGGCGAAGAACAGGAAGGCGCCGCCTGAAGCCGGATTCCGTCCCGATGGGACTGGAACGTGCACGAGGTTGCCATGTCGCAGTTTATTCCCTTGGACGAGGCGGCAAGCCGTCTCAAGATTTCGAAAGAGCAGCTCAACGATCTCCGCGAGGCGGGTAAGATTCGAGCATATCGCGATGGCGCGAGCTGGAAGTTCCGTGCCGACGAACTGGACAAGCTCGCGGCTGATCCCAAGGCCTGGAAACAAGCATCGGTCAGCGATATCGCGCTGGAAGCCATCGAGGAACCAAGTGATCCATCCGATTCGATCCTGGTCAGCGATGATGATGCTGTTGACGACGCGAATCGGCCTCCTAGTACCGTGATTGGCAAACCGGGTGCGGTCAAAGGGGACAGCGATCTCGAACTCCAACTCGATTCCGATAAAAACATCTCCAATAGCGATGTCCGACTGGCATCCCCAGCATCGGATATTTTGGCACCAGGGATCAGCGGTTCGAATGTCCTCGGCGCGCCTGGTTCGGAATCCCTGGCAATGCCGACACCGCCATCAGGCAAATTCGAAGATCTGGATGAACTTGAAATCGATCTGGAAACTGAATCGAGTAAGATTCTCTCCGCGAGCGAAGTCAACCAGCTCAAATCAAAGGACCAAGGAAGTGAACTGGAGCTGGTCGAGTCGGACATTCTTCAAGCTCAAGAGGGCGCAGGTGGAGCGGGACTGGTCGAGGAGACCGGCGACGATGACCTCATTCTGTCCGAAGGTGGCAGTGATATTACTCTCAGCGCGGGCGACAGTGGAATCAACTTAATTTCGCCGACGGATAGCGGTCTGGCACTGGACGACATTTCTCTTGAACTCGGTGGATCGGGTATTGAACCGCTTGAGCTTGGCGAAGCCGAGGAACACCTCGTGCTGGAGGAAGATCTTGGTTCCGACATTGCCCCACTCCAGGCCGAAGATGATTTCTCCTTGACACCACTCATGGAGACCGGAGGCGAGGAATCGGACGATAGTGGCTCGCAAGTGATCGCACTCGACAGTGCCAGTGATCTGGGCGAGGACGTTGAAACCATCCTCGGCGACGATGCCGTTGGAGCGGTGGCGCTTCAGCCAGCCGAGGGGATGCCAGTCGGGGTGGGCCCGATGATCGATACATCGACTGGCGGAATCGCCGCGGGCATCCCAAGTGTGCCCGATACGACGTTTTCAGGCTGGAATATCACAAGCCTCGTCGGCTGCATTCTCGTTCTGGCCATTGGCAGCATGATGATGTTCGATCTGTTACGCAGTATTTGGGGCTGGAATGAGCCCTATGCGGTCACCAGCTCGCTGATGGACGCCCTTTCCCAGTGGTTCAGCTAGAGACGTTCTTACAATCCCAGGACTTCTCGCATGCCGTAGAGCCCGGCGGGCTTCCTGACAATCCATTGCGCCGCCATCAGGGCTCCTTCGGCATAACAGTCCCGACTCGTTGCGCCGACGCGAATCTCAAGGCTCTCCCCCGGCATCCCGAATAGAATACGGTGTTCCCCAGGATGGTCACCCGCGCGCACGGCATGGTAACCGATTTCGTTGCGTGGCCGCTGTCCGGGTCTGCCGCAACGGCCGTGTTGTTGGACCGATTGGCCCATTTTCGAGGCAATCACTTCACCCAATCGGTATGCGGTGCCGCTTGGGGCATCTTCTTTGTATCGGTGATGCCACTCGATAATTTCAACGTCCACTCCTGCCGGATGATTGGCCAGCACTTCTGCCGCGAATTCGGCAAGTTGGATGGACAGGTTCACCGCCAGGCTCATATTGGGGGCCCAGACGATTGGGATTCGTTCCGCGGCCGCGGCAATGGCCGCTCGCTGGCCATCCGAAATGCCCGTCGTGGCGACCACCAATGGGATCCCCCGCTCGGCACACTGGTCAGCGATTGCCACGGCACCGCGGGGCACCGAGAAGTCAACGACCACGTCGAGTTCTGCTTCGTCACGAAGCCGGGACGTGATGGGAATACCAATCTCGCCGATCCCCGCAACGAAACCTGCATCGACACCCATCCGGGGATGATCTTCCGATTCCACGGCGGCAACGATTTGCAAGAGAGGGTTTTGAGTGGCCAGCACGATGAGTCGGCAACCCATCCGGCCGGCGGCACCATGGATGGCAATGCGTGTTGGTGGCATGGTCCATGACTCCCCTTATCTTTCCCCTTGAGAATGGCGATCGATGGCCCGGATAATGGCATCGAGATTGTTATCAACGGCAATCGCGTGATTTGCATACGATGCCGTATCGACGCCGCGGGCTCCAAGGATACGTTCGAATTCGGTCTTGTCCGTGGTATGGTACGCAACGGTCGCAGTCGGGTCCTTAAGCTGATGGCCGGTTAATATACAGACAACCCGCGCGTCGCGATCGATCAATCCCTCCTCACAAAGCAATCGAGTCCCCGCCACGGAAGCGGCACTCGCTGGTTCACAGCCGAATCCACCTTGTCCGACCTGTGCCTTGGCGTCAAGAATCTCCTGGTCGCTCACTTGCCGGACAACGCCATGGCAGATATCCAGTGCTCGCAAGCATTTGATCAAGTTCACAGGCCGGTTGATTTCAATGGCGCTGGCAATCGTCGACGCACGGCGCCCCGCCACATCGAGTTCGCCGTAGTATTTATCGATGATCGACCGATCTGGCCGACCGCCATTCCATGTCAGCCCGCGCCGTTCTACCAGTTCATATAAAGTGTTCGCACCTGACGCATTGATAATAGCCAACCTGGGAATTCGATCAATCAATCCCAGAGTATGGAGTTCACCAAAAGCTTTGCCAAATGCGCTGCTGTTCCCCAAATTTCCACCAGGCACGACGATCCAGTCCGGGACTTCCCATTTGAGGGATTCCAGGACCCGGAACATAATCGCCTTTTGACCTTCCAGGCGGAACGGATTGACGCTATTGACCAGATAGATTCCAAGTTGTGCGCAGACTTCTTGCACCCGCTGCATCGCATCATCGAAATCACCAGCTATTTGCACAGTCAGGGCACCATAATCGAGCGCTTGGGACAGCTTTCCAAAAGAGATCTTTCCAGATCCGATGAAGATCACCGCCTGCATGAGCCGGCTTGCGCCACTGTAGAGTGCCAGCGACGCGCTGGTGTTTCCAGTGGACGCACAGGCGGCCCGCTTGGCACCAATGGCCCGGGCGTGGGTGAATGCGGCCGTCATGCCGTTGTCCTTAAAACTCCCGGATGGATTCATTCCCTCATACTGCAGGAAAACATGCCCCGCTCGCAGACCAACATACTTGGCGACCGGGTCACTGGCTCGCAGGAGTGTTTGCCCTTCTCCTACGGACACAATATCCTCCTCAGCCGCAAAAGGGAGCAACTGCCGGAATCGCCAAACGCCGCTGAATGCGAGTGGGTGATTGCGATGAGACCATTGCCGCTCGAATTCCCGAAGTGAATTCGGTACCGGAAGATGGTCCCAAGCATAGGCAACATCCAATAACTGACCACATGCTTTGCATGCGACAAGTGCCTCTCCAATATCAAACGTTTGGCCACAATCGGAGGCGATACAGCGTTGGAAAACGAGATTTTTATTCGTGGAGGACTGGGCCATTTGAAAAACCTGTAACATACTATGGGATCCAGAGTTATGACATTCTAGGTCGTACCGTATGCCCCTGCAACCCAGAATTCAAATCCACCCCATCCCAACGCGTGCCAAGGCCGCAATCCAAAAGGACTTGCAAACATGCGCGCATGACGCGCGGATGTTGATAATCCATATTTGACCACCTAGGATCTGGTACATAGAATGGAAGGTTCATCCACGTTTTTACATCGGACAGAATGAATGGGCTGCCCCGGAGAACCCGATGAAAAAAGAAGATTTACAAGCCTACCACGATCACTTGCTTGCACTCCGCGCACGTTTGCGGGGTGATGTTTCAAACTTGGCGGATGCGGCTCTACGGCAATCGGGACTTGGCGGCGCAGACGCGACCAGTATGCCCATCCACATGGCTGAGCTCGGGAGTGAAAATTTCGAACAAGAACTGACATTGAGCGTCATGGAAACCGAAGAAGGAATGCTTGCTCAAATTGATATGGCTATCAAGCGAATCGAACAGGGCGAATATGGTATCTGTGTGCAATGTGGAGGCAAGATTCCAAAGCGAAGGCTTGATGCGATCCCATACACTGGCGTCTGCGTCAAATGCGCCGATCAAAAACAGCCCACGTGAACTGGTTCTCTTTCCAGTTGTGAACAAGATGCCCCACGTCCCCACCTGCCGATGGATTGGCTTTATGATCGTTGCGGCCGTTGTCTGCGCAATCGATCTGGCAACCAAATCCTGGATCTTCTCATGGCCAGTTTTGCAGGATGGTGCCATCTGGTGGATCTGGCACGGGCACATTGGTTTCCAGAAGAGTTTGAACGAAGGCGCGCTGTTTGGATTGGGACAGGGTGGTGTCGCCATTTTCGCCGCAATCTCCATCATCGCCGCCTTGGCAATTCCCATCTGGCTCTTCGTCTATCAAGCCGCTCGTGACCGATTGTTGACCTTCTCCATGGCCCTCGTCATGGGCGGTATTCTGGGAAACCTCTATGACCGCCTTGGTTTGCACCAGCTCGATTGGGCTGAATTCAATCCGATGCGCCACGGCGAAAAGGCATATGCCGTCCGAGACTGGATTCTTTGGCAATGGAACGATGCATGGCGTTGGCCCAATTTCAACATAGCCGACTCCATGCTCGTTTGCGGAGCCTGCTTGCTCCTTTGGCACGGCCTTTTTATTGCACCGCCAAAATCGCCGACAACAAAAGAGAAGGAAACTTTGAAATCGACAAAGGACCTCCACTCGTAGAATGGCGTCGGAATCAAAGAACCCATGATGGTCTCTGATCGCAAGACACGCGCACGGTACGCGCATGTTCAAACAAGAAACACGATGGTTATTCCACTGAGGATTTCGTCCCGCGAGGAGAACCTCCAATCCGAACTCCAGCGGGTATCGGGCGTGCCGCCGTCGAATAACCCAATTCGAAGAGTGCCTTCTTGAGCATGCGGAATTGGGAAAAGCTATCAGGATAAGTCCAAATGGTCACCGACGTCTTGTCGGGCGCTCGGCCCAGAAGCGCTTGCCGAAGATCGGATCCCGCGATCAATGCCTGTTCGGCCGGAATACCCAGGTCTTCAGCAACAGGGAGCACTTCCCATTGGTCGAGTTGCACGGCAGTCTGGCACTGGACTCCACCAGATGCCGGAACCATATAGGCTTGCTTTGCCATCCGATATCGCAACCGGTACCCTCCCACGGGACCAACGGTTTCTATCAACTCGTCATGGTTCTTGAGTTTCCACAGTTTGGTTTGAACATCTTGCTCGAACAGGGCAACCAGGGAATCAATCGGCACAATGGAAACCCGGCCATTGGCCAGTCGGATGTGGACCTCATCACCGCGTGCTGTTTGCGCCAGTGGCGTCGGCATATTGACAATCGTTTCAACCGACTCGGATGCCATTTCGAGTGAACACTGTTCGCGCGCCAGCTTTTCCAGATGGGATCGAGCCTCGGCAATTTGCCGTTGCATATCCAGTTTCTCGCGCTGGGCTGCACTAAGTGTTTCGCGACGCTTGTCTAACTCGGTTTCTATTAGCGTGATCGCCGACTGCAGATGTGTGCGTTGGGCATCCTGCTTCTGGATCTCATGTTCGGCACGGAGGATTTGTTGCGCGGTCTGGGAAACTTCGTGCCGGAGTGAAGCAACTCGAGTTCGCGCCGCCATCAGTTCTTTCGCAACGAGGGCATGCCGATTCTCTGGATCTAATCCATTTGCGGCGGACATCCCATTCCCGTCCGGTTCGATATCCTTCTCGGCTGCAATTGGCGGAGCATGCGCCGCGCGGACGCCGACCACGGTCACCAGGATGATCAAAACGCCGACGATATTTGCCACGATATCCAGGAAGGAATCCTGGCCAGGCTGGTCATGGGTGTTATGAAGGCGGTGTCTCATTGACGTAAGGATCCTGGAATTCGAATTTCAAGACCGCTCCCGCGAAGGCGCCGCGCGAACCGTTCCGCATGCTCCGCGCCAGCGGGAGATGGTTTGAGGATAATGATCGGTTTCCAAAAGAGGCCATGCCCGGCAATACCCCAACTCCGCATCCGTTCCTGCAAAGCCAACACGAATTCATTCAAGGATTCCTCGAAGGAATCCGCGATCGGAACCACATGACTTCCATCGGCCCCCTGTTCCGGCAGGATCGCCAACTGGGAACCGTTCACCACGACATGAATCGCACGGCGAATTGGGACAGCATCGAGCGGTTGCGCGTTCCCATTCCCGCCGATCCCGGGTGGAGCATTCCCTCGCTTTGCTATCGATAACCCCGACACGCCAAACTCCGGCGAACCCTTGGCGGCGGTACCGAGCGGGGATCCCCCAACTGCGCCGGCGGTTGTTTGATTCGGCGACTCTTGGGGCGTACCTTCACGACAATCGGCCGTTGTCTTAAGAAGGCGATCCTCCTTTGAATCGCCGGGATCGCGAAGATCATCACCACGTTCGACTGGACTCTGCGGATCTGCCGGTTTTTCACCCGAGATGTCACTTCGAGTGACATCGCCGGCATTCGGTTCGGCGCCGCGGGATGAGTCTGGTGGCATGCCGGGATCCGCGGTGATGGGCGTCCCAGCCGCTTTCAAGTTCTCGGGATCATCGGTTGCACCGGATTCCCGATCGAAGCCTGGTTGGACGAAACTGTTTGGTGGATTGGTATCGAGGGAATCCGGCGGACGGCCGGCGCCACGGCGCCAACTGGCTCCAAAGCGGCGAGGCGCAGCCAAAGCAAGTTCTCGCTGGCGAAGCCGGGCGGCTTCGACCGCCCGATATTCCAGCTGGGCTAATTGGGGATCGGCCGCGGGTAATTGGAGCGGCCAATCACCGTCTATCAATTCGTAACCGAAATCGGGTCCCCACGACGCGATCGCCTCCCGGGCTTGATAATAGGCTAAGATACCCTCGGAACGGACCACCAGAAGCGGATATGGCCTCGCTTCCATCGCCGTCGGATCATCCAGACTGGCCGTGTAATATTCCTGAGCCGCTCGAAGCGCTGCCGCCAGGGGGTGGCCCGGTCCGATCGGCCCCGAAAAATCGTCTGGCGTCAGTTCAATGCCTTCGGGGAGCAAAACGACGGATCCTTGTCGACACTCAATGTAGATCGGCCGGCGATGGGTTCCATTGGAACCTTGGTACGGAATGATGGCATAATGTTTTGGCTGTTTGGCAGTATCCCGGCGGATTTTTTCAATCTCTTCTTCACTCTCTCGAATGAGCTCTTGAAGAAGGGCAAACTCCTTATGGGCCTGGTCGCGATCAAGAACATAGGATGTATCCAGGTTCTGCATCGTGGCAGCATCTCGGTACATCCCAGCCAAACGATCGTGCATTTGGCGCGATTGATTTTCAATGTGTCCGAGCTGAAACTGGGCTGCATTCAGACGTGTTTGGTTTTCACGATGCATTGTTTCAAGTCGGTTCCCCTGGTATTGGAGGAGGGCCAGTTCCTGTTCCGGATCCACGGGCAAACCGCCGCTCATTGTGTTCCCGTCTGTTGGCGCAGGATGCGTTGGCAACTCTGGCTGGGGATTCTCGGATGCCGGGGTATGCTTGTCGGCCACGCCTGCCAGAGACGCCGACGCTTCCGCCGCGGCCCGCACCCGGGCTTGGCGAGCCATGATCACAAGGAGTACCAAAAGGGCTCCCATTGTACAGATCAGGACGGCCAGGAACGGAAATAGGGAGACCGTCTGATTCGGCGTGATGCGTCGCCGTGAAGTCATGCGGCCATGGGGGGTTGCAAGTCGATATCGTCCAGTTGCACGCGATCATTGCTTGCTTGGATCGGATCCATTTTCATCGAGAGTAGTTGGACTGCTGCCGCAAGGCTCATGACAGTCTGCTCAAAGTGATGGGAGCTCGCAAGCGCTGCAAGATTTTGGTTGAGTATTTCCTCCAGGCGTTTCACCTGGCCTGTTGCGTCAACAACTTTCAGGAGCACCTCGCCCTGCCGGACAAGCTGCTCTTGCTGCGCGACCGCCTGAGCGGCCGCCTCGACAATGGCAATTTGTACTTCGGACAGGTACCGGTGATTTTCTCCAGCGAGGGCCTGCTCACCAGCGATGACCGCTTCCCGATGTTCGGCAACCACTCGGGCCAATTCATGGTTCATTTCCTGGAGGCTTGTTTCAACCTGGTGCACAATGTCGGCAATGGAATCAGAAAATTGGACGGCAGTCTTGGCAATCGACGATTCCAACTTTTCCGAACATTGGGCAACAGAAGCCGATAGTAGTTCGGTACTCTCGTTGACCACATCCGCTTGGCGTGTCATTCCATCAAGAAGTTCCACCGCATGGTGTTCGAGACCGGTTTGGAGAACCCTAGCATGCCGTTCAATGCTTCCCGCGACCGCTTCAGCCAAAGCAGCCTCCACCACGCTGCCTGCCGAGGAGGTGAGGGACATCCAGCGTTCATGGGCGTCGTCGATCGTCTTTTTCCAGATCTGGGCTTGCCGATTGGTCAGTGTTTCAGTCGCCATGACGACAGCATCCAGAGACCGCCGAATCATCGCGACATTCGGATCCCCGGCAGCACCATGCTGCTGGAAACGCCCGATTAGTTCCTCGCTGATTCGGGCATCCACCCGTATCAATAGACCAGTCTCAAATTGCTCGACAAAGAACTTGGCGAACATTAAAGGGATGGTAAGCGAGAGGGCTAAACCGGTCGTATCAAAGGCCACACTCAAACCGGACATCACTGTGGGGAGAGATTCTTCCAGTTGCTGCGGGGAGAGTTTTCCTATGGCGAGCGTGATACCAATCACCGTTCCCAAGAATCCCAGAATAGGGATGGCCCAAATGATGATGCGGGCAAAGGCATATCCTGAGTCCATGCGCCCGTAATCTTCTTCCGCCAAGAACCGCAATTGATCGTCAAGCGAATCAGCCGTTCCCTTGCGACGGACATACTCCACTGCTTCGTAGATTCTCCGGAATCGATACCCGCGCCGAAGAGGGAGGGAAACGTTTACGAGTTGACGAAGCAGTTGTGGGGCATCCTCGACCGGCTGCCCGCCTGCCGGAATCGCTTCCAGTAGCGGGAGGCCAAGACTGATATTCTGAAGAACAATATCAATCACCTTCATCCCAAGTGCCGCCAGCCCAATAAAAAACAGGGCCGTCGTGATGTACTCCACCGGATGACTCTCAAAATATCGCCCAACAAGCGGATTTTTCAGGGTTGGCTGGCCCAGGATCGCGTAAAAACCAAGGCAGGCCAAACCACCCCAGACAATCGGTGAAGCCAGGAGAGCGTTCGATATCCGAGTGAGCGTCAAAGTCCGTGACACGATGAAGTTCCTTGCAGGATTCTTTTGTGAAACACGTGTGGCCCAGGAGCGTATTCCCCTTTTTGCCCATATTCCCCATTTACCCGAATTTAGAGACTGTGCTGCGCGGATTCCACCCGTAGGACAAGAACCCGTTGTCTCTAATCCTCAAAATCGGTACATCCGGTAAACTTGATGAGTCGAAATCGGTAAGCCGAAGAGATCCAGCGGATTGCCATGGCAAACTTTCTGCAAGCGGGTATTCCATTCACGCCGATAAAGGATTGGCACGCTGCGCGTGCCAACGAAGACGATCACTAGACTCCCAGGGGGGGTTTTGCAGCCTGGTCGCGACTCGTATCGAGCCGGCCAGGCTGCCTTGTTGCGCAAGATCACCCCGACGTCCAGGCAGGTCCGAGAAACCGGTTCCTACGGTGGCACAAGAAAAGAACCTACTGGAAAGTCGCTTTTCGCTCTATAAAAAGATCCGCAAAGCAAAAGCCAACCCGGATTGTCATGCAGATCCGCTTCGATAGACAGCACAACACCGCGGTGTCTCCCACATCTTGACTTCTAGGACGGGGAAACCAAAAGATTGAGATTTCTCGAAAATCAGCTTGGCAAGATTCTCGGCAGTTGGATTCACATCGAGGAGATAGAGTGGTTCGCCAAGTTGCTGAAGTACGGGTACTGCCGGATCCAGCTGGTACAGGATCATGCGATGGTCCAGGTTGTCTTCAATCCATTGACCTGCCATCCGTTTGATGTCGGTAAAATCAAGAACCATTCCCCGGCGATCCGTCACCTCGGATGCTAATGTGATCTCGACCCGCCCATTATGCCCGTGCAGATGGCGGCATTTGCCCTCATAATTGAAGAGTCGGTGGCCGTAACAAAAATCGATTGTACGGATGATATGGAACATTGCGGTAATTTGGGGATGGGGAATTGGTGTCTTGCAATGGATGGATCGATGCGAATCCATTGACCATAAATCAATTGCTGGAAACAAGATAATACAACCTCCCTAGGATTCTATTCCATTTCACCGCGGTAGTACATCCGATCCTCGTCCCTAGCTGGCCGTGGATCACAGGGTTCAAAAAAGATGGCAGGGCTGAGAAGCCTCTTTCATGGTCGCATTGGTAAACCTGAGTATAATAAGTCAAGAGGCTTGCAGGTCTCTATTTCGCAATCTCGATGCCTAGGACAAGCACGTTCGTCATTCTTTCCGGTTTGCGGGTTCAGCCCGCTAGGAGCAAGCACAATGAATCGGACTGTCGGCTGGGCCATTGCAGGGCTGGTCATTCTGAGCATTTTGCCTTCAGCTCGGGCTGGATGGAAAGACGAGATTGGCTACACGCAACTCGCGGAGATTCTGGGAATCAATTTACCAACTGGCAGTGGGATCCGTGCCAGTCATATCGAAGCCGAAACTGGAGAAAACAAAGACTACGCACCCTTGACAACCCATGACCAGTTTGCCGGAAAAACATTCACATTGATGTCTGGGACAACGGGTGGCGTTTCAGGCCATGCCACATCGGTTGGCAGGCTGTTCTATGGCCTCACCGAAAGCATTTCTCCCGGCGTCGACACGATCCACAACTGGGCCGCCGGAAGTTGGACTTCTTCCGGTTTTTTAAAGACCGGTTCCTCATCGGAACCCGCCATCGAGGTCCAGGATGTCCAGAATCACAGCTGGATTGGCAGCTTCGAGTCAATTTCAAGCAGCATCGAAGCCCTCCGCCGTTTCGATTATACCATCAATCGGGATAACTATGTCGCCGTCGTTGGTGTGAACAATGGCAGTTCCACGTCCATTCCACAATTGCTCGCTCACTGCTACAACGCGATCTCCGTAGGATGCACCGATGGCGACCATAGCCACGGATTAACGACATTTGATGGATTCGGTCGAATCAAACCCGACATCGTTGCACCGCAGTCCACGACCAGTATGGCGACGCCCATGGTCGGATCAGCCGCTGCTTTATTGCTGGAGGCAGGTGCGGGAACCCAGGCCGAGAATTCGGAAACCATCAAAGCCATTCTCCTCGCCGGGGCCACGAAACATGAGTTTTCCGATTGGGATCGGACTTCCACGCGACCACTCGACGATATCTACGGCGCTGGTGAACTGAATATCCACCGGAGTTTTAACATTCTCGAAGCCGGAGAACAGGAAGCCAGCGCCACGGAAATGGTGACCCATCTTGGATGGGATTTTAATATCGGCCAATCCAATGACTTGTGTTATTTCTTCGAGGTTTCTGAGAACGACATCATCCATGAGATGTCCGTCACGCTCACGTGGAATCGGACGATTACCGATGGCATTTCAGGTACTAACTGGGGCAATCCGATTTCTTCCCTGGCGGACTTAAGCCTTGAACTCTGGCAAGCAACCGATTTTTCACTCGATACCCAGCTCGATCTGAGCAACAGTCCCGTGGACAATGTGGAACATATCTACATCGAACATCTGACCGCCGGCCAATATGCGATGCGAGTCCTTGGAGCGGAAGGGACTGACTTTGCTCTGGCCTGGTCAGGCACGGACTATTCGATCATGGGGGATATCAATCTCGATGGTTTTGTCAACGGCGACGGGACGGGACCTCTTGAATCGGATGACCTTTCCGCATTCATTGCTGGATGGGGACAGACGCATGCCCTTCCCAACATGGAAGCCTGGAAATTGGGTGACCTCAATCTGGATGGCATCACCGATCTCTGGGATTTCAGCCTGCTCCGGTCGGCTCATTCGGGTGCCGGAGCCATTGCCAGCCGGCTCTCGATCGGAGCCATTCCCGAACCGGGTACCGCGTGGCTCGTGGCACTAACCGGCCTCGGACTTGTCGGGGGATGGTTTCGAATCCATCCAGCCCGTCCGCGGTAGATTGCATTCTTTTCAGCCGATCCTGGTCGATTTGCGACCATTCTTGCTAAAAAATCTCCCCATCGATCCGGATTTCGCTTCCCATGTGGATTGCATGAGAGCACCATTTCGCATATAGAAATGCAAGCACGAATTCTCCACCACACTTCGCAACCGGCTGATTCCCATGGCACGTTATTCCCGGCGTTGTGATAACCTCCGCAAGCGAATTGCCAAGACCGAGGCGAACTCGCTACTCGTCACCAACAGCGTCAATGTTACCTATTTAACCGGCTTTACTGGAGATGATAGCTACCTCCTTCTCATGGAGGATAGTGCGGTTCTCATTAGTGACCGGCGGTACACGATTCAATTGAGAGAAGAATGCCCTGAACTGGATCTTTACATCCGTGCTCCGGGTACCACGATGCATGAGGAGACGGCGAAGGTTCTGCGGAAATGCCAAATCCGGCAATTGGGAGTCGAGGCCAATTCGATGTCGCTCGGATTGAGATCGAAACTCTCTTTAGCCGCTCCGAAAGTGGATTTCATTGAAACATATGGATTGGTCGAAGAGTTACGGATCCTTAAGGATCAAGGTGAAATCGCCAGAATCCGCAGTGCTTGCCGTCAGGCGAGTCGGGCATTCGACGTGGTACGTTCCTTGTTGACTCCAGCCATGACCGAGAAACAGATTGCAGCGGAACTGGAATACCGAGCACGTCTCTTTGGAGCAAGTGGCCTGTCATTTCCACCGATTGTTGCCGTGGGACCCCGCGCGGCCTTGCCACATGCGACCCCCACGAATATCCGGATTAGCAGCAGCCCGTTTGTACTCATCGACTGGGGTGCCTGTGATGGGCTCTACCGGAGCGACTTGACTCGCGTATTGGTCACCGGTAAACTCCCTCCTAAACTGCGCAGAATCCATCGCATTGTCCTGGAGGCGCAGCGCGAAGCGATTCGTGCCATTCGGCCGGGAGTGACCTGCCAAGCAGTCGACCAGGTGGCCCGTGATATTATTTCGAAGGCCGGATATGGAAAACAGTTCGGTCACGGATTAGGTCACGGTATCGGCCTGGAGATTCATGAAGCCCCATGGCTGGCGAACAACCAGCAAGTTGAACTTCGACCAGGCATGGTCGTGACGGTTGAGCCTGGTATCTATTTTCCCGGGTGGGGAGGGGTGCGAATCGAAGACGACATTTTGGTGACTCGATCCGGATATGAAGTCTTGACCGATGTCCCGGTGGAACTCGAAGAGTGCGTTGTTGCATAGTACCACTTTGTAAGGAAGACAAGAAATAATCCAATCCTGGAGATACAGATGGTCCATTCGGGCGAAAACCCCGTTGACATATTGGATGTCCGCAGAATCCGACGGCTCGTCGAATTGATGAAAGATCACGATCTATCGGAAATCGAACTTCGGCACGGCGAGCAACAGATTCGCCTTCGAAAAGGACACGATCCCGTTGTTGTTTCGGGTGATCGAGGCGCTTCAATCTCGGAAGTTCAACCTGCGATCCCCAGCGCGGTTCAAATGCCGCCCGCGCCAATTCCGAAGCAATCCGAGGACCGTTCCCTCTACATCACAAGTCCAATGGTTGGCACATTCTATGCGGCACCGAATCCGGAAGCGGCACCGTTCGTCAATGTGGGGGATCGAATCGGACCGGATACGGTCACTTGTATCATTGAGGCCATGAAAGTTTTCAATGAGATTCAGGCCGAATGCTCGGGCATGATCGTGGCGGTGCTCGTCGAAAACGGCGCACCGGTCGAGTTCGGGCAGAAACTATTCAAGGTCGTTCAAGAAGTATAGTTCATCCCGTGTACCAGAGAATTCTTGTTGCCAATCGTGGAGAGATCGCATTGCGGATCATCCGCGCGTGTCGGGAACTGGGGATTGAGACAGTTGCCATCTACAGCGAAGCGGATCGAGATGCTCTCTACTTACAGTTAGCCGACGAGGCCTACTGTGTCGGTCCGGCCCGAGTTGCCGACAGTTACCTCAAGATCGCCAGCGTCATCAGTGCCGCGGAGGTTGGAAATGTTCAGGCGATCCATCCGGGCTATGGCTTCCTTGCCGAAAACGCCCATTTCAATGAAATATGCCGGAGCTGCATGATTGACTTCATTGGTCCAACTCCCGAAGCAATGGCCCGCCTCGGAGACAAGAATGAAGCCCGTCGAATTGCCCGAGAGGCCGGTGTTCCCATCGTACCGGGGAGTGATAGTATCGTCGCCGATGAAACCCAGGCACTCCGATTCGCACACGAGGTTGGATTTCCGGTATTGATCAAGGCATCGGCCGGTGGTGGTGGGCGTGGCATGCGGATTGCCGCCAATGATCTAGCCCTGAAATCTTCGTTCCAGCAAGCGCAAGCCGAGGCCGAAGCGGCCTTCGGCAATGGCGCCGTATATTTAGAAAAATATATTGACCGGCCACGGCATGTGGAGGTCCAGGTGCTCGCCGACCATCATGGCAATGCCGTCCACCTCTGGGAACGGGACTGCAGCGTGCAGCGCCGATACCAGAAACTGATTGAAGAAAGCCCCTCTCCAAGCGTCTCCCCGGAGAAGCGGGCTTTAATGTGCGAAGCCGCGCAGCGGCTCGTCCTGGCTGCCAATTATACCAACGCCGGTACGGTTGAATTTATCATCGATGAAGAAGGAAACTATTATTTTATTGAAGTAAATGCCCGGATTCAAGTGGAACACCCGGTGACAGAGATGGTCACCGGTATCGATCTCATTAAATCCCAAATCCGCATTGCGGCCGGTGAACCCTTGGCATTCCGTCAGCAGGATATTCAGGCAACAGGCTGTGCGATCGAATGCCGCATCAACGCGGAAAATCCGGACCGCGGATTTCTCCCATCGCCAGGCAGAATCGAACGGCTGGTCGTTCCGGGGGGGTACGGTGTGCGGTTTGATTCCCATACCTATAGCGGTTATACGGTTCCAGCATATTACGACTCCCTGATTGCCAAGCTTATCGTCCACCAACCAAGCCGGCCGGAAGCGATCGCATGCATGCAGCGAGCCCTATCGGAGTTACGTGTTGACGGAATCCACACCACCATCCCACTCCACCAGGAAATCCTTCGGCACACGGCTTTTGTCGAGGGGCGGATCAACACCACGTTCATTGAGCGCACTTTTACAGGAGCTTGATGACCACAGCCGGACAAGAAGGCTTTGGGCGCGGATCCGACCTCGAAATCCCCGGAGGCGGATTCCAAACCACCCTATTTTCTCGATGCCTCGCCCTTTGTAGAATCATGGATTCGAGATTCTCCGTTTCCAGATAACCTTTCGTTCGATGCAGTTCTATTGGAATCCTTGCCATGCCCGATTCGATTACCAACAATCCAGCCAAGTCCATGCACAATATCAAGTGCGTCGCCATTCTCTTTGCCGGCGGGCCAGCCCCAGCCGCCAATGCCGTGATCTCGGCCGCCGCGACCGCCTTTCTCCGAGACGGCATTGATGTGATCGGGATTCGGTATGGTTATTCTGCACTCATTGAGTACAGCGAGAAACGGCCCCTTGTGGAAGGGGTAGACTATTTCTATCTCACGCATCCGCTCCTCCGCCGTACCCGCAGCCGGCAAGGAATCCTGATCGGCACGGCTCGGACGAATCCGGGTAAAGAAATCCAGCATCCTTCCCATTTTGAAGATCCCAAACGCGTGGCACCGCTCAAAGCCGTCTATGATGGTCTCTGCTCGCTCAGCGTCGATGCTCTGATCTCCATCGGCGGTGACGACACCTTGAAGACGGCCAACAAGCTAAAGATGTATCAGGACCGGCTGCCACCCGATCAGCATCAGATCCCGATCGTCCATCTCCCGAAAACAATCGACAACGATTATCGTGGAATCGATTTCACATTTGGGTATTTCACTGCCGTCGACTTTCTAGCCACGGAGGTTCGCAACCTGCTGCACGATGCCGAAGCAACGCGCAGCTACTTTCTTGTCGAATCGATGGGCCGGAGCGCTGGCTGGCTCGCCTACGGCGTTGCGATTGCCGGTGAAGCAAGTCTCGTCATCAGCATGGAGGACATCACCGGCGATTATCTCACCAGCGAAGAATTCACGGACCCCAAAACGGGCGAAAAAATTATCCGCCCGATTATGGACATGAATGCCGTCATCCGCCGTATCGTGGCAACCATGACCACCCGGGAAAAAGAAGGCAAAGAGTACGGTGTCATCGTGATTGCCGAAGGGCTCTCCGAGTTGCTCCCGCAGAGTTACCTGGAAGGGATCACGCGGGACGAGCACGGCCACATCAGCATCGCGGCCGTCAACCTGCATAGGATCTTTAGTAAGCTGGTTGCCGAGGAATACAAGAAGCAGACGGGGAACAAACGGAAAGTGTCGGCCCTCCAACTGGGCTACGAAGGCCGCTGCGCGGAACCGCATGCGTTCGACGCGATTCTTGGTAGCCAGCTTGGAGTTGGAGCGTATCGTGCCCTGATTGAAAAGGGGCTGAGCGGCGTCATGATCTCCTGCTCCGGCCAGCTCAATCTGGAGTATGTCCCGTTCGAATGGCTGGTCGATCCGGAAACGCTCGTCACCGTAGTCCGTTACATTGAGGTGGATAGTGACTTCCACCTACTGACTCGGTTCCTTGAAACGCACGTTCACGAGTGATCATCACTCGACCACGATTGGTTTGAACACACAGCATCCGATCGCCGCAAGTTCCTGGCAAAGGCGGCGATACATCGTTTCATCACGATATGTCCCGATGATGGCCCCACCCGAACCCGTGAACTTCGCGCTTGCGCCCGTCGATCGGGCAACTTGGACCATCCGGACATGGTCCGGCCGGAGGCGGCAGATGCTGGCCCGCTTGTCGAAGTTCTGGTCCATGAGTCGCGCCACCGTCTCCGGATGGCCCGCCAGGAGTGCATCTTTCGCGTCTTGCGCGTAGGATGCAAAATCACGCATTGCGGACACGACTTCGGGATTCCCCTGCGCGTAGAGGGCGCGAAGGGGCGTGTGAAATGCTTCCGTCGGCTCGCCGACCTCGGTGGTGTACGCAATATAGAGGGGTGGTAATAGGCTCGGGTCCATTCGTTCGTAGCGCCCGCATTCATGGCCGGATACCCGATGCATCGCGTCCTTCCCAAAATCCATGAAGACGAGTCCGCGATAAACCTGAATGACTCGATCTTGAAGCCCTGCTGCAATTCCTAGCTCCTCCGTCTCGACCCGCAATGCCAAGGTTGGCTGGATCTCGATAGGAATGGACACATGATAAAATTCCATCAAGGCTTGCAGCGTGGCGACTATGATCGCGCTGGATCCCGCAAGTCCCACTTGCCGCGGGATGGTGCTCTCGTAGCGGATCGAAAACGTGCGGTCATGCAACGCGAATCCGGGATGGCCCTGTTCCGTTTGGGATCGGCAGAACTCATAGAACGTCTTGATCGTCGCTTTGACGAGCCGGATCCCGCCGTAGTATCCGTGCAGATCGACATCCCGTACCAGTTGATCTATGGAACTGAACTGACTCCTATCTTCCTGGCTCAATATCAGCTCAATGTTCTCCCATTCGTAAAGAATGACTCGAGCATAGAAGTTACGTATCAGTACCGAAATCGTCTTGCCGCCATAACCATCCGATGGATTTCCCACAAGGCCGGCGCGGGCGTAACCAGACTTCCTGATAATTTGCATCGATGAGTCCTTTACCCGGTCGTCCATCGTGCCTTGAGATGGGTTTGGAGCCCCTGCCCATAGACGGGATCGGCCAGCGCAAATTCAACAAACGCGCGGAAGTAACTCTCAAAATTACCGATGTCGTACCGATGCTCCTGCGGGGCTAGCCGTACACCAATCCCCTTGCCACCTTCTTCGAGAATCCGTTCGATCGCATCGGTCAATTGGATCTCACCTCCCTTGCCTGGCCTGGTTTTTGCGAGGGCTTCAAAGATGACTGGCCGGAAAACATACCGGGCTGCGACGGCCAGGTTACTCGGCGCTTCCTGGGGATCCGGCTTTTCGACAACACTCTCCAATTCGAAGACATCGCCGCTGAAATGTTTCGGCTGGGCGATGCCATATTGCGACACATCGGCATGCGGGACTTCTTCAAACGCGATGACAACATCCGCTTGAGTCTCCTCTTGCACGGTGACCATCCGCCGGACAATATCGGATTCCGCGTGGATGCCGATAATCGAATCACCCAGGGCCACGACGAACGATTGATCGCCAACGAACGACTGGGCGCATGAGATGGCATGCCCCAAACCCAATTGGCGGCGTTGCCGAGTGTAGAAGTACTTGATATCACAGTGTTCGAAATCAAGTTCCGCTAATTCGTTTTCTTTCCCACTGTGGCGCAGAAAGGAATTCAGCTCGCCATCCTCGTCGAAATGGTTCTCGATCGCCGTCTTGCGAGCACCGGTGATGAATAGCAGGCGATTCATCCCGGATCGGGCAAGCTCTTCGGCAACATATTGCACGACAGGCTTGCGGCCAACTGGTAACATCTCCTTCGGTTGGCTCTTGGTTGCCGGAAGTAACCGCGTTCCATGGCCGGCGACAGGAATCACTGCAAGATCAATCGACATGAAAGTTTTATCTCCCTTGGCGGGTCCGTGGTTCGTTCCTCCCTTGCTTTTTGGGGGATTCGTCGTCGAGTGGGAGTTGATCCCCGAGCAGCATTTGGAGCTGTTTCTCTAGTTGCGGCCCGCGGGCGGAGAGCGAGATAACCTTGCCATCCTTGCCGACCAGCATTGTTGAAGGAATCCCGTGAATTCCATAATGGACCGCCATCGGATGGTTCCAGCCGTTGGCTTCCTTATCGGGGCTGAATAGAATCGCCCACGGAATTTCTTCGGTTTGGACGTACTTTTCAACCAATTCAATCTCTTGATCGAGACTAATACCAACGACCTCGAAACCTTTGTCGTGATACTGCTGGTAGGCTTTCTTCACATTGGGCATTTCCTGAAGGCAAGGGCCACACCAAGTCGCCCAGAAGTCGACCAGGACCACTTTGCCCTCGTAGGATGCCCAGTCGAACGGCTCGCCATTCAACAACAGGCCCTCGATTTCCATCTCGTTGCCAATAAGTGTGAGTCGCCGGAGGACCCCCTCGAGTGGCTTGATTGCCGCTTGGATGGCCGGCCGGGAATCCTTTTGGATCGCCTTGATGAAATCTTCTTGTTGCTTGGCCGCATCGGGCATCCCCAGTTGCGCAGCCAGGCTAAGTGATTCGAGCTTGAACTGAATCGCCTTGGCCATTTGGTCTTCCGTCGCGTCTCCTCCGAGGATCGTATCCGTGGCTTTCAGGATCACTTCATGTCGTTTCCGCAGATATTCTCTCAGATCGGCCTCACTTTGAACATTGGCAGGCCGTGTCATAACAAGTTTCTCGATAAATTGAAGGATTTCCTCGGCACCGCCATTGGGAACTTCCAAAGAATTCCCGGCATCCTCGGTGGGCCGTGATGGTGTATCGTCCGCTGCGCTCTCAAAATCGATCGTTTGCTCCGTGCCATCGGCGGCTGGCGCGCTGATCGCGTGGATAAGCCATTTCTCTGCTTCGCGTCGGACATGGAGTACGGTATCCCGGAACTGGCCTCGCAAACGGACTTTCACCTCCACGGTCGCTGTGTCGCCATCGATGGTGACTTTTCCCACTCGGATAGAGGGGCCACGGTCGGGTGCGGGCAACTCTTTCACCGGTGAATTCTCGCTTGGATAACGGGCGCTTGCTTGCGCCGTCAACATGTCCTCCATGCCACTGGCAGGTTGTTTTCGAAGTGCCTCGAAAAACTTGCGGGCGACACCCTGGATCTCCTTCTTGTCAGACGCTTCCGTCTTTGGTGATGTCTCCGTTTGCCTTGGATCGGATTTTTTATCCTCCGATCGCCCGGTCATCGCTTGCTTGCGGACATAGGCCCGGTCCCTCGTGCTGAGTTTTTCGATCGGCAGCGTCACCTCCTTGCCATCGCCCTTCAGCAGCGTAACCTGATTTCCTTCGATGCGGACAAAACTGGCTTCGATCGAGTATTTTCCGGATCGGTCGGACCAGGTCCGCTTCTCGGCAGCCTTTCCTCGATAACCACTACAGGCGATAAGCAGCGCGGCAAGGAACCCAATCAGGAATGGCTGTCTGTTCATGGCTCTCTCCAGGCGATGGTTTCCAGATCGACGGATCTATCCTACGATATACAATGCCGCCATATGGGGAACAAGGGATAGACCTCTTGATCAGAGGGCGGTCCAACCAGCTATTATAGTATGGCGAGGAAGATAGAGATGACTTGTCACTATCGAATCTGGCCGGTTTTCCTGGGAATGCTCGCCCTGCTGGGAGGCGGATTGCATGCTGGAAATTCCGATCCCATGGCAGATGATGGGGCCCAATCTGCTGGCTTGGATCGTTCGCTGGGCCAAATCGATGAAATCGTCTTTTGCGTGCGATTGCCATACAACGATCCCCACTGGTACGCAAACATCAGCTATTATTGCGACGATGAGACCCAGAAGGCCTATGCCGGGAATGGCAAGCCGGACATCGGGAAATTGTGCAAGTGGAATCGGCGCACCGGTGCCGTGACGGTGCTCCTTGAAGCGAAGGATGGTTCCATTCGTGATCCTGTCGTCCATTATGACGCCCAGAAGATCCTCTTCGCGTACCGGAAACCGGGAACGGATCATTATCACTTGCATGAGATCGACGTCGACGGGAGTGATCTCCGCCAGATTACCGATGGACCATTTGACGATTACGAGCCGGCCTACCTGCCCGATGGCGGGATTGTCTTTATCTCGACCCGATGTCGCTGCTGGGTCAACTGTTGGAAGACCCAAGTAGGTGTCCTCTACCGGTGCGATGCGGATGGTTCATCGATCAAGCGGCTATCGTCCAACCACGAACACGACAACACTCCCTGGGTGCTATCCGACGGCCGGATCCTCTATACACGCTGGGAATATGTCGATCGGAGCCAGGTCGAATTCCATCACCTGTGGGCCATGAATCCGGACGGCACCGAGCAGACGGTCCTTTATGGGAATATGCATCCTGGCATCGTGATGATTGACGCCAAATCAGTCCCTGGCTCCAGTGCAATCCTTGCGTCGTTTTCACCGGGCCATGGCGTGACGGATCACCGGGGAATCGCCACGCTGATCTCCCCCGAAGCGGGTCCAGACTTCCAGCCCGCGGCGCATCCGCTTCATCGAGCGGAATGGGCCCGACTCATCGAGGACCCGTACGCCATTTCGGCCGATTGTTTTCTGATGGCACGGAACAAGCAGATGATCCTCATGGATGGATCGGGGCGCGAGCAAATTCTTTATACACTCGATGGCGAAGGGCTAATCCGGGAGCCGCGCCCAATCGTACCGCGCGTTCGAGAACGGGTGATCCCGCCACGAACCGACGAAAAAAAAACAACCGGCCAACTCATCTTGGCCGATGTCTACCAGGGCCGGAACATGGCCGGTGTCCAGCGGGGGGATATCAAGAAGCTGCTCGTTCTGGAGATCCTTCCGAAACAGGTCAACTTCAGTGGCGGCCCGGACCTCGTCTCCTGGCTCGGAACATTTACGCTGGAACGCGTCTTGGGAACCGTTCCTGTCGCCGAGGATGGTTCCGCCTATTTCGAACTACCGGCTGGCCGGCCGGTTTTCTTTGTGGCCCTCGATGAAAACGATCTTTCGGTCAAGCGGATGCATAGTTTCACCAGCGTGATGCCAGGCGAGGTCACGGGTTGCGTGGGTTGCCATGAACCGCGGACCAGAACTCCCGATGTCTACGATCCATCCAAACTCGACGCCCTCCGCCATCCACCGAGCCGGATTGAACCGCTGGAAGGGTTCCCCGATGTCCTCGACTTCCCGCGCGACATTCAGCCGATCCTGGATCGCCATTGCGTCCTTTGCCACGACTATTCCCGGCGGGATGGCAACATCGTTCTCACCGGGGATCTCGGCCCGGAATGGTCCCACAGTTTCTTCAACCTTTTTGTCCATCGCCAGGTCGCCGATGGCCGGAACGGTCTTGGCAATTATCCGCCACGAAGTATTGGCAGCTCCGCGAGCCCATTGCTGGAGAAGCTCAACCAAAGTCATTACGGCGTGGAGGCATCCGAACGCGATTGGCGGATGGTATGGCTCTGGATCGAGAGTGGAGCACCCTATGCCGGCAGTTATGCCGGTCTGCGCAACCAACGCGAACAGACGGTCGCCGGCCGTGCTGCCGCGCGGGTATTCGTGCAGGGCGCCGATGTCCTTCGGCAAAAATGCGCCCATTGCCATGACATCACGAATCCCCTAAACGAGCAGGGCAGGGCGTTGCCATTTTATGCGAACACGGCAAATAACAAGCGGGGCCTCGTTCGCCCCACGGGAATATATGAACGGGTGGTAATCGACAACGATCCCCAAGCCCGTTTCAGTCCGCATGTGCTTCTCAACTTCACGCGGCCCCAGCTGTCTCCCATTCTGCTCGGACCCTTAGCCAAGGAGGCTGGCGGCTGGGAAAGCTGCGGGGCCGTCTTCACCGACTGTGACGATCCCGATTATCAGATCCTCTTGTCCGCCATCGAAAAGGGCAGGGCAGATTTCGACTCCACGCCCCGCTATGGAACGCCGCGATTCCAACCCAATCGCCAATACATCCGCGAGATGAAGCGGTACGGGATCCTCGCGCCGAACGACGGCGCCTCAAGTGGCCCATTCGATTACTTCAAGGCCGATCAGGCGTACTGGAAATCATTCTGGTACCAAGCTGGACCAATCATCCGCGAGGATTAAATATCCCGTCGTTTGCATGCCCAGTTTCCGATAGGCTTGCTGGGCTTGCCGATTGTTTTTTTCGACATAGAGTCGCAAGCCGCAGCAGGTGGGATCCTCGCGCGCAAGCTGCCGGATGGATGCGAAGAGGGCGGAGAAAACTCCCTGGCGGCGATGATCGCGGTGGACATAGACGCTTTGCAACCACCAGAACCGGCCATTCCGCCAATCGCTCCATTCCGTCGTGACCAGCGCCTGGCCAATGGCACAGCGATCCTGTTCCGCGCTGCCTTCGAGCTCCGCAATGAAATAGCGCCCTAACTCCGGCCGGTCAAAGATCGTGGCAACGCCACGAGTTAACACCGCATTGTCAAGTAGAATTCCCTCAGTCTCCTCGGCAATGGCACTATTGAAACGGACAATGCTGGACAAGTCGTCAGGTGTGGCAGAACGGATGATCATGGAATCCATCATTGAAATCCTCGAGCGTGATTGTTCTGGGGTACGGAATTGCCCTCACAAACTATATCAGGCGTAAGAAAAATGCATTTCTTGCCATGGTTGATTTTCAATCATCGTCAGGATAACATGCAAGGGCTGGAGCCTCATCTCAATAGGAATCGAAGCCATGAGAAGTCTCTTGATTTTGTCTGGTGGAATATTAGTGTCATTGATGCTCTCGTTCCATCCGGCCAGCGCTGGTGTCATTTACCACGCCATTGATTTCTCCAACTATAATAACGTCCGAAATCAGACGCGCGGTCAAGGTGATGGTGTTGGACATGCTGATCAATATCCGGAAGGTTCTCAAGTTTTCATTGGCATCCTTGGTTGGTAACGTCGATATCCGCGACTGGCTTCAAGGCCTTTATATTAACACGATCAACGGAACCTCAACCAAAAACATTTTCTTGGTCGGATCGGGCTACTTCGATGAAACGCGGCTGGACATGCTGATCATTGATCTCCCTTCGGAATTCGAAAACCAGACTCTCCAAACGATGCGAATTGTTGATCGTGGGAATGTGAATGTCCAGCGGCTGATCCTCTACGGAATCACAATGAGCACCATCCCCGAACCAGCCGACTTCGATGAAGATGGCGATGTCGACACCAACGATTTCCATGCATGGCAATCTGGCTTTGGGATCGTTGCCAGTGCATCCCATGGAGATGGGGGTTCTAAGGCGAAAGAATCCGTTCTTCCAATCTTTAGGGGAATGATCAACGTTCTTTTTAGTCACATGGGACTAGGCAATGGGCCGATGCGGGGGTACACTCATGGGTTCTATCCGAAGGGCGCCGTTCGATGTTTCAAGGCTCCTCTGGATTCCGATGGCCATCGCTGCCGTCCACACTCGAGCCGGTCCGGTCGTCCAATTCTTTTGTTTTAGTGACATGAAGGGATGAATTCAAATGGAAGTCTTTATCAAACCAACGTATGAGGAAATGTGCAAGGTTGCAGCCAAGTTGATTGCCGACGTCGTCAATACAAAATCCCACGCCGTCCTCGGCCTCGCCACCGGCTCCACGCCACTCGGGATCTATCGCGAGCTTGCTCGAATGCATCGGGAAGAGGGGCTCGATTTCGAGCATGTCACAACATTCAACTTGGATGAATACGCGGGATTGCCGAGCGATCACCCGCAAAGCTACCACCACTTCATGCATGAGAATTTTTTCAAACACATCAATATTCCCAAACAGAACACATTCATTCCTTCCGGCACGACGAACAACTATCGGGCTTTCTGCCAATGGTATGAACAACAAATCAAGGACTGTGGTGGAATCGACCTGCAACTGCTCGGGATCGGCTCGGATGGTCACATTGGATTCAATGAACCGGCCAGTTCCCTGAATTCCCGCACACGGTTGAAAACGCTCGCGGAGTCGACTATCAACGACAATGCGCGATTTTTCGAAAATCGCGATGAGGTGCCAATCTATGCGATCACGATGGGGGTTGGTACGATTCTGGAGGCCCGGCAGATCCTCCTGGTTGCCAATGGCAAGAACAAGGCACGAGCCATTGCGGATGCGATCGAAGGCCCGGTGACCTGCATGAACACGGCCAGTGCCCTGCAATTGCATCCATCCACGATCTACATGATCGACACGGAAGCGGCATCCTGCCTCACGATGCGGGAATACTACGATTGGGTCCAGGCCAAGAAACCGGATGTCCCGCAAGCCTAGGAACTACCGACATGATCACACGCTTTCTTCACATGGCAAAAGCGCGAGGCGGGAGCGTTGTTTTTCCGGAGGGGCAGGATAGCCGGATCCTGGCCGCGGCCCGGAAACTCGTGGATGATCAGCTGGCTCGGCCCATCGTTCTTGGAAAGCCTGAGGAAATTACCGCGGCAGCGGAGCAGGCAGGAACGGGGCTGGATGGCATCACTTGCATCGAACCGGCGATCAGTGATCAATTGGATCAATATTGTGCCGCCTATGCCCAGAAGCGGTCGATGCGGGATTCCATTGCGTTGCGGATGGTGAGGAAACCGCTCCTTTTCGGGAGCATGATGGTCTCTTTGGGCGATGTGGACACCCTGGTCGCGGGCGTGGCCACGGCCACGGCCATTGTCATTCAATCCGGCGCTTTGGCAATCGGCTACGCGCCGGGAATCCAGACGGCATCGAGTTTCTTCCTGATGCTTGTTCCAGCCCCGGACGGCGGTCCCAGCCGTCCGTATATCTTTGCCGATTGTGCCGTGAATATCAGCCCATCTTCCGAGGAGCTGGCCGACATTGCGCTTGCCTCGGCGGCCAGCGCCGCCAAGCTGCTCGAAGATACACCCCGCGTTGCCATGCTCTCTTTTTCCACCCGGGGGAGTGCAGTCCATGCGGATGTCGACAAAGTCGTGGCAGCGATCCGGATCGCCAGAGAACGGAACCAAAACATCTCGCTGGATGGCGAGTTTCAAGCCGATGCGGCCATCGTGCCAGCCGTGGCGGCAAAGAAAGTCAAAGGGACCAGTGATGTGGCTGGCCGGGCAAATGTTTTGATCTTCCCTGACTTGAATGCCGGGAACATCGCCTACAAATTGACCCAGTATCTCGCCGGCGCGAAAGCAATTGGACCGTTCCTGCAAGGATTTGCCAAACCGATCAGTGACCTTTCCCGCGGCGCCAGCGTGGATGATATTGTGGCAACCACTGCCATCTGTCTCGCTCAAACAAACTAGAACCGGTTCCAAAACTTGAATTCAGCGACTGAAAGTTGTCAAATCGCCGAGAAATACGTCATCGCCAGGTTCGCCACGAGGGCTTCCAAACCGGCTCTAATCATTCCCCCTAATATTACTTTGCCATCCTTTTCGATCCATGAAAGTCCTTGTGGTTAATTGTGGTAGTTCATCCATCAAGTACCAGCTTTACGAAATGCCTGGTTGGACAATTTTGGCCAAAGGATTGGTTGAACGAATCGGTGAATCCGAATCGTCCCTCGTCCAAGATAATGGCGGCGAAAAGCACTACCGAGAAATGCCGGTCGCCGATCATGAAGAGGCAATGCTGCTGATCCTGCGATCACTCACCGAAGGCGCGACACAGGTTGTCGGCAGTTTCAATGAAATCAAAGCAGTTGGTCACCGGGTGGTTCATGGCGGTGAGGAATTCACGGGGTCGGTGCACATTAACGATGATGTGATCGCATCCATCGAGCGGTATGCCGATCTGGCACCACTTCATAATCCGGCCAATCTGAGCGGGATACGCGCGGCGCAGAACGCGCTGCCTGACATTCCCCAAGTCGCCTGTTTTGACACGGCATTCCACACCACGATTCCTAAAGTCGCCTATATGTATGCTCTGCCGTACGAATTGTATGAACAATACGGAATCCGGCGATATGGCTTTCACGGCACCTCGCATCGCTGGGTCGCTCGGCGTTCGGCCAAACTGTTCGGAAGGCACAAGTACGATATCAACTGCATCACCTGCCACCTGGGAAATGGCTGCTCCATCACCGCCGTGAAAGACGGCCGGAGTATCGATACATCCATGGGCCTCACGCCGCTCGAAGGCCTGGTGATGGGCACGCGGAGCGGCAGCTTCGATCCAGCCATTCTGTTCTATCTGGCCGAGAAGGGCTACGATACCAACGCCCTCAAGACCTTGTGCAACAAGAAAAGCGGCCTACTAGGGATTTCAGGCATTTCCAATGATATGCGGACGCTTGTCGAAAAAGCACGGGAAGATGATGATCGAGCAGCGTTGGCAATTGATGTCTTCTGTTACGGTATTAAAAAATATATCGGTGCATACGCCGCCGCGATGGGACGTGTTGATGCCATCGTTTTCACCGGCGGAATTGGAGAAAACTCCACCTACGTTCGCGAAAAAATCTGCCGCGGTTTCGAACCGCTTGGAATCATACTCGATTTGCTTCGAAACAAACAAACCGTGGGCGTGGAAGGTGAAATCAGCGACGCCAGCAGCCGCGTCAAATTGCTCGTCATCCCAACCGACGAAGAACGCGCGATTGCCGGCGATACCTATGAGATCGCCATGGAAAAGCAAAAGAAAAAGTAAATTGGAACTCTCGTGAAGGAGATTCGTCATGGCTACCGTCGAAGAACGCGTCAAGGCTGTCACCGGGCAGCTTTTGGGAATCGATCCCGCAACCATCAAGAATGAAGACAAATTCACAATCGATTTGGGGGCTGAAAGTATTCAATCGATCGAACTTGTCGCAATGTTCGAAGAGGAATTCGGTATCGAAATGGAAGAAGAAGCAGCCCTGGCGGTCGATTCGATTGGAAAAGCCGTTGATTTCATCACGAAAGTATGCAAGGATCAAGGGGTCGACGTTTGAAAGTCAATCCCATACGCAAGCCCTCTTCGTGAAAATCCTGGTTATCGCCAGTTTGACGAACGGACCGAACCTTGAAAATCCGGTTTTTTGATCGGCCGGCTTTCAGGCTCGTAGACCTCCCCGCCATTCCGACCGTCTGCAGCGGTTCGATTGGTTCGTAAAGGAGATTTAACCGCTCAATTCCATTCTTTTCTCGCTCCCTCACGCTCGCTATATCTTTTCTAGGAGATCGCCATGTCCAGTGAACGCCAAAAGCATCCGCTGACAGACACGACCGAGCCGAATCTGATCGAAGATACATTCACTTATGACCTGCCTCCTCTGATAAAATTCGTAAAGCAGCCCGTTATCGAAATCATTGACGGCCAACCAGTCGAATTCGATTTCAATTCGGTCAAAACCCGGGATATTTTCGTGACGGACACAACGTTTCGCGATGGCCAGCAGGCCCGTCCTCCGTACCTGGTCGATCAAATGGTCCGGATTTACGACTTGCTGGCTCGATTAGGTGGCCCCAATGGTACCATCCGCCAGACCGAGTTTTTTCTCTATACGAAGAATGATCGTGAGGCATTGGACCGCTGCCGCGGATTAGGGCATCGGTATCCCGAATGCACCGGGTGGATTCGCGCGGAAGAAGGCGACTTTCGACTCGTCAAGGAAGCTGGATTACAGGAGACTGGGATACTGACCAGTAGCAGCGACTACCACATCTTCCATAAGCTCAAATTCAAAAGCCGCAAGGAGTGCATGGAAAACTATTGTGAAATTGTTGATGCTGCTTTTGACGCCGGAGTACGGCCAAGATGCCATTTGGAGGATCTAACACGCGCGGATATTCATGGATTCGTCTTGCCATTTGTCGACCGGTTGCAGGAGATGTCCATGGCGGTCCCCGAGAACATGAAAGTCAAGATTCGACTCTGCGACACGATGGGATTCGGAATTCATTATCCAAACGCCGAATTACCCCGAAGCATTCCAAAATTAATCTACAAACTGAATCGGGAATGCGGTGTCCCCTCAGATCGTCTGGAATGGCACGGGCATAACGACTTCCACCGTGTTTTTTCGAACGCATCGACCGCATGGCTTTATGGCTGTGATGCATTCAACGGCACTCTTTTCGGTTACGGTGAACGGACCGGCAATCCGCCAATCGAAGGCGCTCTCATGGAATACATCGCCCTGAAAGGGGATCTATGCGGAATCGATACAACGGTTATCACGGAATTGGCCGAATACATGACATCCATTGGATTTCCAATTTCGGAACACTACCCGTTTGTCGGCAAAGACTTCAACACAACGCGAGCTGGCATCCATGCCAGCGGATTACGGAGCGACGAACGGATCTACAACATCATGGACACCACCAAATTGTTGAACCGCCCTCCAAAAGTTGCAATCACCGATAAAAGCGGCGCCGACGGGATCACCCATTGGGTTAACGAGTTCTTCGGCCTCACTGGCCGGGATCGTGTTAACAAAATCAAAATCCACAAACTGGCTCGATGGGTAATGGATCAGTACGAAAAGGAAGGCCGTTTGACCGCGATTAGCGATGAGGAAATGGAAAACAAAACCCGCGAACTTATCCCCGATCTGTGGGAAACGCATCATACTCAATGAAATGAGGAATCCTGTGCCTACGACGAAGCAGTACCAACCCCTGACCTCCGGACAAATTGATGCACTGGAATCGAATGGCTGCCTGGCCGAGGATTGGTCGCGTGTCCAAGTGGCAACCGATTTCAGAGCCGACCGGGTCCGGCGGGTCCAATTCATCGGTGATATCCGACTTGGAACATTCAATGGTTTGGTCCCGAACGATAGTGGCCCGCCCAAACTGGCCGGAATCTACGATGCCGTTCTTGCCAACTGCACAATCGGCGACAATGGTCGTATCGCCAATATCGGTTCCCATATCGCAAACTACACCATCCGCGATCGAGTTTCGATCGAGGGTGTCGGGATCATGGAAACGAATCCCGGTGCGAGATTTGGGAATGGTATCGAGGTCCAGGCCGTGAATGAAGGAGGTGGCCGCGAGGTGATCCTCCTGAATGATCTCTCGGCCCAGCTCGCATACCTCCAGTGCCTCGTCCGATGGCGGCCGACCATGACTCATAGGCTGGCGACCCTGGTGAAACAGGCCGCGGAATCAGCGCGGAAGGATACGGGAACGGTCGGTTCCGGCGCGCGCATTTCTTCGGTGGCGCGGATTGTGAACGTCGAAATCAGCGATGCGGCAAATATCCAAGGCGCATCCGCGCTCGAGGATGGCACGATTTTGAGCTGCCCCGAAGCTGCGACTTTCATCGGTCCCGGCGTGGTTGCCGAACATTTTATCCTTGCGGAAGGAGCAACGTTGTCCGATGGTGCCATCGTCCGCCAATCCTTCGTTGGTCAAGGCTGCCAGATTGGGAAACAGTTCTCGGCCGAAGGATCCCTCTTCTTCGCGAATTGTGAAGGGTTTCATGGCGAGGCATGTAGCGTCTTTGCCGGACCCTATACGGTAACGCACCATAAAAGCACACTTCTGATTGCCGGGCTCTTCAGTTTCTACAACGCGGGCAGCGGTACGAACCAATCGAATCATATGTACAAACTGGGCCCCGTCCATGAAGGTAAGCTCGAACGTGGATGCAAGACCGGTTCGTTTTCGTACATGATGTGGCCATGCCGGGTCGGCCCGTTCTCGGTCGTGTTGGGTAAACACACACGGACTTTCGACACGCGTGATTTCCCATTCAGCCATATCGAGGCAAAATCGGATGGCCGCTGTGAAATGGTACCCGGTATGTACCTATCCACGGTCGGGACAGTCCGAGACGGCGCCAAATGGCCGGCCCGCGATCGTCGCCGGGGGCCGGTTCGGCGTGATATCATCGATTTTGACGTCTTCAGCCCCCTGACTGTCGGCAGGATGCTACGCGGATCCGAGATACTCCGCAACCTCATGGAAACAACGGACCGTTCCAAACAATTCGTGATGATCCATGGCGCGGAGGTCCGTCGCGTTTTGCTCCGGACCGGCATCAAGTACTACCGGGGCGGGATCGAAATGTACCTGCAGGAACGGCTTGTGTCCCGTATCGAAATCGCACGGAGAAATGGAATGAACGATCTGGCCAAGTCACTCGCCATTGCTCCGGATGCCGTCTTCAGTGAAGAATGGATTGACCTGGCCGGACAGATGATGCCTCAATCTCGATTCGACCTGCTTGCGGACCGGATCGAATCGGGGGAAATCGACTCGATCGATCGCCTGCAATTGGAACTGGGTCGAATCCATGCAGCCTACCTCGAAGACGAATGGGCATGGGTCGTCTGGGCATACCGGAAACATTTCGGTAAAGAGATCCCCATGATGACGGCCGACGATGTAAAGGCTGCGGCCGAGTCATGGCGAGATGTTCGAACGAAATTCCTCAAATTGATCCTCGGCGATGCAAACCGGGAATTCGACGAATTGACTCGGACCGGATTCGGTGTCAACCCGTCGTCCAACGAGTTGACTGCCGATTTCACGGCAGTTCGAGGCACCTTCGAGGACAATCCATTCGTCCAAAAGATCCAAAGAGAAATCGAAGAAATCGCGCAACGCGCCGCGGCATTTTCTTGAATCGATACACGTTCTACGCCATCAATCTGTCGCAAATCCTCTCATCGCCAGGGCATCGCCCTCGTTGTCCTAGGCTACGGTCCATTTCGCCTTCGGCGAAACGCATTTAAAGTTCCAAATACACAACATGAAACACGCCCGTGGGAAACATGACCTTAGAAACATTCATTTAGAAAATTGTCAACGGCGCTGCCCTACGGGTTTATTTTTCTATTCTGATTTGGGATTGGCATTCGGAGATGGACATGGATTCGCCCGTCAAGGGAGGCTCCATTACCGCTTTGAGGGCCTGGCGCAAAATGCCGAGCCCTTCGTCGATTATTTCTTTCGAAACCGTCAGCGCGGGCCGGAATCGGATTGTACGTGTTCCGGAACCGAGGATGATCAGTTCGCGGTCGAAGCAGGCTTTGATGACTTGATTCCGTATTTCGGGACTGGGTAGGTCGAAAGCACACATCAGGCCCCGGCCACGTGGGGCTTTGACATATTCCATCTCGTTGGCAAACTCGCGAATTCGAGCCAGCAAATAATTTCCAACGTCCGCGGCATTGTCAACGAGATGGTCCTCTTCGATCACTTCGAGAATCCGATCGAATCGGACCATATCCACAAGATTCCCTCCCCATGTCGAGTTCAGGCGGCTCGACTTCCGAAAGACATTGTCCTCGACTTCATCGATTCGATGCCCCGCCAAAATTCCACAAACCTGGGACTTCTTGCCAAAAGCCAAAATATCCGGTTCAACACCCAACTGCTCGTAAGCCCAAAACGTGCCAGTCAGACCAACTCCTGTTTGAACCTCGTCATAGATGAGCAACGCATCGTTTTCATGCGCCAGGTCTCGCAGGCAACGCAAGAACTCTGGCCGGAAATGGTTGTCGCCACCCTCTCCTTGGATGGGTTCCAGCACAACGCAGGCAATATCATCTTTTCGTTTTAGAAAAAAATCCTTGGCTTGGTTGATCGCGATCTTTTCGGTTTTTTCGACTTGTTCCAACTCTTCCGGCGCAAGAGGCCCGTTCGCCTTCGGATTGATAATTCGTGGCCAATTAAATTTCGGGAAGTAGGCGATTTTCACCGGATCCGTATTCGTCATCGACATCGTGTAACCGGACCGCCCGTGGAACGCCTGTTCCAGGTGGAGTGCCTGCGTTCCAAGCTCACGCTGGCACCCTTTCTTGAAGTTTTTGCGGACCTTCCAATCGAAGGCCGCTTTGAGCGCGTTCTCGACGGCCAATGCACCACCGGCGACAAAAAAAGCGTGTGGCAGGTGATCCGGAATTCCAACGCGCGAAAATGTGTCGACAAATCGGGCCAAGTGGACGGTATAGACGTCCGAATTGGATATCTTGTTAATCGCTGCTGCGACAAGCCGACCTAGAAAATCAGGATTATTGACTAGCTTGGGATGGTTCATCCCGAGCGGATTGGCTGCATAGAATGTAAAGAAATCAAGATACGAACGCCCTGTGAGGCGATCCACAAGCCGCGATCCCTGGCTATGCTCCATGTCGAGCACGATTGGGTAACCGTCCAAAAGCATGTGCTTTTTGAGGATGGAGCGGACACGCGTTGGTGTAACTTCAGCCATGACAAATTGTATCTAGGAGTGTGCCTTGGTCCATATCGTTGTCATGAAAGTCCAGCTTATCGGGACGGCCAAAAAAATAACTTTCCTGTTTCATTGCCCTCACCTGAACTCTCCCCCAGAGGGAGAGGGGATGGAAGAGAAGTCGTTTGTTCGACTGCTCCTCTATCTCTAGATTACTCAACATTCAGAGAATCTCAAATAAGAATGACTATGTCCCGTTCAATCATGTTGCATGCATATCGCACCAAGCCCCTCTAGAAGCCCGGCTAGAAGCCCAGCTTTTTCAAAAAGCCGGGCTTCTTCGCTCATGCAATTCATTTGAAATGGGCCATCCTCGTGGAATCCCTACAAAAAGAATAATCTCTAGCACCCTTTCCATCATTCTATCTCTCACTGGATGCTAGGCGAGTGGTCAAGAGCCACACGACGCGCGATGCCACATGGTCAACTACGCGAAACAGGGTGCCACGTGGTTTTTGTGTAGGAGATGCGAGATTATGGATGGATTCGGATCAAGAAGAGCTTTTCCTCGCCTTCTGCCAGTTCGACAGGCAAACCTTCGTGGAGCCGTTTTCCGGGAACCGTTTGTTCCAGACCGGACGCAATGTCCACCACGGCATATTCCTTTCTTTCTTCGACCGTGAACCATTCGGGCATGGTATTCATGCGCGGCCAGTCCTTTTGGAAACCCATCCAGACTCGATGCCGCGGCATATCGAAGACGAGTTCACCAGACCAGTCCCGCTTCGCCTTCATAACAACAACCATTCCATCTTGTGTATCACTTGCCCCCAGGGATAGGTCCTGGCGCCACGGTCGTGCAAGGAGCCCGCGCGTGTGCATCAAGGCGTGCATAATCGTCGTCCGAACACCATTCGATTCGAGTTTCATGGTTCCCCAGAGTGGTGCCGTCTCTAACGGATCATTGGATCGGACGACGTTCGTGGCCATTTCCCGATCAATCCAAGCCGCAGCTTCGGGAACTGGGAGCCGGTTCAGGACATAAATGCCACCTTCAATCGAATCGGCAAAACCATCGATATTGTTCCCTTCCCACAGATAGTTTTGGTAGAGAGGCTTCGCCAGATTGCGGAGTGTTTGCTCGATATGGGGGCGGTACACCGGCTCGCCGGCGGCCATGTCGTAGCAAAGGTAGGCGACATAGTTGTAGCCCCAGCCATCACTTAAGCGGCTATCAGGTTTCCCCAGCGTGTCGAACATGATTCCATCTTCATTGGCTCCGTGTTCGAGTATCTCATCGAGCATTTCTTTGACGAGTGGCAGATAAGCCTTTGCCTTTTCGGGATGGTGCTCCGATTCGACACCAAGCAGGAGGCCCAGTCCCCCAACAATTTCGCAGCCATGGTCGCGCAATCTGGACGGAACGAAATTCCCTGGAAGCAGGTAATAGTTCGCCAGCCGTTCAGCCCATTCGAGGTATTTCTTATCCCCGGTCATGGTGAAAAGGCGCGCCAGGACCTGAATCTGCTCCCCATTGATTTCGATGTTCTTGGATGGAATCATGCCATAGGGTGTTTCAATCGTAGGGGCTTGCCATATTTCGTCTTCAATCGCTTGCATCCGATCGAACCATTCATCTTTTCCAGTCACCTCGACGATAGCGACCAGCCCGTCCTTGACGTATTCACTGCCACCAAATGTGTTGGCGGTTTCGGTAAAGAATCCTTTCCCGCAGTTCTTGATCTCCGCGTGCAAAGCACTTCGAACCGGCCCATTCAAGGCATCGGTGTCCGTGGCCCACGCGGCCCAAACTAGAAAAGGATAACAATCGGCCCACGCATCCTGGTAGTTGAAGTTTCCATCTGGATGGTAGAGGCCTGTTTCCGGCTCAATCTTTGTCAATGCCACTTCATGGAGCCACCGCTGGACCTTGCTCAAGGAATAACTCGCGATTTTCGCGGATTCTCTTGCCTTTTCCAGTGATGCATCGTCCAGGCCTTGCGCCGCCGGGACAAAGGAACCGAGCATCAACCATAGAACGAGCCATGCAATGTTTTTCATAATCACACTTTTTCTTGTAGAAATGACGTTGGATCCGAATACAAGCCCCATCCCCGCCACGATTGCGGACATGGCCGGCAAAACGGTTGTTGCCTATGTTCCCCGCCCTACTACTGCAAAGAATTTGGCATGAACTGTCAAGGCCCATGTTAAATAGTTTAGAACCGGTTTCAGACCCGCCATGGCAAACCCGCCGGTCACGTTTTGATCGGCTATTTCACTTCTGCCAGGGGCAGAATTCAAGTGATGAAACCGGTTCAAGTCATTTCACCAGAATTAATGATATATCCTTGCCATACGGCACCCTTCATCGGATAATAGGAATTGCCGAACAAAGCGCATGCCATTCGGTGGTGGGTTGATTCAAAACGGACGATTTTATCCGTTTTTTTATTTATTTAATGGATTCAGGAGTTTCGAACATGGCGGGAATGGATCGTTCTTCCTCGTTGATTGCCTCGCTCGTCCGATCATTTCAGCGCGATGGAGGTGGTTCTTTTTGCAGGCAGCATGCCACCAGGCGCCGATCCGTTCGCATCGAACTGCTGGAACCTCGGACCTTCCTGAGTGCATCGCCGATCGGGCAGAACTCTCTGTTCGGGGCTCGTGATCCTGTTGTCCCATCCGCCGACATTATGGGAACCTCCCTGGTTCGTTCAATCCTGGAATGCGATTCCGGCCAAGAAAGCGATGCCGGCTCTGGTTCACACGATCCGGTGCCTGGCCTGATTCATCGTTGGAAGCTTGACGAGAAGAGCGGCTTGACAGCTGTTGATAGTGTGGGTGGAGCAAACGGCACTCTGTTTCACATGGCAGGCACCGAATGGACGGATGGTTTCCTCGCTGGCAGCCTCGCATTCGATGGGAGTAATGACTACATCTCGGTTGGGCAAGTAACGACTCTGCAACTGGCCAACACCATGACAATATCCGCTTGGGTCAACGTTCACAGCCCCTTCCCCGACTGGGGTGGTATTGCTGGCTGGGTGCACGATACCGGTTCCACCGAATCAGGCTATTGCCTCAATACGATGACAGGTGGTGGTCTATCGTTTGGCTTGAAAACGCAAAACACAGACATGATCTATTTGGCAGCTTCCGGTTATGAAACCGGCACCTGGTATCACGTTGCTGGGACCTATGATGGCAGTATGCAGCGGCTCTACATCAACGGGGAACAGGTCGCCGAGCAAGCCAATACCGGGTCGATCGATTGGGATCCGGTAGGCTCGGACGGTTTTGAAATTGGCCGTTATCACGACGACAACGAAAATATCGTGTTACCTGAAACGATCGACGACGTCCGCGTCTATGATCGAGCCTTAACGGCGGACGAGATTCGCCTGATCATGGAGATGAATCCGGTTGGAGAGTGGAATTTCGACGATCCAGAAGATCTGGTTCATGCGACCATCGGAACCGATCTGGCCCTCCACGGCACCGACACGGCGGTAGCCGGATTCCAGCCTAGCGATGGCGCGGCTGAAATCGGCGTTGGAAGTTACTACACCATGCACCATGGCATCGATCCCAATGGGGGTGGGAATTATGTCAACGAATTCACGCTTGCGTTCGACTTCATGGCTCCATCGATCAACCAATGGATCACGTTTTACCAGACCAATACCACCAATTCGAATGACGGGGATGCTTTTGTCCGGCCTGTGACTGGCGCCATCGGTGTCGCGGCCACCGGTTATTCGAGCCAGGGTATTGCACCCAATACCTGGTATCGGCTCGTTATTTCCGTGGATAATGGTAGCCGCTATGACATTTATCTTGATGGTGAGAAGATCCTCGATGGGACCCCGCAGTCCATCGACGGCCGGTTCTCGCTCGATCCAACGCTCCTGGTATTCGCGGATGAAAATGGGGAAGATAACACGATCCAGGTATCGCACCTTGCGATTTACAATTGGGCACTCTCCGATGTCCAGGCAGCCTTCTTGGGAAGTCTCTCGGACGCACCAGAGCAACTGGAATTTGTTACGAATCCCTATCTGCAGAATGTCGATACGGACGGGATCGTTGTGATGTGGGAAATGAACGGCAACGTGCCCATGGCCGTCGAGTATGGTCTAGACATGGAATACGGCAGCAGCGTGGCAGCTTCGAGTACTGCGAGCGGTTTCGCAGGGACGTATATCTATAAGGCGAAAATGAGCGGTCTTGCAGAGGAAACGTCCTACCATTTCCGCGTTCTGGACAACACCGGTACCCCGATGACGGAAGATCGCACGTTCACCACGTTCACGACGAACGAAATCGATTTCAGCTTTGCGATGTGGGGTGACAGCCAAGGCCATAATCACGGCACCTGGTCCGCGGATCCCTATGCACCGACCAACTCCATGCTTGACCACATGGTTACCCAGGGAATCGATTTCGCATTCTCGGTGGGCGATCTGGCCGAGAACGGCTCCAGCTATGCAGACACCCGCAATTACTATCTCGACCGCGTGGCCAAGCACCTCGGTCCGTCGATCCCCTGGTTCAACGCCTGGGGCAACCATGATGGGGATTCCGGCAGTATCCTTCGGAATTTTGCCGATATGCCGAGCCAGGATCGCGGCGCGCCGTACACCTCCGGTTACGGATCATTCGCATTCGAGCAGGCGGGAGTCCTGTTCATCGCGATCGATTATTTCAGCAGTTACATCGACATCACTGGAGGCTGGCTGGAAAGTATTTTACAGGCCCATCCGGATCCCCGTTTTACAGTGCTCGGGGTTCATGTTCCACCCTACTGCGAGCGATGGATCGATGGGAACTCGACGTTCCGTGAAAACCTGGTGCCGCTGGCCGAGCAATACGGTGTGGATGTGATTGTCAGCGGCCACACGCACGAATACGAGCGCGGTGAATTGAATAACGTCCACTATGTCATCACCGGGCAAGGAAGCTGGCTCGATCTCACCGAGCCAATCGTCGCCGATTGGGATCACATGACGGTTGGCGGGGCCCACGACCTGCCCGGTATGTGGGCGATTCAGAGTTCCTATGGCGTCCTGGGCGATCCGCAACCAATCGTCGGTGGACTCGTGAACGGGTATACCGAATTTGTAATCCACGGAAATACACTCGATTTCCGAATGCATGCCTTCAATGCCGATGGTTCGTACATTGGAGTCCTTGATCATTTCTCAATTGCCGGCCAACTGGCTGGTGACTTCAATCTCAATGGGAGTGTGGATGGGGATGATTTGGAAATCTGGGGAAGTGGTTTCGGAACTATCGAATCAGCACAGCGTTCGGACGGAGATGCCGACGGCGACGCCGATGTCGATGGAAATGACTTCCTGGTTTGGCAACAGAACTTCGGCTCTGGCCCCGAACCTGCCACCGGTGGTTCAGCGGCGATATCCACTGCCAAACTCGGAAAATCGAATGTCCGAACAAGCCGGACAAGTCTTGCGAGAAGTCCATCCAGTCATCGCGTTCAGGCAACCGACACCGTCATGGCAGGCCTCTTGAAGCCTGCATGGATCATGGCGCAGAGCGGCCTGCCCTGAACCATGTGCTGCTGATGCTTGATGCCGCCCTAGGCCGTGCATGGACCAATTTCCGATCGAATCGGCCAGCGCATCAGTGCAATTTGTCGATTGGCACGCTGAGCTTTCGCTGGCCCACCGGTTTTTTGAGTTCTCCTTCGAGCCACTTGAGGCCGGGGTGGTCTGGAGAGATTTTCAGGCCTTGGCTAACATCCGCTTTCGCCTTTTCGTCCTCGTTCATCCTGGCGTAACACCATCCACGACTATAGTAGGCATATTCACTCGGTTTGGCTTCGATCACCCGGTTCAGTAATTCAACTGCCTTCGCCGGATCGGTTGAGATAACCCTATTCGACTCGATGAGTATCTTGTCGATTTCGTCATGTTTCACGGTAGTATCATCGCAGCCTAGGATCGTTCCCAAGGCAGGCGCGAGCAGCACGAAAAGCATTCGTCGAAAAGCCATGGCTCGTTTCATCCTTATGGCGAGTATTCGGATCTGGCGCCATGATTATTAGCAGGTAACAGGCCAATTTCCAGGCCCAATCATGATTTTTTCCCACGAACTTCTGTTGCCATTCGACGGATCCATGGCATGGCGGCAGGCGGGATTGGGGCTCTACGGATCTCTTCCATTTTCCGAAACCCAATGTCATACTAAGACGCGGGCGATCCATAACTTACCGATTGTGTTGACCTCACCCCTACCAGCCCGTGGCTCGGTCGGGAGACCGGCCACAACAGGGTGGCCCGGTCAGGAGACCGGCCACAACAGGGTGGCCCGGTCAGGAGACCGGCCACAACAGGGTGGCCCGGTCAGGAGACCAGCCACAACAGGGTGGCTCGGTCGGGAGGCCGGCCACAATAGGGTGGCCCGGTCAGGAGACCAGCCACAACAGGGTGGCCCGGTCGGGAGGCCGGCCACAATAGGGTGGTCGTTTACCACGGATTTCAGACCGTCTTTTCAGAGAGGAGACGTGAATTATGTACGTTGGTCATCGTTCGGAAAACAGAAAAACAAGGCAACTTGCGTTCACGCTTGTTGAACTCCTCGTCGTCATTGCCATCATCGGTATTCTCGTTGCGCTGCTCCTTCCAGCCGTCCAAGCGGCTCGGGAGGCTGCTCGGCGCAATTCCTGCAAGAACAACCTGAAACAAATTGGGCTGGCACTTCAAAACTATCACGGGGCCCACGGTGTCCTGCCAATCGGTGCCGCATTGGAAGAAGGGGCCATGTGGACCGCGTTCATCCTCCCTTACTTGGAGGACACTTCCCTCAAGGATTTGATGACATTAGGGGAGGGTGGAGCAGCGGTAAGTGGAATCTCCAACTTCCAGTGGGCCTCTCCATCGCCAGTCTACGCCTATCCGATCACTAGTATTGAATATAAAAACATTGAAGCGGTCGAGACATTGATCCCGGTCTACCGGTGCCCATCCGCCGGTCTGCCCGAGCATATGCCAGATGTCTCGAGCTACCCGTGGTATGTGCAACGGCGCGTTCCCGGATCCTATCTGGGCTGTGCATCGGGCGTCGTCGTCAGTCAGAACACACCACACGCCATGGCGGGATTGGATGGCGTCCTGTACGGAGTCAATGTGAATGCCGTACAGGGCGAGGGCTACCCAGAATCAAGTCTGGACGTTGTCAGCTATAAGAAGATCACCGATGGCCTGTCGAAAACCATCGCCGTCGGTGAGGCATCATTTGATATCGATGCGCTAACGCGCGTTGGCCAAGCGAATGGCTATCCCCGGCCAGAAAAGACCATAGGTAGCCGGAAAGATCACTGGTACATCGGAGGTGACGATACCGACGGCCCTTCGGCGCGTGACTCCTCCGAAGCGCTCGGATCGACCGGTGTCGCTCCGAATATCTACAAGGGCCCGCTGATCTACCCGTGCGGGCTGCAAGAAGAAAATGCCGGAAGCGCCGAATGCCAGGCGTACCAAATCTCTTTTTCAAGCGAACATGGAGGCACAGTGCAGGTCGTGATGTGCGACGGATCCGTGCAGGCCTACGAAGAAAGCGTCGATCTGGATATCTGGTCCAAACTGGGAACTCGCTCCAAAGATTTCGACCGGCTTCCCTAGACCGGGCTAGCTCCATGCGAGTGCGATTTCCAGGATCTTCTCGTAGTTGCGTAATGTCAGCGCCGACAGTTCTCTCCCGTAAGGAGATGCGGATGGCATCAGGACAAATCCACGGCCTGTACCTGACGTTCCTTCAGCCAGCGCACGTTTCACGATTTCCGAGAAACGTTCTGTGGGCAGGTTTTCGATATCACTGATTTCCAGATTTCCAAAGAGGACCAGATCCTTTCCATAGCGTTCCCGTACATCCCTCAAAGCAACATCGCCTTGAGGGGGCGGCTCGATCGGGTCCAGGCAATCCGCGCCCATGTCAACAATGGCATCAAGGATTGCCCTCAGGTTCCCATGGGAGTGGATCCGGGCGTAACCACCGGATCGATGAATCGCACCAATCATCGGCTGGACATACCGGTTGACATAGTCTCGAAATAGGGACGGCGGCAAGAACGGAGGCGATGCATATTCGGGCCCGTAAATCCGCCAGAGACGACCGGGCAGCGCTTCGGACACGGCTTCCGTCCTGGGGAGAAGGACCGAAGCAAACTTTTCAAGGAGCCGGTGAAACAGGGCCTTTTCGGTCAGGGCAAGGATCGTGTATTCCGCCATGTGGAAAAGGGACGCAGCCAAACAGAGCGGATCCGGAGTATCGATCATCACAAGACCCGTATCTCCTAATGCGGCTTCGGTTCGAGTCACTGACTCGGTATCCAGGGAACCGATTGAACTCGGCAAGGGGATCGCTAGAAATGCTCGGAGATCATCGACATTCTTGAGCAAGTGCTCTTCCGTCCAGGTAGTATTTAAATCAGGATCCTGACGCGTTCGTGATGTCAGGAGACGATCCCCAATTCGAACTCGTTGCACAGTTATTCGGCTGCCATTGCAAAGATAGGTTTCCGACTCCGAGATACCATCCAGAGGATTCGGCTGGATGGAGGAATAGGCGACACCTCGCATGACCAGACGATCCGTCTGCTCCCGGCATAGATCTAATAACGGCCGCCAGGAAGGGTGCGAATAGATATTGAACGGATCAGGATCGTTTGGATTCTCGTCAAAACCGTTGAGTTCATAGAAGGAGACCGCTGGGCGGTCCACCGGTTCGCCACGCAAAGTGGCCATCAGTCTTTCGCGCCGGTTCATCGATTGGGTTAGCTCCGATGGACTTAGGAACTCTAATCAAACCGTGCTCCGGCTCATCACCTGACCAATGGGTATCAGGCACCAAGGATGTACCCATTCACTGCATCGAACATGGCCACAATATTTTCCGGCCGGACGTTAGCGAGGATATTATGAACTTGTTGAAATACGAATCCGCCGCCCGGTTTCAGGATTCCAACTTGCCGCCGCACGTGTTCGGCAACTTCGCTGGGATTGGATTCCGGCAGCACCCGCTGCGTGTCACAACCGCCGCCCCAGAATGTGATCCGATCACCGAACTCCGCTTTCAGTTCAGCGGCATCCATGCCATGGCAACTGACTTGGACGGGATTGATGGCATCCAAACCGGCATCGATCAGGTCCGGCAGCAAGGGACGGACACCGCCACAGCAGTGGAGTTGGACTTTGACATTGGCCAATTCTTTCGCGCGGTTCCACATGGTCTTATGGCGCGGCTTGAAATATTCACGATACATGGCGGGCGACATTTGAGGTCCCGATTGCATGCCCAGATCGTCACCGAATAGGATGATGTCGATCGAATCACCTACCAGGCCCAGGAAACGTTCGAGATTTTTAAGGTGGAGTTCCACCAAGCGGTCAAGAAACGCGTGGACACGCCGCGGTTCGGCGGCCATTCGCATCAGAAAACCATCGTTTCGGTAGAGGAACTGGCCGCACTCGAGCAGGTTGCCTCCGAAGAGGCCAAGGATGGCCCGGTCCGTTCTGGCCCGCAGGCGGCGGGCTCCCGCGCGGAGCAAGTCGTCGCTGACCGGGCCGGGCGGAGCGGCAATCGCTGTCCACATACTTTCGGCGAAGGCACCAGGAAGATCGTCCAGGTTCTCCTCATCATCAAGGAATGGCCAATAGGTCTGTTCGAAGTAGAGGGCCCCATCGGGCATGGCGGCGATGACTCGGCCGGATTGCGACCGGACCACCCACCGGTCCTGTTCCCGTTCCGGCACCGACCATGCGGGGACCTGGCAGGGTGTGCCGTCGGGCAGGACCCAGTCGGCCCAGTCGTCGTCAGAAAGCGCAAAGCCCCGCCCTAATTCGATGGTGTCGACACCGAACCGGTCTAGCACATCTTCGTCGATCACGGCCAGTTGTTGCACGATGTCATATACCCGCACGGGCCGTTCGGGCAGTTCCAGCAGCCGGCGGAGTTTCGAATATGCGATTGCCGCGATTCCAGACGACCGGTGCCCGCCAAAATCAACGGGAACCCGATCTGGTTCGATATGGTCCAGTGCCGCCAGCACGCGTTCACGCGGTGTCATTGACCGGCCTCCTCTGATCCGAAAGATCCATGCATCCCGTTATTTCAATCCTTGCTTTTTGTTCTTTCCGTCAAATCGTAGACCCGGACGTAATCGACCAGAAATCGATCCGGAAGCTTGGCATCCTTGATATCTCCACCCCAAGAACCTATTTCATCACTCAACTTGATATAGAGAGGGACCTGGCACACTCCGCCTGCGTTCGTGCGCCATACCTCGTTGCCATCAACATAGAATATGTATTCATCTGGTGTCCACCATAGGGCAAACGTATGAAAGCCTTCCATCACGCCTGGAACCTTGGAAACTTTATTTTCCGACTTGTGTTCTTTCCCATAACCATCCCAATGCAGCGCGTGTTGAACTCGATCGTCGAGCCATGGTTTCTCGTAAATATCGATCTCCGTCCCATCCCGCCCATCGTTTCCTATCTTCCCGACGCTCCCGTTGAACAGCCAGAATGCCGACCAGTGCCCTGGCTGTTTTTGCAATTGAATTCGAGCAACATAATAACCATACGTGTGTTCAAACTTCCCTCGAGTCCGGACACAGGCATCGAGATAGCGGCCTCCATCCTCCAGAGTGCTGATCGCTAAATTCCCATGATCCAGGGCCACGGCCTTCGCCGACCACCATCCGTCCCGGCGTTGGTTTTCGGGCACTTCCCATTTGGATAGATCGAGTGCATTGCCATCAAATTCATCATGCCATACTAGTTTCCATGTTTTCCC
>JAFGFZ010000377.1 GCA_016930815.1 Pirellulales bacterium | reverse complement strand
GTGGATTATGATGGGGGCTATTACGACGAAGCCTACCCGGCTGGCTATTGTACGATGGGGAATGAATGTCCAACATGCAGATAGGATAGGATGGCCGATGAATGTTTCACCCTAGCCACTAACCATCCAACCCTGAAGACTCAAGTCAGTCCAGTTCACCTTGTCTTCTCAATTTCTCTAACAAACACATGACAACGGTCCGCCCGTCTTATGGCTTCGGCCTTGCTGAAGTTCGAGTCAATGGCAGACTGCAATGGGCAGTTCTGATCAATCTAGTGTTCACGGCAATCGCTGTGGCACAAGATGGGTCGGTCCATTGGCGCCATGTCGGCGCGATGCCACCGGGAGCGATTGGCAGCCAGCGACTGATGGGTGGCGGACCGTTGTCAGCTTATATTCAGCCGGTCAAGATCATCGCGCCTGAGGGTGCGATGATCTCGATGGTGGAGGGGAACGCATTTGGCCCGGCCTTGCCGGCTCCCCTGCTGGCCGGCATGCAGATCGCGCGCGTTTATCGACTTCGCATAACGAATATTCCGGGCTATCCCGGATTGGAAGTATTCCCGACAATCGAAGTGATTGATCGCCTGCATCCGCCACCCGGCGAGGAATTGCGATTTCCAATTCCGATTGAATGCACGAGGGACGAGTTGCTTCTGGCCGCCCGAGGTTCCTATGTAACGCGCGTGATCTATGTCGAGGACCCGAATCAGGCCGTACCCATCCAAGAGGAACCGGACAGGCAGAGTTGGTTTGAAGCACCCAGTGGCCAAGATCCGCTCGTGGTTGCCGATCAATTGGGCCGATCCGTAGCAATCCTCCGAATGGGGAGCCGGCTTCCGGAACCGAATGCCGATGGAGATGCCTTCCATTACGGATCGCCACCTGTTGTTGTACATGGTCAGAATGAATAGCCACGACGGCTGGTTCTTGTATCCTCAGGGACCAAGCCAGCCATCGGATGATTTCATAGAGCCATCGGATGATGGATCGTTCGAGCAAATGCCATTTCTTCCGGTTACACCGAGCTTCGCAGCCATCTGAGAATCGATGCACGCCACATCCTTGAACGTCGACCGCTGGCCTTGCTGGATGCGATGGTCCTTTATTGCTTTAGGCGTGATCGCTCTCTGCTCGTGCCGCGGTCGGACCATTCGATCAGAGCGTACGAATCCCATAGGTTGCCACGTTCAACAGGCATCTGCCTGCCAGCCTGCCCCGGCCTGCCCTCTTGAGCCATTCCTACCGGAAGCCCCATGGCCGGATGAGGTCCTTTGCGACGGAGGCGACCTTGGCCTGCCTGCTGGTGTCCGAAAGGATGGTTCGGTAGCCGGTCTTGAACCGACCGAAACGATCGCCGCATTTGATACTCTGGACGGCCGCACGCTTGTGCAGCCGACCAACCGGATTTGCATCTACGCGCCACGTTTTGGCGCGGTTCGCCGGGTCATGAATGCAACCTTCCAACAGCAGCACGATTTTGTCAATGGCGTGAGGAGGGACGTCGGCTTCGGTTCCCTAAGTGATGAAAAACAACCGGCCACTTCGTCCCGGCGGCTTGATTCGCAGACGAGTCGCGGCACGAAGCCAACGAGCCTTTTGCTGGGCCGGCAACAGGGGGGTGAAGTCGATGGGGCACAGGCATTGGCCGTGCACGCGGGCGCGCTGTTGCCATATGCCAATCTGGAAGTCATGCGGACTGGTGCCATTGATAATCGCGAAGCTCCACTATTGGCCGAAGCGATCGTGTCCGCGATCTCTTGGTCTGGCGATCTGGGTGTCCAAGTGGCGATCGAAGGCCTGCAGGCCCTGGCGGCAGTGGATCAGAAGCATCTTGCGGTGATCTACCGGATTGATGAACCAAATCGGCCGCAGCTTCGGATCATCAAACTGGCTTCTAGGAGTTCGGCCCAGCCCGGCGAAATCATCGATTTTTCCATTCGCTACGACAATGTTGGGAATCAAGTTATCCAAGACGTGGTGATCGAAGACAATCTGACGACGAGGCTGTCGTACGTGTCCGGTTCTGAGAAAACGAACCGTAAGGCAACATTCACATCGGTGATGAATAATACCGGCTCGCTCCGGCTCCGCTGGGAAATTTCCGAACCTCTCAAGCCCGGCGATGGTGATGTGATCACCTTCCAATGCATCGTACGGTAATCCGTTTCCGTGTCGAATTGTTCGCGGTGGAATTTTAGAACGTGTTTTGTAATCCAAAACACACTCACCCCATGGGGTGAAAGACATGCCTGACGAGCCGGTTTCCACATCCACCCATCTTCAGATACTTCGAAAGTATGCCCAAGGCGGTTTGGGACAAGTCTCCGTAGCTCTCGACCGGGAGCTCAACCGCGAAGTTGCTTTGAAGGAGATCCTGGCCGATCATGCCATGTGTCCGGCCAGCAGGAACCGGTTTGTCCGCGAGGCCGAAATCACGGGTAGCTTGGAGCATCCTGGTGTCGTTCCCGTCTATGGGATGGGCCAATACAGCGATGGTCGGCCATTCTATGCGATGCGGTTCATCAAAGGAAAAAGTCTGCAGTCCGTTATTGAGGCATTTCATGCAGCAGATCGACCGGGTCGTGATCCGGGCGAGCGGTCCCTGGCCTTGCGGAAACTACTAGGGCATTTTCTCAATGGGTGCCATGCAGTCGGATACGCGCACAGCCGTGGGGTGCTGCACCGTGATCTGAAACCGGACAATGTCATACTCGGTGATTACGGAGAAACACTTGTCGTGGATTGGGGATTGGCCAAAGTCGTCGGCCAAAGCGAAGAGGTGATCCCTGGCGGCGAAAAGGCACTCATTGCCAGATCGGGTGGCGACGCGCAGGAAACTCGAATGGGGAGCGCGATTGGAACTCCGGCCTACATGAGCCCGGAACAGGCGGCCGGCCAGATCCACCGGCTTGGCCCGGCGACCGATATCTATGCATTGGGAGCCACGCTCTATGCGATCTTGACCGGCCGATCACCGGTTGATGCGTCCAGCCAGGAAGAGATGCTCGCATCAGCCATCGTCGGTAATTTCCCTCGACCTCGCGATGTGAAGCCGGGCATCCCGAGACCATTGGAGACTGTTTGCCTGAAGGCGATGGCTACCGATTATTCTGTTTTCAACGTCACCAATTCCGGATTCCGGTGCTGGTGCGCGAATGTCAGGGCAGCGGTGGGGCAGGCGGCGATACAGGCGGCGGCGACTTGAGTTAGGGCGTCATCCAAGCTGCCATCGAACGGGACCTGTAACCGGACATCGAATCCGCGGCCGACGAATGTCAGACCCAGCGGCTCGCCAGCCTGCTCTGCAATCTGGACGCACAGTTCGCACTTGATGCATTTGCCCGGTTCGAAGAGGACCGAGCCACCGCGCCCAATCACCCGATGGGCCGGCCGCTGGACTCCGAACCGTCTCGGATCCGCACCATAGATCCGGGCATACCGTTCCAACTTGCAGTGATTGTGGGCGATACAGCCGCATGATAAGCAGCGGTTTGCCTGCTCCGTGGCGGCATCGAGTTGGAAGGCCGCGCCGCAGTCCGGTTCGCTGCGGGCTGCTGAGGATGCGCGGGATAAGACATCGGCCATCTCCTCGGGGGAGAGACGTCCCATCCGTGACGAGAAGATTCGCCCATGATTTCGTATTGGCCGGCCAGCCAGGTAATCGATCATCGATTGGGCCGCCTCCTTGCCATCCGCAACACTTCGGACGACCAGGCCCGAACCGCGAACCGCGTTCCCGGCCGCGAAGATGCCCGGCCGGTTCGTTACGTAGGTGTTCTGATCGATGGCAAGACCGCGTTGCGTCGCTTGGAAGCCCCGTCTTTCGACTTGCTTTGGATCGGTTGCACCCCAGGCGACAAGGACCGCATCGAATGCCCCGGATAAATCATTGCATGTAGATCCATGTTTCGCGTGGAGACGGAACTTCGGATGCATGTCATCCAATGGCATAAGGGCGCTCAGTGAAGAATCTAGGGTGATAGCACCAATCTGGCAATTGCTTCTTAAATCGATGCCAAGCCGGAGAATCTGGTGGATCTCCGCGTCGAGAACATCTTCGGGTAAATCTTGGCCGTGAAATTCGGTTCGCAGCCGGCCGCCCGGTTTGGGCTGGTCGTCGAAAAGCATGCAGGCATGGCCGGCCTGGGCCAATTCGTAGGCCGCGGCCAGTCCGGTGGGTCCAGCGCCGATAATGGCAACCCGTTTCCCCGTGGGAGGCTGGCAGTCGGGTGCATAAGGATCCGCGGATGCCAGGTCGGCATCCGCGACGAAGCGTTTGAGCTCACAGATCGCTGCCGGGCCATCCGCCGCGCCACGGCGGCAGCCCTTTTCACACGGTTTACTGCAAATACGGCCCAAAACGGCTGGCAGGGCGATGTCTTTTTTGATGGTGGCGATCGCATCCCGAATCGATTGTTCTCCAATCTGATGCAGCATGCGTGGAATATCCATATGGGCTGGGCAGGCAAAATAGCATGGGGCCAGGCAATCGCCGGCATGGTCGCTGAGAAGCAGCTCAAGTGCCGTCCGGCGGACGAGGGCCAGTTCCTCCGATTCGCTTTCAATCGTCATGCCATCGACTGCGGGCGTCGCGCATGCAGGAACAAGCCGGCCCGTCTGGCAATCTTTCACCATGCAGACCAGACATGATGTGGATGGCTTATATCCTTTCAAATAACAGAGTGTTGGGATATCGATTCCCAATTGCTCGGCGGCATCCAAAAGGGTGGCCCCAGGGGCCACTTCGATTTCGTGATTGTCAATAGTGAGTCGAACCATGTTATATCATCAATCCTTTTGCCCTTTATCCCCTTGATGTCTTTCAGCACCTATTGGTCTCTTTGGCCCTTTTGTTCCTTTGGCTTTCTACCCAATCGGTCCGATCTGGATTGCATCCATCGGGCATATCTGGCGGCACGTATCGCAGCGAGTGCATTTTTCCAAGTCGATCACGTGCCGGCGGTATGGAGTCATCGGGATCGCGTCAGCCGGGCAATGTTGGCTGCAGAGCGTGCAACCGATGCAGCGGGTGTTCACCCGATACGCAATCAGGTCCTTGCATTTGCCGGCCGGGCAGCGGCCATTCAGGTGTTCTTCGTATTCGTCTCGGAAATAGCGAATGGTCGAGAGGACCGGATTGGGAGCCGTCTTTCCAAGCCCGCAGAGACTTCCGGCGGAGACCTGATGGGCCAGCTGTTCGAGTTTTTGGATATCATCCTGATGCCCGCGGCCGGTGCAAATGCGGTCCATGATTTCGAGCATCCGTTTTGTTCCGATGCGGCAGAATGTGCATTTACCGCACGATTGGTTTTGTGTGAAGCGGAGGAAATAACGGGCAATATCGACCATGCAATCGGAGTCATCCAGGACGACCAATCCACCGCTGCCCATGATGGCCCCCACCTGGGAAAGGGCTTCATAATCGATGGGTGTGTCGGCGAGTTCCGCGGGCACGCAGCCCCCGGATGGGCCTCCGACCTGGACCGCTTTAAACCGCCGGCCGCCTGCAATGCCGCCTCCGATCTGCTCAACGATTTCACGGAGTGTGACACCCATGGGTACCTCGATCAGGCCGCCGCGGGCAATTTTGCCGGCCAGGGCGAATACTTTGGTTCCCTTGCTCCGATCCGTACCAAGGGCGGCGAATTGGTCCGCGCCATGCCGGAGGATCCAAGGGACCAGCGCGAACGTTTCAACATTATTGATGAGCGTTGGCCGCTGCCAGAGGCCGCATTCGGCCGGATAGGGTGGTCGCAAACGGGCCGTTCCGCGCCGTCCCTCGATCGAATGCATCAACGCCGTCTCTTCACCGCAGATGAACGCGCCGGCGCCCTCCTGGACCGAAAGATGGAATCGAAAGTCGCGCCCGCTGGTTCCATTCTCCAGGATTTTCCGTTGGTCGCACCGGCGAATCGCTTCGCGGATACGCTGCACGGCGAGTGGATATTCAGCTCGGATGTAAAAAATTCCCTCGCTTGCTCCCACGGCCAAGGCGGCAATCGCCATGCCCTCAATCACCCGATAAGGATAGGATTCCAAAATCATTCGATCCATGAATGCACCTGGATCGCCTTCATCACCATTGCAGATCAGATACTTCGTCGGTTGTCGGGCGTTCCGGACGGTCTCCCACTTAATATGTGTTGGAAAACCGGCTCCCCCTCGACCGCGAAGTCCGCTTTGGCGAATTGCATCCACGATCTTCTCCGGGCTGGAATCGGAGAGACATTGCTTGAGAGCGACGAAACCGTCGTGGCGGAGATACTCATCCAAGTCAAGGGGATCAATCTGGCCGCAATACTCGGTTGCCAGACGTTTTTGAGGGCCAAGGAACGCACAAATCGGAGACTCGTGGACGGTGCTTGCTGCCGCGATGCTTGCCCCATTCCACTCGTTGCTATGGAGTCGATCCAAAAGCCGCGATACAGCATAACGGGCACGGCGCGCGAGATTCCGCGGCCTAAAATGTGCAAGAACAATACCCTCGGCATCGTCAGGCTTAACATGGCAGTAGAGGGATGATTGACCATCGGATTGAATCAATTCGACAAGTGGTGTCTGGTGGCACATCCCAACACAGCCGACCTGTTTCACCACGGCCGGTGCGCCCGACTTGCTGAGGACCCGTTCGATGGCGTCGTGGACTTGACCGCTTCCTTGTGCCATGCAACAGGAGCCCAATCCGACTCGAATTTCACCAGTTGCCCCATTGGGAGTTATGACGGCACGAGACGGACGTTTCTGAGAAGAATCCTGTTGATGGCGGAAGGCATCGAGTGCGGCTGGTACGGTTTGGGGTGTTAATCGGCCGAAGGTCGCATTCTCGATCTGAAATAGCGGCGCGAGCGTGCAGCAGCCGACACATGCCACTTCTTGGACTGTAAACTGGCCATCGGCACTGGTATCCTCGCCAGGGCCAAGTCGAAGGTGGTGGGCAAGCGCGTCGAGTATTCGTTCAGCCCCCTTGACATGGCAGGCTGTCCCATTGCAGACGTGAATGATATGTTGCCCGACTGGTTCATGGCGGAAGTGCGTAAAGAAAGTGGAGACTCCGGTGATTGAAGCCGGAGTGATCTCCGTTAATTCGCAAATACGCTCCAGGGCCTCGCGTGGCAAATAGCGATAATGATCTTGAATCGCCTGCAGTATCGGAATCACCGTCTCCGGCCCACGCCCGATGTCGGCAACCGTTTGGTCCACAAAACTAAGATCTAGGTCAGGCATGGGCATTCATTCGGATTCCGCCATTCCTTCGACATTTTGATTCTTAATTTCCGACTCCAATCCAATGCAGAACAGATGTTCGGCTCCCCGGACATAAATCCGGCCATCTTGGAACGCCGGGCTGGTTACACACGGTTCGCCGAGGTCGGCTTCGGCGATCTGTTGGCCCATTTCCCGGCCCAGTTCAACCACCCACGCGGTGCCTTCTTCGCTCAGTAGATAGACACGATTTTCCACGAGGCTGGGGGATGAACGGAAGTTTCCATCAAAGTCCATTTCCCAGAGCGGATCGCCCCCTTCGTTTTTATCATAACAGGTCAGCGTGCCATAGGAGGCCAGAAGTAATACATAGTCAGGGGTTACAAGAGGACCACAGGTATCGGGAAGACCCGAATCGGCGGTCCAGGCGATATGCGTTTCAGTCACGTCTCCGGTTCCATCGATACGGATAGCCGATAGGCATGGAAATTCACTCACGGCATAAGCAATACCATCGGCGACGACCGGTGATGGCCCAATATCAGCACGCAGGCACTTCGCGCGCCAGAGTTCGGCCCCGTCGGTTGCGGCATAGGAGATGACCCACGGATCGCCACATGCGATGATTTGGGGTGGTGTTGCATTGTCAACCACAAGCGGTGAGGACCATGAATTGGGAACCGGCCGCGGTTTTTTCCAGACTATTTCACCAGTCGATGTCTCCAGAGCCAGTAACTGCGACAGGCCATCCTTGGCGGATCCTTGGTCGAACTGGACGAAGAGAAGATCCCGGTAGATCGCCAGGGAGGTTGCGTGGCCGTAGATATTTTTTGGCGTACCGAGGCCAAGATGCCACTGGAGATTCCCTGCGAAATCGAAGGCGGCCACATCGCCGTTGGCAAACATGACACACACATGCCGGCCATCGGTGGCTGCGGTTGGGGCGGCATAACCGGTGTCTTCGGTCACTTTCGGGGGTGGGCTGTCTGGCGATCCCGCCGGAACTTCCTTTTGCCAAAGCAGGGTGCCCGTGCTGGCATCGAAACAGTAGACCTCCCGGCGCTCTTCGGTTGCCCCGGTCAGAAAAATATGGTTGCCCCAGATCACGGGCGAACTGTTTCCTGGCAATGGCACCGGGGCTTTCCAGAGGATTCCCTGGCCACTCGATGCATGCCATGTCGTCGGAATGTTCGAATAGGCGGATATCCCGTCCCCTCGCGGGCCTCGAAATCGGGGCCAATTCACGGCGATTTCTTCAGGAGTTGCAAGGTCCGGCGCGGGCGCGGGATTGGGAGTTGGAAGGGTGCCCGTCAAACCGGTATCCGGTGGATTCCAACGGGCCATCTCGCCGAGACGGCTAGGTAGGCTTTGGTGGCTCAACACGAGCAAGATGGCAGATCCGGTGAACAGGATTCCAAGGACGGCCAAGGCTGGATAGGCGAATCGAGCCACCTGCATATCCGGATCTTGCCGGGAGGATATGCTATCGGGCATCGGTAACTTTCGCCGCAATGTAGCGGCCCAGCGCGCGGTGATCAGAGTCGTCGCCAAGCCGCCCAGCAGAAGGAAAACACCATGATATGTAAAACGCCGTTCGCGAAAATATTCCTGTCGTAACTGCAGGTCCAGTCCGCGTATCTTTTCCCGCAGTGGAGCATTGTCCGGCTGCTGCCGCAGTGACTCCTTCAGCATCAAATACTGCGGCACATCTTCTGCCAGGTTGCCCGATCGCTGGATGTAATTGACCCAAAGGAGCACGCAGACGGCAATCGAAAACAGACCAGCAACCAGGGCGGTTAAGAATACAGTCGGGTAATAGTGGGAACTTGGTTGCATCATGATTCTGAAAAGTTCTGGAGGCCGAAGACCAAGCAAAGTCTTCAGTCTACAGTCTTCGGTCTTTAATCTTTGGTCTTCGATCTTCGGTCTTCATTCTTCAGATTTCCATTCTCCTCTGGCACGAGTTCCGAGATGTCTTGAATGAATCCGAGTCGGAGTTGTTCATTGGGGCAATACCGATAGCATCGTCCGCATGCGACGCAGTTCGAACGTTCCGCGCGGTAATCCGTCCGGCGCCGTCGCAGGGAGAGATGGATCCATTTACAGCCGAAAACGAAACCTACCCAGGCTCCGAGCCAGCCGCCAAGCCGCCCAAAATGGTTTTGGCGAGCGATCGCCGATTTGTAGAGGTCCATCACGGGCCGGTCCGTGTTCCGGAAGGCATCGCTGGCGTCCGTTGTTTTTTCCGCGATCCCCAGTTCCTCTTCGCGAATTTGTTCGGCTAGACGCACTTCGGGATGCAAACGGGATAAGGGCACTTTCAGAAATGTGCCGAGCCAGGCAAAGAAGACTAGGAATAAGGGGAATAGCACAAGCAACGCGACAAAGCGCCGTTTGCCCGATTCCCGATCGGCCGGCGATTGATCGATGGTCGGTGGCTGGATTGCTCCATACGGGCATGTATTTTCACAGAGTCGACATTGGATGCAATCGGTGGGTGTGATTCGAACATGCCATTTCGAGACGCTTGACACGAGCCCGAGGATGGCGCCATACGGGCAGAGGTATCGGCAATAGGGGCGGCCGATGAAGAGTCCAACCAGCACAAAGCAGCCTCCGAACAAAAGCATATTGGCGCTGCCCGATAGCCGGAAAAAGGCGACGAATGGATCGTAGCGGCAAATCACGAATGCCGTGCCGGTTGCCGCCAGGAGAACCGCCGCGCCCAGGTAGATGTACGGAATCAAGCCGAGGCAATGATCAAGCCATCGTGGCACGCGAATGCTGCGAACGCATATGAGTTCCTGAAAGGCGCCGAGCGGGCAGACGGCGGCGCAAAAAGTACGCCCGAAGAAGAGTGTGAACACAAGTGGCAATAAGAAGAAAAGGATGATCGTCACTGGGATGGCATAGGTTGGATCCACCGCGGCAAGCGAGACGTTCTGGATGGCACCGATCGAACAGACACATCCGCCCCGCCAGAAGCCGAACCAACAGAGCGAACCGACCGTGAGTAATAACAAATTTCGTCTCGAACGGTTGACAAGCGCGAAATAGGATGCCAAGGATAAGGCAACCACGAGTGCGGCGGTATCGAGGATTGGCCGCCAATCGGCTGGCCCCTCCGGAAATTCTGTGGTTGGGATGGCGTGGCCGGAGAACTCGGGCGTGGGGATCAGTTCACCCGCAGTCAAGGCCGCCGGTGCCATGGCCAGGATCCAGGGCAGAAGATATCTGAAGAACCACATCATCGGATTGAGAACTTCTTCACCAGCGGAATAGCCTGTCGCTTCATCAGGTAGGGAGCCTCAGCCGGGACCCGGCAAAATGCCTCCGTTGGGCAGGCAACGGCGATGGAACATTCATTGCAGCCGAGGCACCGATCGTGCATCACTTGCATGTAAAGTGACCCGTTCATCAAAGCACATCCTTTGACACACTTCGCACAGCCAATGCATTTTGCTGGATCAATCGTGTATTCATAGAACCGTTGTCCGGCTTTCGATTCGATGAAAGTCCGGACAATGGCACTGGTTGGGCAGAGCTGATTTTCAGCGGATGTGTCTAACTCGGTATAACCGACATCAAAATAACCAGTGCATATATCGCAGTAACCGCACATTGGAAAGCATTGCACGGCCTTCACGGCCGATATGTCGAGAACGCAGTGCGTCGCGCAATTGCCGCAGCCCATGCACTTATCCGGATCGATCTGCCAGAGAAGTTCACGGTTGCGCCCTTTGCGACCGGCCAGATAGCCGAAGAATGAACAAGTCGCTAGCGCGCCGGCGACGCGCATGCTATCGCCAAGGAAACCGCGCCGATTCTTGGTTTGTGTTGCGTTGGGCATGATGGCATGAATTGATAATAGGGCTGAATGTTGGTTATGCAATTCTGAGCAGTTCCACAAACGGTAACGCGGCTCTCTCGTTCGTATTATTTCTGAAGTAAGACAACTCGGAGAATCGCCCAATTTTCGTTTTGAAATACCTTCTGGGATGGACTACTTCTCTTGTCTTGATTCGAATATCCGTATCCGTTTCGTATTCGGATCAAGCACAAGTATCCGGCCTTGGCTATCGATGGCGATATCAAAAACCTGTGTGTTTTTTTCCAGCCGTGCGTCGACGGTTGCTGAATCACGAACGCCCAGTTCTGATGGTCCGGCCACAACGCACTCAAATTCACCGAAACCATTGTAAACCTTGATTCTTGGAATTCCCTTCTCTGATGTCACGAACCGGCCGTCGGGCAGTATGGCCATGTGCGCGGGATTGCAGCAGCCAAAAAATGCATCCACCGCGGTACCCGCCTTGCCCCAGAATCCCTCCAACATCCCATCTGATGTATATTCTTCGATCCGCCGTGCACCAGGATTCACGGCATACAGCTCCCCGTCTGGCCCGATGGCCACATCGAAATATGCGCTTGGAAGAATGAAACCTGGCATTTCCCGGTCTGGATCGGTGCGCCCAATCTGTCCGGCGATTTCGCCCTGAGGATTGAATCGTATTACCACCCGTTCCCCTGCGTCAGCGGCATAAATGTCATTTTCTGATACCGCAATGGATGTCAATACCGTCTTGTCGCTCAGACCGTGCCAGACCGCCAGCGGCTCACCGTTTGGTAAGAAGACTTCAATTGCCTTCCCCACACCAACATAGAAGGTTCCCGGCGCGACGTGTCGGTTGAATCCAATGGCCAAACATGTTGGTTCGCCGTCCGTATGGAGCACCACTTCCCCAGCACCGTCGGAACCGAATCGATAAACAGTTCGGTCTCCGGCCACATAGATTCGATCTTCCAGCCCCACGGCAATTGCGCGGACAACATCAAGCGGGATCGGGATCTCGGATGTTTGGAGATAGTGGATCAGTTGGGGCTGGATAGAGAATTGATCTTGTAAATCGAGCGCGGATCGGGTTGGCGAGTCATTCCCGCGATTAGCCCATGGATCGAGCCGATACAAGGCATAGGTTCCGACAACGACCGCTGCGAAGAGAGTCGCTCCGATGCAAGAAGACATGATGCGCTTGGATGTGCTTGTCAACGATCATCCCTTCCCGCCGCAACATCGAGGCAAGTCATACGAGTCATATCCCGAACAATGAGGCGGCCGGCGACAAGGGCCATGGGACCCCAGGCGTCGTAACCGTCTTCAAAAACAACACATTGGCCAAGTCGATTGTACGCGCTTGGAGTCGCTTCGACCATTGCCAGCTTTCCATGGTTGTCCATCACATAGATCAAGCCATCGGCGATCATGTAGGGCCCATGCCCAAAGCGGTCCCCCGCACTATTCCAACGCTCATTCCCTTCCAGATCTAAACAGACCAGTTGCCCGCCACCCCGTTTCCGTACGGCAAACAGATGGCCATCGTAATAGATGGGAGTCTGCTGCTCCGAGTTGAACTGCTTTGGAGTCAAGCGATAAGCCAACTCAGCCTGAAAAGGAGGCGGGTCTTTTATCCGCGATACGTCTGGGCTGGTTCCGGGCGCGGGGGCACCGGTCGTCGAAAGGGAATCCGCTTCCTTTGTCAGTTGCAGCATGAGGCTGCCTGTTTTGTTGGCATAGCCGCTTGAGAGAAAAATTCGGCCGCCCGGAAGGGGGACTGGCGAGGGGCTGGTGGCAAACTGTTCGGGCCATTCGGTGCTGTCCCAGAGGAGCGAGCCATCCTCCGCGCCGACACCGGCCACTCCGCCAGTTCCGCAACAGACATACATGCGGTAATTCTCGAATTCCATTGGGACAACCGATGCATGCGTCATCTTCCAGCCGCGTGGATTAGGGCTTTCCCATAAAATATCGCCAGTCTCGTAATCGAGTGCGATCAACATCGCGTCTCCAAACGGTGCCAAGATCAATTGGTCCCGATCGATGAGTGGGCATTGGCCCGCATACCATCGAGGAACCGTGGCGCCGTATTGGCCAACCAAATCAATGAGCCATCGGCAGGTACCTGTTTCGGTATCCCAGCAAGCGACATGGCAACGCGGACCGAATGAAATAACAGACTTCCCAACAACCGCCGGTACCGTCCGGGACATCCCGTGGTTTCGGGTTACGAGCACCGGATAACTATTGCGCCAGACTTCTCGACCATCATCGAGGGATAGGCACCGCATCGTGTCGGCCTGTGATTGCTCGTCATAATCCAGGACAAAGACACAACCATCGTGAATTGCCGCGCTGGCGTATCCTTCGCCCAGGGTGATGGTCCAGAGTGCCGGAGGGCCCTCCGCGGGCCAGGTTCTCAAGAGGGGTGTTGCATCACGGCAGATTCCGTCGTGATTGGCTCCTCGAAACCAGGGCCAATCGCCTGGGATCGCAGCGGGAATTCCGTCGCCACGGATCGGTTCGCCAGCGACCGGTGGAGGCGTAGTCTCCGAATTTAAAGTGCGCTGATCATTAGGGTAATCTGGCCCAGGTATGCGAATTTCCAAGTCGCCAAGAGTTCCTGTTTCCAGCCAGGCCATGATCAGTACGATACCAAGCAATGCTAGAAGGCCTGGGGCGATGGTGTCTAGAACGCGAAATCTCATGCGATTCGTAGTTGCGGAATGGGGAACGAGATCCTGGACAAACCAAACAAGATGAAAGTAAAATATCCGGATGAATTATCATGTCATGTAATTTTCTCCTATAAGGATGCCCCATGCAAGATATGTTCAAGATTCCACTACATCTGTTGCTATCTGCGATGCCTTTCTGCTTCATTGCCGCGGACTGGTATCAATTTCGTGGTCCGGCGGGGAACGGTGTCCTAGATGCACGCGATCTGCCTGAATCATGGAGTCCAAGCGAGAATCTTGTCTGGCGCGTCCAGTTGCCTGGCCCTGGCGCGTCGAGTCCGATCGTGTTGGGAGAACGCGTCTATCTGACCTGCTACAGCGGTTATGGCGTTGACGAAGACGAGTCGAACGACATGGCATTACTCCAGCGACACGTTATCTGCATTGATCTCAAAAATGGGAAAATCATTTGGGATCGGCCGATGCAGTCCAGCGGGTCCAATCATTCCTATGAAGGATTCCAGTCGCTCCATGGATATGCGTCGAGTACCCTGGCAACCGATGGGAAGTCGATTTATTATTTTTTTGGCACGAGTGGAGCTGGGGCCCTGTTACTGGACGGGGAATCATTGTGGTCTACCGATGTTGGCTCAAATACGCATAGCTGGGGATCAGGCACATCACCTGTACTTCATGGGGATCTGGTGATCATCAATGCCAGTGTTGAAAGTGGTATGCTGTTTGGCCTCAACAAGGTGACGGGCGAGGTCGTCTGGCGAGCCGGTGGGATGGAGGAGTCCTGGAGTACGCCTGTGCTAGTTACTGTGCCGGGCGGGGGAACGGAAGTGGTCGCCAGTGTCAAGAACCGGCTGCTGGCATTCGATCCAGTCAGCGGTGAGGCACTTTGGACGTGCGATAGCATGCAAGATTATATCTGTCCAAGCCCAGTGGCCCATCATGGCGTGGTCTATGCGATCGGCGCACGGGAAGGTACCGCGTTGGCAGTTCGGGCAGGAGGTCGCGGCGATGTGACCAAGACACACCGCCAGTGGTTGATCAACAAGGGTTCCAACGTTTCATCACCCGTCTACTACGATGGTTATCTCTATTGGGTCCATGAAGGGCAAGGTTCGGCCTACTGCGTTGATGCGGCCACGGGAGATGTCGTCTTTGGAAAACGGCTCTCTCCGCGGCCGGGGAAAATCTACGCCTCGCCAGTCATCGCCGATGGCAAAATATTCATCGTCAGCCGTGAAAAGGGCACTTTCGTTCTGGCCGCTCGACCTGAATATGAACTCATCGCCCACAATGAACCTCTCGATGAAAGTATCCATAACGGCAGCCCGGCGATCGCGGGGAACCGTCTGCTCATTCGGTCCGATCAATGGCTGTACTGTATTGGAAAGTGAAGGCCATGTTCCTAAAAAATGATCCGAAAAAGCAGGCTGTCATTCGAGCCAAACGGTGGGAATTTCGTTGGGGCCTGTTGGGTGTCCTCTTGATCGCGATAGCGATCGGAACGCTGATGTATAATCAGTGGGCCAAGTTCCGAAGATCCGACGATGTCAAACGCCAAGCTGTCTTGCCGGATTTGAGATCATCCCCATGCATCGAATTGGAATCGGGAGCACTCAGGGATTGGAACGTTCTCTTCATCAGCTTGGACACAACGCGTGCCGATCATCTGAACTGTTACGGATATGAATTCACGAAAACACCAGTTTTGAACAAGTTGGCTCGTCATGGTGTGTTATATTCGCAGGCCTTCACGCCCTCCCCGACCACGCTGCCGGCGCATTCTTCGATGATAACCGGTCTGTATCCGCTGCACCATGGTGTCCGAGCCAATGGGACATTTCAGCTGGGGAAGGAACAGATTACCTTGGGAGAAATATTAAGCGAGGCCGGTTACCAAACCGGCGCTGCGATATCCGCATTTGTCCTTGATTCTCAGTTCGGTATCGATCAAGGTTTTCAGACCTTTGATGATGATCTCACGGTGGGAATGAAATACTCACCGCAGATGTTTCGCGAACGGGCGGCTGAACTAACGAATGTCCCGGTGGCCAAGTGGCTCCGCGAACATGGCCAAGAGAAATTTTTCTTTTGGATTCATTATTTTGATCCCCATGCCCCCTATGCGCCCCCCGAACCCTACCGGACTGGATACGCCCGGAACCCGTACGATGGGGAGATCGATTACGCCGATGAACAAATCGGCAAGCTCCTTGACGTCTTGGACGAAATCGGTGTCCGGGATCGTACCCTCGTGATTTTTGTATCGGATCATGGCGAGGGCTTGGGGCAGCATGGCGAACAGACGCACTCACTTCTGGTGTACGATTCCACGCTCCACGTTCCCATGATTTTCAGCGCGCCCCCGCCCTTTCCGCAGGGGCGCGTTGTCCATGACCAGGTATGCCTGGTCGATGTGATGCCCACGGTCCTAGACCTTTTGGGTTTACCGTTGCCCGATCATCTGGACGGCGTGAGTCTCCTGCGGAAAGTCCAGGATGTCCGGCCGGCAATTTGTATTGAGACGCTCGCCTCGATGGTTTTACACGGATGGGCCCCGCTCATCGGAATCCGACAGGCGGACTATAAGTTCATCCTGGCTCCTGAACGCGAGCTTTACGATCTTCATCGGGATCCCCTGGAAGTCACGAATCTACACCAAACAAAAACAGAAATTGCCAAAAAGTTCTATCATCAACTCCTGGATATTGTCGGATCCGACGACCCCGCCATTGCGACCGCGGTGGATCAGGATCTTTCGATGGATGAAGAGACCCGCCACAAGCTTGAGGCATTGGGTTATGTGGGGAGCGGAACCGCGGAAGATAAACCACCCGAAACGTTACCCGATCCGAAAGTGATGGTATATCACTGGGAAACCGTCCAGCACGGTGTTCAACTCCGTCTGGCTGGCCAGGTGCAGGAAGCGGTCGACATTCTCGAGAAGGCGCTGGAGAAAGCGTCCCGGGACGTTTATAGCCGGCAGAATCTATCCAATTGCTATGCCATGATGGGTGATTATGACAAGGCGATCGAGGTCCTCGAACCGGCACTTCAATTGCCCCAGAAGGATAATAGCGTTTTCGCGTCGAAAGCGACTCTTTTATTGAACTTCAATAAAATCAAGGAGGCCGAAGCAATCTATCAGCAAATTCTCAAGGAAGAACCAGAAAACACGGAAGCGATGCTTGGCCTGGCCAGGATCAGCTACCTGCAGGGAGATGCGGATGCGGCCATCGAAAAGCTGCAAGAGATCATCAAGCTGAATCCAGGGACGGCCGGCCCAATTGCCAATAACCAGATTGGAATGATCCACCTGCATGCGGGACGTTACGACGAGGCACGCCAGGCATATCAGTCGTCGCTGAAAATCGATGGGCTGAATGGCCAAGCCCATGATGGAATTGCGAACGTGCTGTTGGCAGAGGAAAAGTATGAAGAAGCCATGGATCATCTGCAATTGGCATTGCGATTCAATCCTGTCCAACTGGACGCGATGGCTAGCTTGGGTGGGCTGTACCGCAAAAAAGGAGAATTGGAAGCAGGCGCAGCCTGGTGCCAACGGGCCTTATCCATCAATTCTCAGTTTCCCGCAGCACTGAATAACCTCGGCTTGATCTACCGCCAGCAAGATAAGCTCCAGGAGGCGGAGGAATGCTATCGCAAGGCAATTGAAGCCGCCCCAAGATTGGCGCCACCACGACTCAACTTGGCGGCGCTTCTTCTGGAGAAAAAGGACGAATCTGGCGCCGTGGAACAATATGCGGCTGCCGTCCGAGTCAATCCAAACCATGCGCTGGCACTCGTTAATCTGGCGACATTCCATTTCCGCCAAAATCAACTCACCGAAGCGAGTCGGTTACTCGAGCGGGCCGTGAAGCTCAAGCCGGACTATGCGATGGCTCATAAATACTTGGGGCTGATCTATGCCAACATCGATCGACCCAAGGATAGTATTCCTCACCTTCAAAAGGCCTTGGAATATGATTCTGATGATCCCGAGGCCGACAACCTGCGTCAATTAATCAAGAAGATGCAAGCCCTTGCCGCCGAACAATCCGACGAACATAAAACCCCGTCTTCGAGTCCGGACAATCCGGAACAACACCCGACAAGCAAGTAGAATATTGAGCCAAATGGGTATCTGTCTATTTTTGAACAGAAGGAAACGAAGATAACTGAGAGGCACAATCTCTCCCCGCAAGCGGGGCGAGGGGGGCCGGTTTTAGGACAGGCTCTTATTTTCTTTCTGAAAAGCCCTTGTCAGGCCATGCGACGTCGACGGCGTCGGATGGTCATCTGGATGAGTAAAGCGAAAACGCCCATGCCCAAAAGGGCCAACGAAACCGGCTCGGGTATGTGGTCAATCCCCATACCGATGTGCTCGCCGCCCAGTATTTGCCCGACAACGAAGACGCTGACAGGATAAAGGAATTGGGTCAGCACCAGTGAATGCATCTCATACCATTCCGATGTCGGTTCCTCGTGGACCCATCCATCGACGTGCTCTTCCTGAACGTGAATCCCGGATGGAGGCGCAATCGTGCTGGTAGCGGCCAGAGGGCCGGGGAAAATAACCTGGCTGGCCTTGACCACGACCCATGTCTCCGAGGCCACATGCCGCTTGGTCCAGTAGGATTGACTCTGCGGAATCACCGCGCTGTTTGGCAAGTGAAGCCCATTGGGATCTTCCACATGCTTCCGCTCATAGACGGTCACGCTGTTGAGATGTTCTCCGGGCGGATGGAAAATGGGCCGCAGGCTACTGACCATGACGTCCACATCCGAATTAAACCGAGGGTCACTATAGTGACTCGTGTGTTTCGGCTGATAAAACAGGTCGAAGATGGGATAAACGACCGAATTATCCATATTGAGCCCAGTATTATTCGCAATACTGGCCGGCAGCCAAATGGTGCCGGAGACGGTTGCTGGTAGGATGTTTGGATCTACCGGATCCCCTTCACTAGGCGGTGTTAGTCCCGGCGGATCAAAACGGAAGTGCCCTGCTGCGCCTGCAACATTACCGAATGTTGGCTGGATCCCCAAGATGTCGATTTCATAGGGATCGTAACACAGTGAGAACTTAATGCCCGCAACGTTATTGTAAGCAAAGCCTGGATGCCAGTACCATGGCATAGGATTCAAGTTGCTCACGGGATTTCCATCGTGATCCAATCGCACGGGATCCCCGTTGTGATTGAATGATGCCTTGGTTTCTTTGGGGTACACTTCAGCGTTTTGTGCTACTACCGGCAATCCCAAAACCAGCAGTCCAACGCATACAGTCGACAATAATATCAATCGGAACATTGGCTTTCTCCTGTCTCAGAATATCAAGTAATTCCTCACACTCCCAAATAAACTCCTACCTCTCATATCAACCAAAATAAAAGTATATAGTGAAGTACATTACAGCCCGTTGAAAGCGTATTCATGAATGCTAAATCGAACCGTCCCCGGGCAGCTCAATTGGCTTTCACAGGGGTGAATATACACTAATAGGTCCTATTGAATAAAAGTCATTTCTTTCTACTACGCATAGACCCTGTTGAACTGCCGGTTTGAATGTCTTGTGGCCACATATTCTTTTCAATGGGCCGGCCCATGCATTGCCGTAAGAGATCCATACCTATCACTACCCCTGGTCCAATTTGAAAAGGTTCTATCCAAGTAATCATGTTACTTCCCACCCAGTCACCATGCAATTATTTTCTTCCAAATTTCTGGGATTCTCTATTCTGATGGGATAGAAATGCCCCAAAATAACCCAATATATTTTCAGCTCCTTGGACCTTGCTGGCATACGGATATTCCGTCGTAAAGAACTGACTTTGCTGTACAATAAAGGTATTCCAAAGGGCGGGCCTTTTGTTGATCAAGAGATCTCTGGAGATGCATCTAGAACGTAGAACCAAAAAGCGGGCAGGAGCGTCCGGCCGTTCCCCCATGGGCAGGCTGCGAATTGAAATACTTGAACCAAGGATTGTGCTATCGACGGGCCCGCTGATCACCGAGTTCATGGCATCGAACGCTACAACCCTTTCCGATGGGGATGGCAATTATTCGGACTGGATCGAAATCTATAATCCGACCGAAGAACCGATTGAACTCGATGGCTGGCACCTGGCGGACGACGCGGACAACCTCGACAAGTGGACATTCCCAGCAATCACTCTCGATCCCGGCGAGTATCTGGTTGTCTTTGCATCGGGGCAAGACAGCGAAACGTATATCGACCCAGCCGGCAACCTGCATACCGATTTCCAACTCAGCGCTACCGGAGACTACCTGGCGATCACCGATCCGGACAATTCGATTGTACATGCTTATGCCCCCCAATTCCCGCAACAGTTGACAGATGTTTCCTATGGACTGGTTACGGAAACTGAAATCGATTTGCTTGTAGCGGAAGGCGCTACCGTACAATGGATCGTGCCCAATGATGGGACGGCCGGCACGGCCTGGGCAAGTGTCGGATTCGACGATAGTACTTGGAATACGGGAACCTCCGGTCTCGGTTTGGATACGGGTGTCGCGGAACAGACACCTTACTCTGGAGCGGTTTTAGCGGAGGATCCAATTGGGTATTGGCGGTTGGATGAGGCGAGTGGAACCCAGGCGGTCAATATAGGGACACTTGGAATTGCGGCAGAAGGTCTTTATGTCGGTGGACCGGACCTGACTGCAGACGGCCCGCAGCCACCCCTGTTTGATGGATTCGAAGATGGCAATACGGCTGCGGGATTCGATGGAGTGAATGACGCAGTCGTAACCGGTCTTCCAATTCTTAGCAACCTTCCAGCCTTCACGTTGATGGGTTGGATTCGGCCAGGCAGCATCGCCAGCAGTCGGATTGGCCTCTTTGGTCAAAATGACGCGATTGAGTTCGGATTCATCTATCCATCCACGATCGAAGTCTGGACCCCGGGGGGCGGCTCGGTTCAGGCGACCTACCCATTCCCAGTAAATGAGTGGCACCATGTCGCCGCGGTGGGTAATGGAAGCAACATTTCCATTTATTTCGATGGCCAGCACGCGGCCTCGGGGGATTGGTCAACGAATAACTATGGCAGCAGTAGCTACGGTTTCAACATTGGTGGCAACGGGATCTTCGATGGGGCCGGCAACCACTTCACCGGTCCCATCGACGAAGTGGCTGTATGGGATCGGGCACTATCTGGGACGGCAATTCAGGAAATCTTCGATGCCTCCACGCTCGGTGGCGGTCAGACCCAGGTCGACTTCACACCCGCCATCGCCACGGATGTCCAGGCGGCGATGGGCGGCACCCAGGCGACTCTGTATGTCCGCATTCCGTTCCAATACACAGAAGTGGATGGCCTGGACCAACTTCTCTTGAACGTCAAATACGACGATGGCTTTGTTGCGTATCTGAATGGGATGGAGATCGCGCGGCGTAACGCACCTGCCTTGCCAGCATGGAATTCGACCGCGACAGCGCAAAGGAGCGATGCCAATGCCGTCCTGTTTGAAATGATCGATGTCACCGATTCGTCTGGATTCCTGCAAAATGGTCTGAATATTTTGGCAATCCATGGCTTGAACTTGACGGCCGATAATCCAGATTTCCTGATCGTGCCGGAACTCGAAGCCATAACGACAACGTCTGTTTCACTGACTCCAAAGTATTTCACATCACCCACACCCGGTGCACCCAACATGCCCGGCACGGAAGATCTCGGCCCCATCATTTGGCAAGTCGACCAGCCGGAAATCCAGCCGGGCGATGAGGATGATATTGTTGTGACGGCCCATGTTCGCGAGGCATTTGATCCGGTGGCGACTGTCACATTGGTCTTCCGAGTCATGTATGAGGCAGAGATTCCACTAACAATGCTCGACGATGGATCGGGTGCCGATCTCGTCGCGTCGGACGGAATTTACACGGCCGTCATTCCATCTGCCGTTAGCGATCCCGGCGAAATGGTCCGGTGGTACGTTACGGCGGATGACACATCGGGGAACAGTTCGCGAGCGCCACTCTTTCCTGACAATGTCGGCCGGAAACAATCGCCTGAATACTTCGGGACAGTGGTCGCCGACCCTTCCGTGGCGACCGACATCGCATTCTTCCAATGGTTCCTTGAACCGGGAACCGAATATGCCGCCCAATCGCTCACGGGGACACGCACTAGTGTCTTCTATCTCGGCGAGTTCTATGACAATGCCTTCGTCCGAAATCGCGGCGGCAGCACCCAGTCAGCACCAAAGAAAAGTTTTAAGTTTGAATTCAATACCGGGCACCATTTCCTGTTCGATCCCCAATATCCGCGTGTTGAAGAATTCAACCTGAACACAACCTATTCCGATAAAGCCTATCTCCGCCAATCACTCGCATTCGAGACGTATGCCCTCGTCGGCAATCCCAGCTCATTGTCGTTCCCGATGCGAGTCCACCGCAATAATGACTTCTACGGTGTGTTCGCTTTCATCGAGCAGCCGGATGAGGATCTCCTGGAACGAAGCGGCCTCGATCCAGATGGCGCGCTCTACAAGATGTTCAACCAATTTACTTCGGGTGTTGATGGGGTTGAGAAAAAGACACGCCTCTACGAAGATAACTCGGATCTGGTCAGCTTCGTTCAAAATGTCAACAGCCTGTTCGGACAAGACCTGACGAATTACCTTTTTGATAATGTCAATATTCCAATGGTGCTCAACTATCAGGTTGGCACCGTGCTCACGCACCAGAATGACCATCCGCACAAGAACCACTATCTCTACCGGGATTCCAACGGAACGGGTGAGTGGCTATTCATCCCGTGGGATCACGATCTGACATTTGGATCCAACTGGGTTGGGACGTCGTTCTCGGATGAAATTTATGCTGACAACGATTCAGTTCTTGGAAAACCGAGTAACATCCGGCCTTCCCATCCGTTCATTGGAGCCGAAGATTATCGCGAATGGAACGACCATTGGAACCGGCTCATCGATGCGTTGCTGAACGATTCCACAGTCCGCGAAATGTATCTGCGACGACTGCGGACCGAGATGGATGCGTTGCTCGGCGAAACGGCAGATACTGGCTATCTCAAAGACCGTATTAACGAAATGGCCGCCCAGCTGGCTCCGGATGTGGCAGATGATATGGCTGCGTGGATCCCCAGCGGTTGGACATGGGGTTCGAATCAGTCCTTCCAAGAGGCCATGGACGTCATTATCGATGATTACCTTGTTCGCCGGCGGGAACATCTCTATGTCAATCACGCCGTGAACGCCCAGGGCGATCCCATCGATCCAGATGCCGTTGATTTTAATGGTGTTTCGATCCTGAATGCCGGTATTCCAGCAGCCCAGGTAGGCAATCCGGCAATCCAGTTCGGCGTGATCGAGTTCAATCCGTCCAGTGGCAACCAGGAT
>JAFGFZ010000376.1 GCA_016930815.1 Pirellulales bacterium | reverse complement strand
GTCGTGGATCGCTCCGCGATCCAAACGAAATCAAGGAATCGGATGGTGATTGAGATCGTGGTGATTGAAGAAACAATCAATGACTAAGAGTCTATCCCAAAACCCCTCACCCCCGACCCCTCTCCCCGCAAGCGGGGCGAGGTGAGCCGGTTTTAGGATAGGCTCTAACACACAATCACAAAAGAGATCCATGCTCAATGAAAATAATTTGCACCAGGATTCGTTGTGATCGCGGAGCGATCAAAGACCCACGACGCACAGGCCCGTTCTAGTGAAGCCGGGCTGTTCAAGCCATCTTACTCCCCTGGATAGAGCCCCCAATTAATAGTTCCTTGATCCTCTCTGCAAATCTCCGCGTTCTTGGCGAATTCCGCGTTTACCAAGAAGGCTGCATTTCATGGACTCGGTGCGCGATGCAATCCTCGCGATAATGGCATGCAACACAGAACAGCTTCCACGAACATTCCAGAAACAAACCGGAAACAGGGTCTGACCCCATCGGTTCCGCTTATTCGTTTCGTTCGCGGAGCGAACGACGACTGTGCTTCACGACAAATGTATAGTTTCCCGAAGCAATGGTGAACCAAGCCGTGCCATCCGCGCAGTGGTTCAACTTGACTCCCGTACTCCGGGTTGCCGGCACGCCTCCTTCAGAAACGGATGCAATATCCTCGACTGGCAGATACACATCCGCCGTGGTGTTCGCGGGGAGCATGATATGGTACTGGCATGCTGCATCGTTCTGAGTCCATTCTGAGACGACTTGACCTCGAATCGTTTCGACCGCTGCCTTGGCATACGGCAGTGTTTCGGGAACGAATGGCCGGATCACAATGTGTTCAAAACCAGGGTGTCTTTCATCTATCTGGATACCAGCGAGGGCCTGGTAGAAAAACGTGTCAATACTGCCCATCATGACATGATTGTGCGACTGCTTCAGATTCCAAAACTCGCACAAGGTAGTATATTTCTCAACCATCGCGGCCCAGCTCGGATAACCGGTTTGAATCGCCAGCCCATAGGCCACATCGGCTCTGCCTGCCTGGACCAGGGCATCGATCAGATATTTGGATCCCAGCACGCCGGTCGTGAGATGGTTTTCATGTGTTGTTACGATGTCCGTGATAAGATGATCGAGCACGCGGTCTTGATATTCGGCAGGCACAATCCCAAGAAAGAGCGGGAAGGCATTCGCCATCTGGCTGCCATCCTCATAGTAGCCCGTCTCGGAATGGAAATATGTTTTGTGATAGGCCTGCCGGATCTGTTCGGCCAGAGCACTGAATTCATTGGCATCGTTGGTCTTTCCCAGCACGCGGGCAATCCGGGATAAAAGGACGGCATCGTAGTAATAGAATGCCGTCGGTACCGACGCCGGATCGCCCTCTTGCCAGCCTTCGACCAAACTTCCCCAATCACCAATCCACCCTTTCTTGAGAATGCCCTGATTGGATAGGGACCCAAGAAACTGCAGATACCGTTTCATTGCGGGATAATGCTCGGCCAGGATCTCCGGATCGCCGTAATGCAGATAATAGTGCCAAGCAATGATGATATAGGAGCTGCTCCATTCCACACCCTCGTCCCTGATATAGGGCCTGGGTGATATGATGGGAAGGTCCCCGGTGGCTGCATCCTGGCTGGCTTGGATGCCGCCCAGCCAGTTCCGATAGAACCGTGGCATATCCAGATTGAACATCGCTTCTTGCGCGGTCACCTGGGCATCGCCAAGCCATCCGAGCCGTTCATCGCGTTGGGGGCAATCGAGGGGATACCCCAGCATATTGCTCCGCTGCGACCATAGGGTAGCGCGATGGACCTGATTGATCAGGGAATTTCCGCATTCAAAGGTGCCTGTGATTTCGCATGCGGAATGGACCACGCAGCCTCGCACACTTTGAAGGGACGGCAATTCAGGTTCGCCACGAATTTCAACGTAGCGAAATCCAAAAAAAGTGAATCGGGGCTCATAGACCTCGATTCCACCCCCTTTCAGAATATAGGTTGCCGTGGCTTGCGCATGCTCGTTGCTGGTGACATCAATCGTCCCATCGTCATGCAGGTCTTCTGCAAATCGCAGGACAACCTTCGTCCCTTGGGTGCCTTGCATTGCGATCCTGACCCAGCCAGCAAAGTTCTGCCCCATATCGAAGACCTGGGAATGACCGGCATTCGAGATCCTTTTCGGGATCCGCTCTTCCGTCACTCGGATCGGCTGCATTGTGTGGGAAATGAGTCGGCCACCCGGTTCTTCCACCAGGCTCACCGGCTCCCATTGGGAATCATCAAATCCGGCATCCGTCCAGCCCGGCTGCTCGCAGTTGGCATCGTAGACTTCGCCATCATAAACGCAACTGAACAAGACCGGACCAGGCGCGTGTTTCCAGCTGGCATCGGTGGCAATGACAGCCTTCTCGCCATGGTGATATTCGATGACCAATTGCATCATGGCCCGTTTAGCACCGAACCACTGCATGCGATAGGGGCGCCACCACTTTGGGTAGGGATTGAACCAGCCATTTCCGAGATGGATACCGACCGCATTGCCACCCATTTTCAAGTCATGCGTGACATCATAGGTATCGTACAATACTTGTTTGCGATAATTGGTCTTTGCTGGAGCGAGAACATGATCGCTGACTTTGCGGCCGTTGAGGTAGAGTTCGTAATACCCTAGACCCGTGACGAAAACCCGAGCGTTCTTGATTGCATTCTGACAATCAAATTCCCGCCGGAGCAACAGAGACCGCCCGTTGTGTGGCAAGGTATTTTCCGGTCCGTTTTGTTTTGGAACATGATCATAGAATCCGGTTGCGGATCGGAGTTCTTGTCTGGGCCCTGCACCTATCCATTGGGCGGTCCAATCTTCCGGATGCAGATAGGACGTCCAGAATGCTGACGGCCGGCTGATGGTTTTAGAACCATGCTTGTCCCAGATGATGACCTTCCAGAAATACCGCGTGTTGCTTTCCAGCGCATTCCCCTGGTATGGAATGTGTGCCGTTTGAGATGAAGAAATCTTCCCGGAATTCCACGAATCGCCCCGATCATTGGCCAATGTTTCTTCGCTACGTGAGACAAGAATTTGATACGCTGTTTGCCGCTGGCCACGGATATCAGAATCCAATATCCAACTGAAACGAGGGTGTTTGCGGTCTATACTATCCGGTTCGGACTCGTATTCGCACAACAGTCGCTTGACGGCGAGTGGCGAGGGGGGATTCTGCGGATTCAGAGCAGGAGAGATGGACCACGCAATGGGTATCCATTCTGATCCAACGAAGATGATCAGCAAGACTCCAATGCTTCCAGGAAGTCCGTGTTTATTAAGGAAATCTGAATCCACTCGAATCATGGGGAGCCCTCCCGGTTTCCAATCCTACCCAGTTCATGAAAGTTCCTGAGAACTATCTCTTTTCCGGGGAAACATGCCTGGTACCTCCACGACATCTTATTTTTCTATTCCATGCCCGGTCCACGTGGAGCGCGGACTTACGGCTCTCGGAACTCGGCCAATTGGGCTTCGTAAAATGCGGCGGCATCCAGGGCACCATGTTCTTTGAACCGCGCGATAGCTCGTTGATACATCTCGGCGCAGAACTGGCTTGGGCTGTCGCCCCGTTTTTTGGGAATCATGGGGAGATAGGACGCATAGAAAGGAACGAGCTGCTCATCGGTTCCTTCGACACGTTCGCAGATACTCTCGAGTTTATCAAGCATTTTAGGGACGAATCGCCCTTCGTCCGGGAAATGTTTGATCGTATAGGCCAGACCCGTAATTGCATCGATCGGTCGTTTATCCTCGAGCAGGTAATCGGAAAGAACGAGCCGGGCCTGGCAGGCCAAATCGGGGCGTTTGGCCTGTTCGTAGAGAAGCACCAGCCGTTCGTAGAGTCCGATTCGTTTTTTCAGATTTTTTTCGTAGGCAACCAGGCCGTCGAAAACCTTCCATGTGAAATCGGGAAATAGGGCGAATGTCTGGAACATGGTATTCAGCACGTTCACCATTTGTTTCGCATGTTTTTTTTGGACCTCCTCCTCGCCGGCCATCTGGGCGACGGCGACCCAGGCCTCTTCATTGCCAGGGCAGAGTTGGATCACATGGCTGAGGAACTGCAAGCGGTCATTGATATTCATTTCTGATCGCTTGCAGAGGTCCGGATATGCTTGCATCACGAGTGCCGCATGGCGTTTGGACTGGGTATTGATTCCAACGATGTGGAGTCGCAGTTCGAGGTCACGGTCTGTGATTTTCTGGCCCGTATGCGGATCCTGCAGGTCACCGACATAGTATTTATCGCCCCGATAGCGGCCATGGGATTCAAGCGAGAAGGCAATGCTGTTTCTGGTGACTGCTTTCAATTCAATCCACATCACCCACGCGTGCCCTTCGCCGTAGATGGATTCCCCGCCCACATAGGCGGCTGGAACTCCAAGGCTTTTTCCAACGCGGGATGCAAAGTCGGCCTGCATGGCGCAGACGCCACCAAATTCCTTCAGGTTGGGGAGCGTGTACGTCTTGCCATTCATCCGAGCCGTCGCACTCTTCGATTCGAGCATTCCCGTATCGTACGGAACATCGTGGTAGCATTTCCCGAACATGACGCGCTTCGGCAAATAATTTGCCAGCGCCCACTGCCGTTCCACGAGGGGTGTCCGGTGATTCACGACATGGACTAGAAACTCCCACGGCAGCCATTGCACGCGGCCTTGCATCACGGATTCCGTATCGAGCAGGTACTTGACGTTGTCCATCATTTCGAGCAGCCCGTCAGGCATCGTCGATTTCGTGCGGTGTTGATGGCCAGCGTAACTGTAAACATGGTTCGGCCGGTCCCACGTGACCGCCGTGGCGATCGCCAGGTTGGCGTAGGGTACGATTCGATCGGGAAACGCCTGTTTCAGTTCCCGGAAAATGGCCAGAGCCCGGACCACATCGTCGTGTTTCGGATCGATGGCCAGAAAGAATTCTTCCTTGATCTCTTGATTTTTTTCGAACCACTGGTTCATCTCGTCCAGGCTGGCACCATACGCCGCTTGAATTTCTGTTTCGTGTTCTTCTTCAAACAGCTCGGCAAAGTATTGCCGCAACTTGGGATAGGAGGTTGGTTTGAATAGGATGCGGTCATCATAAAGATCGGCCACCGGCTTCAGCCAATCGCGGGTGAGCCGGGTCGGATCCGAGCCGACCTGGAGCTCCTCCACGACGGTCGCCGCACCGACGGCAAACGGCTCTCCCAACGTGCCGCGCAGCAGATTGCAGAGGGTATCCTCCGCCCCATCATACTGAACGATCAGTTGTCCGGAGTGATAAAAGTGCGGTGGTTGATCCCAGGTCCTCGCCACGCCGAAGAGCGTTGTGGCATCGGGCGCGACCTGATCCGCATCACTTTTCGCCTCGGCACTCGTGGGGTATTCGTAAGCGCGGACGATCTGATTGCCGACCCGAATTCGCTGCAAGCGTCCCGAGAACGGACCAATCGAATCTCCAGCCAGTAATTCAAATTTCATGCCAGCAGCCCGAAGCCGTTTTTCAAGTTCCTCCATCGTCTGGGCAAAGACAACGGGAGGCGCATCCACGCGGACATGGAACGAAGTCTCGGTTCGTAACGCCTTGGTTCCATCTTCAACTGGAATCGATTCGGCAACATGGACGGTAAAATTCAATAACTTGCCGGCATCGGCGTCGGTCGGAGTCCATGTCAAAAGACCCGACTTCGGATCGATAGTCGCTCCATCCGGACACGATTCACCGAGAGAGAACAGGAGATTTGCTTCGGGATAATCCGGATCGGTCGCCTTCGCTTGCATGCGCAATGATTGGCCGACGATCACAGCGGTATCTGGAATCGGATCGATGCGTGGCGGTTCATTCTTCTCGGTGACGGTAACGGCAAATGTTTGCTCTCCGGACAGGGAATCATCGTCCACCGGCGCAACACGGATGGTGATCGAATAGCGATTTGGACCTTGTTTTTCGGTTGGCCGCCAACGCAGGACTCCTGTCTCCGAATGGATCTTGATTCCCGCCGGACCATTGGCTTGAAAACGGAATGGCCCCTCGGCCGTACCCTGATTTGCAATTTTGGCTGTTAATGACAATTCCTGCAATTCTTCAATGGTCCTATCCGCGATCGGTTGCATGGCCGGCGGTTCCGGTTCGCGAGTCAACAGGTTCGCAAACCAGATAACAGAACCGATCATGGCCGCGATCAATGTGAACCAGACCAGCCAACTCTTCCACGGCGATTGATGCCGCCGCTTCAGCCGGCCGGCCATCGATCCGGATACCTCGGTGATGGGAATATCTTGTGAATGATTCATCAAACAAACTCCAAGAACGTAAATTCCCTACCCGCGGACGGGATCATTTCACGATGGAAGATGTCCATTATCGTCGCTTCTGATTCGATGACAATCGGTACCGATTCCCTGAAGAGTGCCGATAAAGAGGATTGGTATCCCATCGTCTAATAGCACACACAGGATATTTGGGGCATTATAACCCGTTACCTTGACCCTGGAAGTTTTGAGAGTTAGTATCGAATCATGGGGCATCTTCAGGGCATCATGTTGAGCAAGTATTCCATGATTAGAACTGCGATTGATGATTGCGCGCCTCATGAGCTCAAGTTTTCGGTCGGTCGCAACACAATTTCGTGCATCGGATGGCTGCCCCGGTCCATTCCCGGCATCGTGGGGAATCGGTTGCGGCAGGCCTTGTTCACCACTGCCTTGTTCTCTTTGATTGCCTCGCCAGCAGTAGGATTCGGCGCGGAGCGGCTGGTTTTCGCGGAAACATTCATGAATCCTATGTGAGGTCATTGTGAGACCGCCGGTACGGCGCTTGACCAGCTTCTGAATGATTATCCCGATGACCTGACTGTCATGGAAATCGACACTTCGGGCTCTTACTCGCCTTCTTGGGGTTATTTTACTAGAAAATATTTCTACAATGTGACGGGAACTCCAACGACATGGTTCGACGGTATCACGAAATGCGCCGGCGCCTACTCCACCTCGCAGCAAATGTATACCTGGTACAAGAACGCCATGCAGGCAAGAAAGGCCATACCAACCGACGTCGCAATGGAAATGTCCGCCTTTCAAACCGGCGACCGGACTCTGGATGTTTCAGCCACGGTTCATTTAGAGGTAAGTGGGGCCGCCAAGACGATGCGCATTTACATGGTCCAAGTCCTCGACGACTATCCCTCGACGCCTTACTATGCGCGGAATTCTCTCCGGCAAGTGGTGGAGGATGGATTTGATATCACGTTGAATCCTGGCGAGTCCGATACAATTACCCGGAGTGTCACCTTTGACAGCGTTAGTTGGAATCGGTTGCTGGACATCAAGATGATCGCCTGGGCCCAGATGCCAAATTCCACGGGGCCGGCGGATATTTTCAACGCGGCCCAGTTGCCCATCTATGGCAGTATTCCCTTGCCGGGCGATTTCAATTTCGATGGGTTCGTCAATTCCAATGATTTGGCAATATGGCAAAATGGATTCGGTACGACGACCGGCGCGTTGTTCAAGAATGGCGACGCCGATACCGATGGTGACGTGGCCGGAAACGATTTCCTCATCTGGCAGCAACATCGGGGCGAAATTGTCGGCAGTAGCGCGGCCAGCTCAACGGCCATCCCCGAACCGGCTACATGGATTCTGGCAATTAG
>JAFGFZ010000047.1 GCA_016930815.1 Pirellulales bacterium | reverse complement strand
TAAGGGCCGGGGAGGGTCCTCCATTCTTACCCTCCCCGGCCGCTACCGCGTCCGACCCTCCCGCAAGCGGGAGGGTGATATGAATTTCAAAATACGTTCTCAGTTCGACTGAAATGATCCGCATTTTCTGCCCCGCACTGAAAAAGCATTTTTTGATATCCCAGTGCATGCAAATCTATGCATGCCGGTAAAAAACGTTAAAATACAATATGTTCCAGACAGATGATTCGGTTCCCAATGAAGCATGCACATCTCGCACCATCACAGTCGTTCTTCCGCATTCACGCTCGTTGAGTTACTTGTCGTGATAACCTTCATTGGCATTCTCGTGGCGTTGCTGCTCCCGGCCGTGCAAGCGGCGCGTGAAGCAGCTCTGCGGGCGCAATGCAAAAATAACTTGAAGCAGTTCGGGTTCGCCTTGCAGAACTATCATTCCGCGATCGGCCAGTTCCCACCTGGCGCCATTGCCAGTCCTTAATCTGGTTACGATATCTATGGTAGTGCGAATTCAATGCTTCTTGCCTTCTTCGAAGAAACGGCGCTGGCAAGCCTATATGATAAGGACGAGGCATGGGAAGACCAGCGGGCGGACGTATCGGCAACGGTCGCCCTCCCCCGCAACACCGGAGGATGCCCCATGGCTCGATCCGGCGGAACTGGTCCAGCACTTGCGGATGGGAGATTACCGGCTGTGAATCTTAGCCGCATGGAATGTCGGCAATCTGGGGGCCCAGGCGGCGGATTCGCTGCCCGAACTCGAAAAGCTCCGGGACGATCCCAATCCGAAAGTCCGCGAGGCGGTACGTGTCGCTATCGAGGAAATTCAGAAGGCAAAGCACGAATGCTCCGTCAGGATTCAATCTTGGGGCAGCCATGTGTGTTCGATCCCGATAATTCCGAACTCTGACGAGTTCGGCTACCCCAATTCCTGACATGGGCGGAGCGCTAGTTGACGAATGCAGCCGGTTGCGTCATCCTGGTATCTTTAGTCCGGCGGTGTCCTCCTCCAAACGACAAGGAACAATTTCATGCACTTGATGATGCGCGTGGCAGTGTCCGTTACCATTTCTATGATGGCCCTACCAGCGGCAGATGCTGAAGAACCCTCGCCGGAAATACCGACTGCGCTGATGGATTACGTCAAGATGCCGGACAGTACGTTTGCCTGGGAAATCCGCAATACGGCTCGTCAGGATGGTTGTCTGATTGCGGACATTGACCTGACCTCTCAGACCTGGCAGAAGATTCCTTGGAAACATGTCCTGCAAGCCTTCGTACCAGACGAAATCCGCCACGAATCAACAGTTCTTCTCTTCATCACGGGCGGCAAGAATGGAGGGCGGCCCGACCAGGATGATATGGCCATGGGAGTCCAGCTCGCGAAAGCAGCCGCCGCGCCAGTCGCTTTCTTGCATCAAGTGCCGAACCAGCCACTCCTGGGAAATCGTGTCGAAGACGATCTGATCTCCGAAACATTCCTGCGGTTTCTCGATACCAATGATCCGACCTGGCCACTCCTCTTCCCAATGGTCAAGAGCGCCGTCCGAGCCATGGATGCCCTGGAACAGCTTGCCATCCAGGAATATGGCGTGAAACTGGAGCGTTTTGTCGTCACCGGAGCATCGAAACGTGGTTGGACTACCTGGTTATCGGCCGTTGTGGACGACCGTGTTGCGGGAATCGCTCCAATTGTCATCGATACCCTGAACTTGCCTGAGCAGATGAAGCACCAGATGGCGACATGGGGTGAGTACAGTGAACAGATCCATGATTATACCAGCAAGGGGCTCGTTGGCAAAATGCTGGATGTCCCAGGCGTTCCTCTATGGCGATGGGTGGATCCGTATACCTACCGAAAGCAGCTCACACTGCCCAAACTCATGATCAATGGGACGAATGACCGGTACTGGGTGCTGGATGCTCTCAATCTCTATTGGGACGGTCTGGTCGGCGAAAAGCATGTCTTCTATGTTCCCAACGCGGGCCATGGACTGGATGGCGGCCGGGACAATGCTCTGATGACACTTGCCGTTTTCACGCAGCATGTGGCGACGGATAAGCGACTACCCGAATTGACCTGGCAGCACGAAGAGAACGATCGCCAATTGCAGCTTACGGTTCATTCGACGCCAACACCAGAGTCTGTTCAGTTATGGATCGCTCACTCGGAGACGAAGGATTTTCGACCCGCCAAATGGCACGCCACGAAAATGAACACAACTCCGAATGGCTCCTACGTGGGGCAAGTGCCAAAACCTGCATCGGGACATGTCGCGCTCTATGCGGAAGCGACCTATACCTTTGGCCCACTCTCCTACAAACTGTCGACCCAAATCCGCCGGGAATAGGTGCCGCTAGGCCGAGGGCCTTTTTCACCGTAGCCTGGGGATGTTATGGCCGGTCTCCTGACCGAGCCACAAGCTCTAGCAAAAGATATCCCCGACGTTTTGTTGAAGCTCCCACCGCGTGCCAAGCCTCCAATCCAAAAGGACTTACAAACATGTGCGAACCACGCGCGCATGGTACAGATGAAGACTCTCAAACTCGAAATAGCTTGAATTCGTTTCAGAGCGTGGCTAAATTATTAATGGGACCTCATGAATACGCATTTGGAATAGAAACCATCTCATTTACAGTTTGACATCTTTTTTCCGGAACCAAGTGGCATCTCCCCTGCTAACCCCGTTGGATTATAGACTCGTTCTCTTCATGACTTGGGATAACCGGAAAAAATCGCGGAGGGAATAAAGATGAGAAGCATCGTGCGGCGGTCGATTTTTCTACTCTTCGTGGTAGTCGGAGTCATCTTACTACATTCCAGCGCAGTAATTCAGGCAGAAGTATATATGTTCACACTCGATCCGGCACAGAGTGTCCTGACGAGTGAGATGTACTTGGTGCCAGTGAATGACTTTGCTATCGCACAAGATACCCAAAATACAAGTATCTCAACATCATTCAGTGGTACAATCGCCGTCGAATTGAATGATTCGATGAATCCAACCACAATCCAGATTCTATGGTCGAATGCACTCGCAGCGGTCAGTGGGAACTGGTTGCCAGAAGTCGGTGGTGGCACGGAGGGAAATCCGGATATCGATGGTGATGCCGACCCTGGCCAACCGGCGCCTGCGGCCTACGGCTGGTATTACGACGCTGGATACGTCGGTAAAGTTTACTCTGCAGCGCGGGATATTGTTTTGTCAGTTGAATCGGATTCGCGAATCCTCTCTGGGAACCTGTACGATGCATTACAATTATCGATCTCGGTCCCGCAGGGTGTTTATCATGCGAACGTGAGTTCTTCTTTCTTTGGGGATGATGCAAGTACCGACGACCTCACCGACGAAGTCGGCGTCAGTATACCTGACGTGATGGATGGTTCGTTCCTTATTGCTGGAGATCAGGTGACACTGACCATTCCCCTCAACTTTGTGCTGGGAGAGGGAAGTGATGTCGAGGTGACATTCACGGGCGAATTGGTTGGGCGAGCGCCGTACCCGCTTGCCGTTTTCCCGCCGGGAGATTTTGACCTGGATGCCGATGTCGATGGGGCTGATTTCCTGATCTGGCAGAAGAATTTCGGTCTGACTGGAACGGGCCAGATTGGCACCGGCGACGCGAATGGAGACAACGCCGTCGATGGTGTCGACTTGAGTATCTGGGCGACAAATTTTGGTACGGTCCCTGGAAATAGCACCGCCGGTATCGCCGCCACTCCAGAACCCAACGCCATCGCAATCGCCTTGTTCCTCGGCTTGACGTTAATATCTGCAAGACGTTTCATGCCCTCTTTCGCTCCACGAAAGCATCTCTTTTCGGTAAGTTGATTTTCTACAGCGCCGTAGATCAACTGGAGGTGCGTTGGATTTTGAGGACTTTAAATGCATTTCGCCAAAGGCGAAATTCACCGTAGCCTAGGGCTACGCCGTAAGAATTGGAATCCAATAAAATTCATTTGGCCAAAGGCCAAAATGACCGTAGACTAGGGCAACGCCCTAGGAATCTATTAGTTTGGATCCATTTTGGCTGAAGGCCATATTCACACCTGTACGAGGCAATGGAGTGAATATGGCCTTCGGCCAAACCAAGGGGAACGTCCCCAGATTCCTGGGGTGCTACCCTTGTCTTTACCCACATTTTGTCATGTTGTTCGTAATGGAACATCAGGGCCGTTTACGGCCCTTCTCCGCCGCAGGCGGTATTCGGCCCGCCGTTTACGGCGGTTGATGCGGCTCGACTCGAAACAATCCCCCCGCCCCCTACACGCCGCCGGTGGCGGCGTGTAGGGGGCGGGGGGATTAAAATAAAACTGGCTGCATTTTCAACCCGTTCACCCGTGCTCAAGCACGGGCCTAGTACCGCCTGCGGCGGTGAAGGCCGATGAATCGGCCTGATGGAACGTCAGGCGATTGT
>JAFGFZ010000375.1 GCA_016930815.1 Pirellulales bacterium | reverse complement strand
TCCACGGCTAGAAGCAGGAGCGTGATCGCCAGCACGGGGGTTGCGAGCACTTGAATGATTGCAGTCCCATAGATTCCCCAGAGAAAGAGTGGCATCCGAAACCAGCCCATTCCGGGCGGCCGCATGGTATGGATTGTCACTAAAAAATTGATGCCGGTAAATATGGAACTGAATCCGAGGATAAAGGCGCCAACAACCGCGGATATGACCGGCGTATCCGTCGTCGTGCTGTACGGCGGATAAAATGTCCAACCGGTATCGATCCCGCCCAGCAGCAACACCAGAAGGAAAAAGAGCATCCCCAACGCGTAGAGATAGAAGCTCGCCAGATTCAATCTTGGAAAGGCCACGTCCTTCGCGCCGAGCATGATCGGCACAAGGAAATTGCCCAGCGTCGATGGGATGCCCGGCAGGACAACCAGAAAGATCATTACCGCGCCGTGCAAGGTAAAGAGCCGGTTGTAGGCGCTGCCAGTTGAAACGACGGTCGGGCCAGGCAACATGAGCTCGGTCCGAATCAGCAACGCGAAGATGAGGCCCAAACCAAGTCCGATGGATATCAAAATTAAAAACAGCATACCGATCCGCTTATGGTCGAGTGTTACCAACCACGACATCAGACCGCGCGGATGGCTAAGATAGTTGTCATTTGAAAGCGGATGATCTGCCATCGTCATGGGGTTGGATTGTCCTGATTCAGTTTTTTGATAAATTCGATCAGCGCCGTGATGTCGTCATCCGAGACAATACCTTGGTAAGTTGCCATCACCGGCTGATACCCGGCCCGAATTTTCTTTTGTGGTTCCAGAATGGATTCCCGAATGTAGTTGTCATCGACAACAACCGATTCCCCGCCAGCCATGGAATGCGTCTTACCATAAATCCCCAGAAAACTCGGGCCGGTTCCAGCCGTTCCATCGGTAGAATGGCATTGGGAGCAACCGCGCCGTCGATAAAGCATCTCACCCGCTTCCGCTGGCGGCAGTGTCTTCAAGAAATTCGCTGCATCCTTCAGCCACTTTTCAAAATCACCCGGACCATGGACAACAACCAATGCCAGCATGTCGGAATGGTCATCCCCGCAGAATTCAGTGCAATAGAGGTCATAGGTTCCGGGTCGAACGGCTCGAAACCAGGTGCTTGTATACATCCCGGGCACCAGGTCCATTTTCACTCGGAATGCCGGGATCGCGATTCCGTGAATCACATCCTCGGAAGTCATGATTAGCCGAACCGGTTCATCGACGGGCACATGCAGATTCTCGTCGACGTGACCGTTGGGATAGATGAACTGCCACGCCCACTGCCGAGCGGAAACTCGGATTTCATAGCAGCCCGGGGGTGCCGTCTGCATGTCCATGTATGCCGCGAATCCCTTATAGAAGATCAAACCGACAATCAGTAACGGAATGACAGTCCATACAATTTCCAGAGTGTTATGATGGGTGGCCGTCCTGCCCGGCTCCACCCCGGGACGGCGGCGGTAGCGGATCACAAACAAAACCATCAGGCCCACAATTACTAGGAAAAAAAACGAACAGATAGCCAGAATCAAATAGAACACCCGGTCCATAACGGGTGCCGTGGTTGACTCGGGCGCCGGGAGCCAAAATGGCTTGCTCTGAGCCCAAATTGGCCAATGGTTCATTGCGAGTAATCCGAATAGATAGATCATCAGGGATTCACCGTCTCTTCGGAGCGTTTCTTTGACTTTTCACGGCGTCGATAGATCCAGATGGTACAGCCTAGCACCAGGACCGTCAGCCCACCACCTATTTGCATCAGCCGGAAGGCGGCCGGACCGTAGCGGCCCTTGTCTGCATCGTAGTGAAAACAGAATAGCAGGATCTGGTCCATCGGCGATCCAATTTTTCCATCGGCGGCCTCGAGAAGGGAGAGCCGAATCGTTTGGGGATCGTACTGAACGCCATACAAATACCGGGATACGTGCCCATCCGGTGTCAGGATCATCGTCACCGCGGCATGGGCATATTGCTTTGTTTCTTCGGAATACGTGTAATGGAATCCGACGCTGTCCGCCAGTTCCTTGATGCACTTTTCGGGCCCGGTGAGGCAATGATATCCCTGGGCACTCCCAGCCCGCCCGTAGCCTTTCAGGTATTTCCGTTTTGTCGCCCGCGCCCGCTCTGGCGTTTCGAGTGGATCGATACTGACAGTGATCATGCCGAACTGGTTCCCGATATCCCATGGCATGGCTTTCAGGGCATCGAAGAGTCCATTCAGCTGCAGGCTGCACAGCATGGGGCAATTCGAGTAGTTCAAAGTGAGGATCATTGGTTTCTTGCTCTCGAAGAACTGTTTGAGAGATACTTCTTTTTTGCCATCGGAATCGACAAATGCCAGATCCATCGGGATTTGTGCATTGAGGTGCTCGGTGACACCGACATCTTTTAAAGCGCTGGGGACCGGTTCCCTTCTCTGGGCCAATCCAGTTGCCTGGCTGGCAAACCATAGGATGGGTGTGATCCAGGCAACCAAGAAAAGATATCCCGCTCTGCTTTTAACGATCATTGTTTTTCCCCACCGGAGTTCTCTGCCTCGGAATGAGTAGGATTTGGAGCGACGACCTCCCTTTCCGAATGGGATAGTTCGTCCACGACAAGCTCCATTGCCCGGCTGATTGGAATGGCCACCGTTCCCTTTTCTTGATCAAGGATGCGATAGTCGGTCAGGCTGGTTTCCTGAGCGGCCAAAATCGATTCGAACTTCGTTGGTAATCCGCCGTTTGTGTCTGCCGTTGCCAGGTTCGAGGTGTAGAAATAATAGAAGGCCTGGAGGCCAACTACCACCACCGCTGTCAAGATGATTGCCAACAACATGACAAGTAGGATTTTCTGCGAATTGATTTCGTATTGATCCAAGGGTGAGTGATCCTCCAAGAAACAAGCTATAAGTTTTCAAATGCCAATGATTCGTCCAATCGCGGATCTTGGGCCGGTACCAAGGCCCGCTGGCGGGCCAGCTGGTTCAGGCCGGCCAGGAAAAGGCAACCCATGCCGGCGAAGCAACATAAATCCATCATCCCGAATGACAAGCGATCCGGTGAGAAAACCGGCATGACAAGCCAATAGAGGTCGAGCCAGTGGAAAACGAATATCCAGACAGCCCAGGCGCCCAAGAGGAACTTCCGGCGTTTGACTTCGCGGGACATCAGACCAACCATGGGAATGAGCAGGTGCCCGAAGAGTAATGCGATACCAATCCAAGCCCAAGACCCTCTCTGCCGCACAAGATACCAGACACTTTCCGGAATATTGGCATACCAGATTAGCATGTATTGCGAGAAGGCCATATAGCCCCAGAAGATAATGAATCCGAACAGGAGCTTCCCCAGTTCGTGATAATGTTCGGTGGTGATGGAGCTGGAAGCCCAGCCCGTTGCCTGCAGTGCCATGGTGATCAATAGGAGTGTGGAAAAAAATCCAACCACCGCGCCAGCAAAAAAATAGAGTCCATAAATTGTACTAAACCAATAGGGCTCCAATGACATCAGCCAGTCAAAAGATACAAATGTGACCGTGATACCGAACAAAACCAGGACCAGCGGGGCGAATTTTTCCATGCGGTGCGTGGCATCCGGATCACCGGTTTCGTCTTGGCAGGTGGATTCCGACAGGAAAAAACGCGAAGTTCCGATCCAGATCGCGAAATAGATCACCGTGCGTACGATAAAGAACGGAACGTTTAAATAGGGTGTTTTGTATTCAAGGAGGCGGTTGTCTGCCACAATGGCCGGATCGGACCAGATGTAGATCCGCGCGGAATCAAAAAAGAGCGACAGGAGGATCGGCACGAAGAGAATTGCCATCAACGATGTATTAGCGGCAAGTATCTCGGCCACGCGCCTTATTGCAATACTCCAGCCCGCACGCACGACATGCTGCAACGCCACAAAAAATAGTGCCCCCAATGTTATGCTCAAAAAGAAACAATAATTGACCAGATAGGACGCCAAAAAGGCTTTCGCACCCCCACTCTGATTCCACCCTAACCATAAACTCGCGGCGAGGGCGGCCATGCCAACAATCGGCAGGGCGATTGTCGCCGCCGTGGGCAGGCCAGGGAAAGGATCCTGGCTGGGCCGTG
>JAFGFZ010000374.1 GCA_016930815.1 Pirellulales bacterium | reverse complement strand
TCTTCATTCCGTATTCCTTATTCTTCATTCATTAGTCTTTTCATTCCGTATTCCTCATTTCTCATTCATTCCGAATAGAAATCTGAGTCGAATTTGGGAGTCGATATCCATATTATAATTCCTGCCAGTCTCCAACGCTTGTAAAAACAAAGTTGGTTGGTGACTGTTCGTCGAGCGTGTCGCTTCCACCTGATGCTGAAATGGCTCGCAACCGCTCGATTTCGAATGCTATCGCCATCCGGTTCAAATCGGAGGCCGTCAGTGTCGCGGTACTTCCTCCGACGACTAGGGAATCGTTCTGCGGTGAATCGTGGAGTACAACCTGATTGGTGCCTTCACCGCCATTGAAAGTCACTTCTTCCGCCTGGTCCACCAGTACCGAGTAGCTTCCATTAGTCGACGAATCAATGCGAGGTGCCTCAATCGTGCCGTAACCGGGCAGGAGTCGAGCCACCTCGTCGCGGGTGGAACCGACAACCGTTACGGCATCTTGTCCCTCATCGGTCTCGAGGAAAATGACATCTACTTCGGATGTGGGAAACACCTGGTTCGGCTCGCTGTTGACGGTGACCGTCACATCGTTTTCGGTGGCCTGGATATGAACCCTATCACTGCCCGTCGTGCCGCGGACTGTCACCGCTGTGAGGCCCAGCGTTTCGGCGATCAGTTCTCGGGTTGGCGGGGTTGAAGTCAAAAGCATCCGCTTCGTAATGCAGGACGGGTCAAATCCTAGCTCTCCAAAATTGTAATTGATGCCATGCTCGTTTAATGCCAGGTCAATATCGTAGAATTCGTCCTCCCCAATGGAACCACGAGGATTTTTCCCTGGTAGTACCACGCCAAGCGACTCCGGCCCATCGAGAAAGCAAACCGGCTGCTCTTCAATGATTTTATACGTCCCAGCCGTTAAGTTGTCGAACTGATACCCTCCGTCAGGCGCTGTGTAAGTGACTCCTGAGACGGGCCCCTCTAAAGAGATCCGTACATTGGGGAGGCCATATTCGGTTGGCACACCGGTAGAGGCATTCGTGTCATAGTTACCATCTTTATCGGCATCGAGGTAGACAAACCCGGAAAGACTGGCTAATCCATCTGTATCCTCTATATGGATGTATCGAAAAATTCGATTATCTCCATCGGCCACCGTACTGGAACTGTCATAACCAATGATATCTTCAAGCTCATCGGCATCAATAAATGCCATCGACCCGGCAAGTTGCATCATAAATGGAGTACCTGCTGAAGGAGTTTCAGCTATCGCTTTGAATAGAATGTCACTGAAAGATTCGGGCAGACCGGCGCCAATTGCAGCACCATTTATTGCGGCTGGAAGAGCCCCTCCCCGCAGACCGAGCACGTTACAGTAGGTAGTTTGATTGAAACCGTTGGCATTTAAGGGATCCGCGGCGGTCAGGTCGATGTCGTCGACGAAACGCTGCAATGTGAAGCTGGGAGTTAATATTACATTATTATCTTCGATTGAGATAGAATCTTGATCGGGATTTGGTCCCTTGTCAGGATCGGGTGATGTTCCAATGAATTCTATGTAATTTGGATCCCAGGCCAAATTGAGGGGGAGCGATATGACGCCGGATTCTGTGCGAGGACTCAGATCTTCAACAAGGATCCGGACCCAGAACTCATCTCCGACTTGGACAGGTTTCAGAGTGGGTTCTTTTGGTAGAGTGATAGGTGGTGTAGTACTAGGGGCTCCATTTACATCATTAAAAAGCTGGATGTCCAATCCCATATCGGCTAGTAATTCACGCCGTTCAAGCATTTCGAATCCCAGGCACCTCTTCGCGTCATGTTTTTTTCCACGGATAATCTTGCCACATTGCGTTCTTGGACGCGGTGACAGGCAATGTCGGAGCCAAGGCAGATTCACGATTGCTCTCCCCATATGCTAAGCTCAGTTGAGGCTACCCTTCCCCAAAACGGGATCTGACAAGTGCCTGCATTGTACTCCCAGCCACTTTTATCTATCAAGTAAAATCGGCGAAAATTGAAGATTTCATGCCGGGCCCGTACCGCTTTGCAACCCAAAAGCGGATTGGCACAAGGTTTGCGCCTTTTGAGGTCTGCATTCCTAATAGCGAGAGGCGGATATGGAGGGCCTTAATCCACGGCATCAAGGCTTGATGTCATTTTTGCCGGACATGCATCAATAAGAACACTTCTCCATGAAAAACTAAGAATTTTGTCCGCGTGTGTGGATAGTGCCATCGTGGGGCCGTTCTTAAGGGCAGGCCCAAAGTCTGCCAATTGTTGACGACCATGAAGAAGCGGATAAAATCCCGAATTAGGGCTATTGCTGTCCTGCCATCGGATGACGACACGTGGGTGGTAGGGACCGCTTCGTCTTGCCTGCTCGGGCCGGTCCACCGATTGCCAGTGGATCAACGGTAAGCTTCACACTATGGAGGAAGCTGGTATGCCTGTTGACCGGAAGAAGACGTGCTCCTCTTTTCATCGAATATTGCCACTGGGGGGAACTGCGCCGCGATGCGGCCCCAAGGTGCTCTCGCTGGAACGGCTGGAACGACGAGATTTACTGTCGACTGCCTTGCCCATGGAGATGGAATTCTCCGCCAGTGTGGGGGAAAGTTGGGGGCACTGCGCGTCCCTGAGGGCCGATGGAGCAATAACTTTCCCATTTTCTACTCCCCTACCCTACTCTCTCACCTCGGGGGAAAGTGGGCCAGCGGAAGATATGGGTGCTCAATCCCTCAGAGAAACCCAGCTGGTATTCCGCAATCTCCCCAACGACGCAGGGGGAAATGGTTTTGGGACCGCCTACCAGCTCGGGACACTGGATCAAGCGGTTTCACTAAACGGCTGGGTGGGGGCCTGGGATCCGTGTGATGTGGTCCAGTTCGAGCTGACCGATCCCTCCGATCTCAGCGTCCAATTATCGAGCCTCAGCAGTGATATCGACCTCTATCTCTTCGACTCGGCGACCAAGCTAATTGCGCGGTCCATCCGTGGAGGCAACCAAGGCGAGTCGATCTCTGCCGAGCTTGCGGCAGGCACGTATTACGTCCTCGTCGCACCGTATCGACATGCGGCCAGTGCCTACCAGTTGACCTTGGCGGCCGAACCGCAGGAGGAATCCACTCCGGACGCTGCGGGGAATCGGTTTTCCGATGCCTACGATTTGGGCACGTTGCAAAATGATCTCATACTCAGCGACTACGTCGGCCAAAACGACTGGGCTGACTTCTATGCGTTCGAAACGACGGAGCCGCTTGACATCGACGTCTCCCTGCAAACGGCAGAGGGTACAGTAGGCCTCTACGTATTCGACACGCAGCGGCAGTTAGTCGATTTCGGATTCACGGGGGACGGGACGGATCATGTTACGATCTCGCTCGGTGCGGGAAGTTATTTCGCTGTTGTCGTGGCGGCTGGTGGCACTGTCCAAACAGGCTACAATTTGCGTTTCGATTTAAACGAAACGCCTCCTTCAGAAAGCTTGCCGATTCCATCAACACCATTTCCCGATGTCGCCTACTTTGGCGATGAATCCGATTGGAATCTGAACGCCGTTAGCGCCCCTGAGGTTTGGGCACAAGGTTACACCGGTGACGGTGTTGTGGTAGCGATAGTCGATACGGGCATCGACCTGGATCATTCCGATCTAGCTGACAACATCTGGATTAACGACGATGAAATCCTTGGCGACGGCATCGACAACGACGCGAATGGGTTCATCGACGATGTTTATGGCTGGGACTTTGCCAGCAACGATAATATGCCTGCTGACTCGAACGGGCACGGTACGCACGTCGCCGGTACCATTGTCGCAGCCAACAATGGATACGGCGCCACGGGCGTGGCCTACGAAGCCACCGTCATGGCAGTCCAAGTGCTTGGAGCAGATGGATCAGGCAGCTCATCCGACGTTGCTGATGGCATTTACTACGCGGTGGACAACGGGGCCGATATTATCAATCTCAGTCTGGGCGGCGGATTCTCGAACATAATCTACGCCGCTCTGCAATATGCGGCCACACATTCTGTTTTGGTGGTAGCAGCGGCCGGAAACGACGGCGAGTCGAGCCCTAATTACCCGGCCATACATAGTGCCCAGCTCACCAATGTCCTCTCCGTGGGAGCGTTTTCGCAAAGCGACGAGATAGCCAATTTTAGTAATCTGGTGGGGAGTAGCGGAGCGGTTCAGGTGGACGCGCCGGGTGTGCAGATCTATAGCACGTACTTGGGAGGACACTACGCTGTGTTGAGCGGCACGAGCATGGCTGCGGCACATGTCTCTGGCATGGCTGCGTTGGCCCTCTCGGCCAATCCAAGTCTGACTGCTGCCGAACTCCGGCAGGTGCTGATCGACGGAGCGACTCGTTTGATTGCTGGATCGGATTCCGAAGGAGGTATTAACGGTGCTGCGATTGTCCCCGCAGCACTCGCGGCCGATACGGCCACGGTGACCACCACGTCGAGCAGAGGAACGATGGTCCATTCCGGCGTCTCTGCCTCCATCTCAACTGCCGGGACTCTGGAAGGAGCACTTGCCTTGCGGTTTGATGTGGTGGACGCTATTTTCGCGGAGAACACACTACCTCCTTGGCTGGATTCCGGGCGGCTCCTGTACCCTTTGGTTGCATAGATTGGCTTCTACATCAACTCAAGTCTTCGATACCTGGCTTGCTCACCAACGGGATGATATTGGTGCTGTTAGTGGCGTTCTGTTGGAACAACTTCGCAGGAATATTAAAATTCATGCATTTGATGATGTGCGGCAAAGTGAGTTAATTTCTGTTCTTAATATGCTTGTTGCTGACCAGGGGTATTCTTTCTTGAAAGGAGCTGGGATTCTAACACGTTTGTGTGGT
>JAFGFZ010000046.1 GCA_016930815.1 Pirellulales bacterium | reverse complement strand
GAGCGCCCCGACGAAAAGGAATGGGGTTTCACCGGCGAGGTCACGGAGGACGGCCGTTACTTGATCATCTCGGTCTGGAAAGGTTCGAGCGAGCAGAACCTCGTTTTTTACAAGGACCTCCAATCGAAGGACTCCTCCGTTGTTGAACTGATCCGCCAATGGGATGCCAAGTATGTATTCATCGGGAACGAGGGTCCTATCTTCTGGTTCATGACCGATTTGGAAGCGCCCCGATATCGGGTTGTCGCCATCGACAGCCGTGATCCTGACAACTGGAATAGCCGCGAAATCATTTCCGAGTCGGAGTACACATTAAGCGGAGTGCATGTGATCCACGACAAGTTTGTTGCCAATTATATGAAGGATGCCCATACCCAAATCAAAATATTCGATTTGGATGGATCGTATGCGCGCGATGTTGAGCTGCCCGGGATTGGGACGGCAATTGGCTTCGGTGGCAAACGCGAGGATAGCGAGACATTCTATTCCTACACCAGCTTCACGAATCCGGATGTGATCTATCGTTACGATATGGAGACTGGAAAAAGTGTTGTCTTCCGGCAACCGCGGGTTGATATCGACCCCGACGCATATATCGTGGAGCAAGTTTTCTTCGAGAGCAAGGATGGGACCCGTGTTCCCATGTTCATCACGCGCCGCAAAGATCTCGAACTGGATGGTACCAATCCCACCTATTTGTACGGATATGGGGGATTCAATATATCGCTGACACCTTTTTTCAGTGTGGCCAATATTGCGTGGATGGAAATGGGTGGAATCCTAGCGATCCCCAATCTTCGTGGCGGTGGCGAATATGGTGAAGCCTGGCATCAGGCCGGCATGAAACTCAAGAAGCAGAATGTCTTCGATGACTTCATTTCCGCCGCGGAATGGCTGATCGCCAACAAGTACACGTCGCGTTCGAAATTGGCAATCGGTGGCGCCAGCAATGGTGGCCTGCTGGTCGGTGCCTGCATGGTGCAACGCCCGGACCTGTTCCAGGCAGCCTTGCCTGCTGTCGGGGTCATGGACATGCTCCGATTCCCCCAATTCACGATCGGCTGGGCCTGGACTTCGGACTATGGTTCCCCAGAGAATCCGGACGAATTCAAGGCACTCCATGCATATTCCCCATACCATAACCTGCAACCAGGCACGGAATATCCGGCAACTTTAATCACGACCGCCGATCACGATGACCGTGTTTACCCGGCACACAGTTTTAAATTCGCTGCCGCTTTGCAGGAGGCTCACAAAGGCCCCAATCCGGTCCTGATTCGTATCGAAACGCGAGCCGGACATGGGGCCGGAAAACCGACCACCAAGCGGATCGAAGAAGCAGCCGATCGGTGGGCGTTCCTCGTCCAAACGCTGGATGTGAAATAAACCATCGAGGCGCGGAGAGATTCGATTTTAAAAAAGAACGTTTCGATCGCGGAGCAAGCGACGACATACTGGACATGAGTCAAATCATTGAGGCGTGAGGAAACAGGATATAAAGATCTATTGGCGTTCATTCGCGTTTATCAGCGGTTTTTTAAGAAAGTGCACTCGAATCAGGTGCCAGACCCAGGGCTTGCAGAATCTGTTCGCTGATGGAGGTGAGCGTGGGGGGGCCTGTGCCCTGTTGTTGGATCAAGAGATCATCCAGACCAAAAAGGTCGGCAATCTTTGCACTGAGCTCGACTGCCAGTAAGGAATCGATGCCGAGCTGGTCGAGCGTTTTCTCGGGATCCACAGTATCAAACCATCGCATCCCTAAGGCATGCCTGATCTGTTGCCGAAGATGGTGGATTAATATCGACTGGCGTTGTTCAGGAGCCGCCTGGGCCAGCGTTTCGAGGAATGCCATGGAATGGGCAACGAGTTGCCGAATGTCTGAATTGCCAGGCTGGATCGATTTTTCTAGCGTAGAATTCCATGTCATATTGGCGCCCAGGCGATTCCATGTGCTCCATGGAATATAGAACCGAACTCCCGGTTCCTGAAAAGCGCGGCACAGTAACCTGCTGATCAGATCCCCCGGCATTTGGGCGATGATAGATTCCCGCGTTCTGTGATCGATGGTGCTATCCAGGAACATGAAAAGATGCGCAGCTGGAGAATTCTCGAAAGAATGCACCGCGGATTTCAGTTGGTCCAGGCCTTCGCATAGAACGAATCGCAAAACAACATTCTTATCCGCGAAATTGCCAGATGGACAATCTTCCGGACCGGCTGGTTCCGGCAGGCATGCAATGTCGACCTGAATACTCGGTAGTGTGGCTGGATCGGATTCTGTTTCTTGCGTGTCCGCCATAAAATGAATATGAATTCCGGAATGATGGAATCGTTGCACGCAGTCGAGCGGAATGTGGCAAGGGCCATCTGTTCGGAAGAACGTGATGGAACGGGCTCCAAGTGCTCCGAGAGATTCCCCAATCGCCAGTCCAAGATCCGAGGGCCCTCGAATCATATACTTTGCCTTGGGACTGCACGATGTCGGCTCGGCGGGCCGGTCCGCCAACGGATTGGAGCGGGACGAATTCGTGCCAGCGGGAACATGGTCGGGAAAATCACTGGCTTTGAACAGAACATGATGGGCCGTTGAATCGGTTTCCAGGTCAGCCACGAACTGTTGGAAGGCCGTGTCGATCGGCCGATCCGCCGAACGAATGACCAGCTCCAAACCTCGGATCCGGCCCAGCTCGCGACCCGATACATGCCGGATCCAAAGATCAACCACGTGGCGTCCCACCAGAGAAAACGAATCACCGGCTTCCGGACGGCGTGACCGCGCGTGCACTCGGCAGGCCATGGGTGACTTCGGATCGGCTTGAAATTGCTCGAGCCCACCCCACTGGACACCCAAGCCATCGATCGGTTCGTTGCCGAATGCAGGACCTAGAATCGCGGCCAAGGCTACCTGCCGGCATGTATGAAGCATCGCGGGATGCCAGACGTATTGGCCCGTATCTCGCGCCGGTTTGGATGGTAACCGAACCAAGGCTACTGCCTCACCCTGTCGAAAATCGAGTTGATCCAAACCGCGATAGTCTCCCGGGATAAAAATGCCAGCTTGCAGGAGCTTGCGATAAAATTCGGTACCCGGCATATGATGCGGCAAGCCGATTTCAGGTTCCAATCCACTCTCCGTCTGTTTTGAATCGCCGGGTGTTCTGAAGTCGAATGGATCTAGGGAGGTAAATGCATTCGCCTGGGCGTACGCGACGGATGGATTGCCATTTGACATCACCCTCACGCGGATTCGGAGACGGTCCGCGTCCGCTTGGATCGTGAGGGAACACTGCCACTGCAAGCCTTCTGCCGGCCGGATCGCTGGTGCTGCGATGGAAAACTGAATGTCTGACAGATCCAGAGGCAAACCGCAACCAAGCACGATGGCCGCGGCCATTGTTTCCATCATGGCGTCGGGAAGGATCAATCCGTGCGGGCCCAGCACCTGTTGAGAAAGCCAGCCAGATGCCCCGTCGCGAAGTGTGGAAGAAAAGATGATATGTTCGGGCGCTGACGAAACAACATTGCCGAGCAAAGGGTGAATTGGCTGCGTGCTGGCATTTTGACTTGTATGATCCGGTAGTTGCGTAAATAGCTGGTATAAATTAGGGCGATCTCTCCAATACGATTTACGCTCAAATGGATAGCTTGGCATCTGGAGCCGGCGCCGATGGTGCGGGCGGTGATAGGCGTCCCAGTCGATGTCGCAGCCATGCAGATACAAATGTTTTAAAACATTGAGTATGGAATACCAGGAAACGGGTTCCGTCGCCGAACCATTTGGCGTCAAAACAAAGTAACCGCGTTGTTCGAGAACCGCGCGGCCTTCAAGAGAACTTGCAAGAAGCCCGGCTTCTTCTGAGAAGCCGGGCTTCTGACTGCCGGCGCAGCCGGGCTTTTCGATCGGTTCTAAGTAGGCATGGATGGCGATCTGTTCGGGTGGAATCACCGCATTGGATTGGCGATCGAATAGTGCTATTGCGGGGCGATTTAATTCCATACAGGAGAATGGCAGGATGGTTTTGGAATCGGACGTGGCGGCAAGCAACCATTTTCCCGCTTGTTCTAATGGTAGGGCTCCGAGGATCCAGGCGGAGACGAGTCGCCCCAATCCCGAACCGGCGACAATGTTCGGCGCCACCCCCCAGTTTCGCCATAAGGAGATTGCCGCCACCGATTCGGTAAACCATGCGATAGCCAGTTGTTGATCGGTTAGCAATTCCAACGGGTCGGTCGGCAGGTAAGGTGATTGAATTCCCAAACTCGCCCACATTTCTTGGACCTCGGCCAGTGTGTCGCGAAATGTTGGTTCAGATTCATTGAGGAAGTGGCTCCATCCGATTGTGGAAATATTCGGATCAATCCACATCGCGATTTTGATGCTTCCTTGCGTGCCGGCAGGTGTTTGATCCCAGGGATTTCCCAGATGGCTGGACTCGCCTTGGGATCTATCAACGACCGTGCAAGCACGGTAGGCGAAATGGGCACGCCCGGCAGTTGACGAATAACAGAGGTTGCCGATGGCGTCGGACGGAACCTGAGTTCCATGTTCGGTCAGGTGCCGGATTCCCGATGCCAGCGCGGTTTGGCTTTTCGCCGAGACACATAGAAGATCGGCCAGCCTGGTCGAGGAGGGTGCGGGTTGGATCGTGGGTGCTTCCTCGAGCACGATGTGGACATTGGTCCCACTGAGACCGAACGAGCTGACGGCAGCGAGGCGAGGTCGATTCCGAGCGGGCCAAGCCTCCGGCTGGAGGGGCACGCGGATGGCAGCATGTTCCCAATCGATCCGTGGGCTGGGATTCGCAAAGCCCGCATGGACTGGAATGCATTGGTTGTGGAGTGCGAGTGCCGTCTTGATAACTCCGGCCAGCCCCGCGGCAGCCTCCGTGTGCCCGACGAGGGTCTTAACGGATCCGATGAACAACGGGTGTTCCGGAGACCGTTCGGGACTGTAGACCTCGGAGAGTGCGTGGATTTCAATCGGATCGCCGAGCGGAGTGCCAGTGCCGTGTGTTTCCACATAATCGACATCTCGTGGCGCGACATCCGCATCCGCAAGCGCATCACGAATGACTTGTTGTTGAGCATGCGGGCTGGGCACCAGAAGTCCCGCGGTCCGTCCATCGTGGTTCATTGCCGAACCACGCACGAGCGCGAGGATACGATCGCCGGCCGCCGTCGCATCGGACAATCTTTTCAGGGCGATGGCCGCGCACCCTTCTCCACGAACGTATCCATCGGCTTGGGCATCAAAAGCGAGGCAACGCCCGCTTCGTGATAGCGCGCCCACTCGGCAGAAATAAACGTACGTTTCCGGTGCGAGGATCAGATTGACGCCACAGACCAAGGCCGCATCGCACTCGCGGTATCGCAAGCTACGGCATGCCAAATGGAAAGCAACGGCCGATGATGAGCAGGCAGTATCGACTGCCAGATTCGGGCCCCGCATGCCGAGGCAGTAGGATAGACGGCCTGCGGCGATGCTTGGAACATTCCCGGCGCCGGAATAGACATCAATTTCCTTGTAGGAAGCAACCACGCCACCGTACGTGCTGCCACCAATTCCCAAAAAGACTCCGGTTCGGTTCGCAACTGGTGAATCGGCGACGATTCCAGCGGATTCCAGCGTCTCCCAGGCAACTTCGAGCAGAAATCGCTGTTGCGGGTCCATGCTGATCGCTTCCTGGGGTCCGATGTTGAAGAAGGCCGCGTCGAATTGATCAATACCGGTCAGGAACGCGCCATGGCGGCTGTAACTTTTTCCAATTGCGTTCGGATCTGGGTCGTAGTAGGGCTCGAATTCCCAACGGTCATTCGGGATCGGGCCGATCTGACAGCGACCTTGACGGATCAGGTTCCAGTATTCGTTGGTGGACCCAGCACCAGCAAATCGGCATGCGAGGCCGACGATTGCCAGAGGTTCTTTGGCAACCGTCTGCTGAGCATCAAGTTCGCGATAGAGCCGCTCGGCCAGTAGCGCCAGACGCTCGTGAGAAAGCGATGCGATCCGACGGGAAAAGTCACTCATGGTTTGCGAGTCCGTTCGAGTTCGGCGGAGACTTCTTCGTCGCTGAGTTCCTCGATCGATGCCAGCAAGGATTCAGTTGTTTCAATAATCGCTTGTTTCAACTCGGTCTCTTTCTCGCGTTTTTTGGGAATGTCTCCTAGATCCAGGTTGAGAACATGCTGGACGATATATCCGGCGATCGCTTCCAAGTTGGGATAATCGAACAGCAGCGTGGTAGGTAACGAGATACCCGCCGCCGCGCTAAGTTGGTTGACCATCTCGACGGCCATTAATGAATCGAATCCGAGTTCGGTCAGTGGTGCTTTCGGATCAATCATATCGGGTGACGGATGGCCCATCACGCGTGCCGCTTCCATTTGAATATGCCGGACGAGCATATCGCGACGTTCGGCGGGCGGAGCTTTTTTCAGTTCTTCAACGAAGGCAAGCCATTCTTTGTTCGGTTCCAGGGATTGCCTGCGGGCTGTTGCGAGATGGGCGATCAATGGGGGCTCGGTACCAGGTGGGAAATTTTGAATCAGCACGGACCAATCGATGGGCAAAACGCCAACCTGGCAAGCTGGCTCGGCCAGCAAGGTTGCCAGAGTGGCCATGCCTTGATTCGGTGAGATCATCCCGATACCCTTCGCTTGCCATTGGCGTTCGGTAGCGGGTTGAGATCGGGTCGCCATGCCCGCCCCACTCCACGGCCCCCAGTTGATGCTCATGGCCGGTTCGCCCCGGCGGTGGCGTTCGTGCGCCAAGGCATCCAGGACGGCATTCGCGGCGGCATAGTTGCCTTGTCCGGGGCCGCCGAGGAGTGAGGCGGCCGAAGAGAACATCACGAACCAGTCGAGTGCACGGCCTCGGCAAAGGTGATCCAGGTGGAGTGCCCCCCATGCTTTGGGGGCGAAAACCGTTTCGAACCGGGACCAGTCCTGCCTGATCAAGACGCCATCGTCAAGTGTCCCGGCCGCATGCAGAATGCCGCGAAGTGTTGGCATCTGAGTGTCGATGACCTCGAAGACGCGCTCGATGTCATCGCGGCGAGAAACATCCGCCTGCAACACTCGGATATCCGCGCCCTGATCCCGCATCGATTCGATTTGGGCCGACGCCGCCTCGCCCGGTAGCCGGCGGCCAACCAGCACTATGGACTTGGCACCTTGGTTCACCAACCATTGGCTGACCTGCAATCCCAATCCGCCCAGTCCGCCAGTGATCAGATAGGTTGCCTGGGCGTGAATCAGTTTGCCCTCGTCGCGATCCAACCTGCTACTTAACTCTGGATGGCTGACCACCACTTTACCAATGTGTTTGGCCTGGGCCATGTACCGGAACGCGTCTTTCACTTCTTCCCGTGGAAAGACTGTTTCGGGTAAGGGTTGGTACAAGCCGTCTTGAAAGCGTTGCATCACGGCCCGGAGTTGTCGACCGACCCGATCCAATTGCTGGAGCACCAATTGGTCCAGTGCCAGAGTCTGGTAGTGGATATCACCGCGCACTTCGGCGACTTTCTGCGCGTTCCAAAGATCACTCTTCCCGATCTCAATGAAACGCCCACTCTTGGCCAATGCCTCGATATTCTTCACGACATAATCGCCTGGCAATGCGTTGATCACGACATCCACACCGCGTCCATCCGTCACTTCCTGGACATGTTGCGCGAAATCCAGCGAACGGGAATTGAAAACGTATTCCACGCCAAGCGATCGAACATACGCGCGTTTTTCTTCCGAACCGGCCGTGGCGATTATCGTTGCGCCGATTTTTTTAGCAATTTGTACGGCGGCCATGCCAACACCTCCGGCCGCCGAATGGATCAGGACCCACTCTCCTGGCCGGAGACGTGCCATTTCTTCGAGGCCTATTTCGGCGGTTAAAAAGACGATGGGAATCGTCGCGGCCTCATTCAACGAGATATTTTCCGGAATGGGTGCGACGAGTCGGCAATCGGCAATGGCATAGCGAGAGAAACAGCCGGGCGAGATGGCAACCACCCGATCACCGGGGCGATACTCCGTCACACCCGGCCCGGTATCGGTGACCGTTCCCGCGCATTCGAATCCGAGTGGACCGGCATCTCCAGGGTAGAGATTCAGGGCATTGAGGACATCCCGGAAATTGAGGCCGGTCGCACGAACCGCGATTTCAATTTCACCTGGGCCGGCCTTGATCCGAGCCATGGGCCGCCACGCGAGTTGATCGATCACGCGAGTTGCGGGCCGTACGAGTTGATCGGACCGGCCATCCTCCTGCTGATCCCCGGAAACCGGGCCAACCCCCTTGGATCCCCGTACGAGTCTGGGAATGTAGCGGACATGGTGGCGATAGGCGACCTGATCTTCACGCTCCTCGGATCGCAGTTCGCAGGCCAGGTGGGAAACTTCCAGATCCACGTCACAAGAAGGATCCAGGTCGATGCGGACACATCGGAATTGCGGTAATTCAATCGCGATGACACGCCCCATGCCCCAAATAGGGGCCTGTGCCAAATGGATCGGTCCTGGCTCCGGTTCTTCATCCACCGCGACGGCGCCGCGCGTGACGAGCCATAGCCGAGGCGCCGCGGAGCGGGTTTGTTCACTCAATGCCTGCACAAGCGAAAGGATGGACCGGCTACCCCATTGCTGGCCATTCTGAAAGTCCGTGACTGGATCGGGATCGTCTGTAGCCGATCCCTGTGGATTTGAGGTGGCCCATAGGTGAATCACACCAGCCCAGGTGGCGTGCTCGGAGGATAAACCATCCCGCAAGACGCGCTTGTAATGCTCCGGTACCACTGGATTGATTTGATAGTGTGTTGGATCGATCTGCTGATACGTATTGCCGCCAGATACCAGAACCGCGCGTCGCCCCTGATTGACTAGTTTCGTGGCCAACCGCTCGCCGAGGCCATAGTTGTCGGCGAAGAGGAGCCATTCTCCTGCCGCAAATGCCGGTTTCAAGGGCGGAGTTGCCGTGGATGACCAATGCAGCCGGTAGGTCCACTGGCGGACCTTGCGCTGAGCAAAGGCTTTCAACGCGGCTCTCGGTGCCCGCTGCAATCGGATACACACTATTTCGGCAACCATTCCTTCCTGATCAAACAGGCACAGGTCGCTCAGATAGGCACCTTCCATGGACTCGTCCGATTTCCGATGCACGGCATGGGCCCACAGCGGGCCCCGAGGTGGGCGGTGGAATCGGAATCGATCGGCACTGACGGGGATATAGGCATAGTAGTCGTGGCTTTCTTGAGCGATTCCAGCAGCGACGAGTTGAATGCATGAATCGATCAGGCCGGGGTGGAGCGGATAGGGAGCCAATTGTTCTTTGTCCAACGGGGAGGCAATCCGCGCCAGCGCTTCCCCATCGCGGCGCCACAGCTGAGCCAACCATTGGAAACTGGGGCCCAACTCGACTCCCCCACGAGCCATGTAGACGTAGAAGATATTCGCGTCCTGGACATGCTGCGAGCATCGCGCCTTGACTGTCTCAATGTCGGGTACCTCGATTTCAGCCCGCAGGAGGTCCGGCATGGTTCCATCCTCCGCCCGAGCCGTGCTGAAGACGGCTCCCAACATGTCGGCACCTTCGCTGGCCGGCGATGCATTCCGTATCCTTCCAACCGCATGTGTTACCCAATCGGTTTCTTTCCTGGCTTCACTGCTCATTACCCGGAATGTACGGGCACCATTTTCGATGGTGGACAGGATCAGCTGAACCGTGCGTGGTTCATCTTCTGGTAAGATCAAAGCCTCGGGAAACGAGATGTCCTCCAGAAGAGTCGGAGTTCCCCAATGGAGGCGTTCCGCGGCACATAGCACCATGGCCAAGTGGCTGGCACCCGGTGCGATGACAAATGAATAAATGGCGTGGTCCTTTAAATAATCGGGAGAATCAGTGGAAAACTCGCGCTGGAACACGTGGCCCGATAGGGCAGGGGACTGGAATCGGATTCCGAGTAAAGGATGTTCATCGACCAACGCATGGCGGGGGTGGCCTGGCCGATTGTCTCCGGTCGCCATCGGGATGCTGCTGCCATCGCTCGCGGATCCGTCGCTGGCGTCAATCCAATAGCGTTGCCGTTGGAAGGGATAGTTCGGTGGATGCACACGTCGTCGATCGGCGCCAGGATCCAGCATCTGGAAATCGAATATCTGGCCGGCTCGATACAGGGCCGACGCGGAATCGAGCATTGTTTTCCAGGCCCGTTTTTCAGGTCGCAGTGAAGGCAGCCATAGCAAGGATTGAGAGTCCAGTCCGAGAATTTGACGTCCTAATGCAAGGAGCGTCGGTTGTGGCCCGATTTCCAGGAACGTGTTGTAGCCCCTCTGTTGCAGGGTATGCATCGCCGCGAGGAACTGGACAGGCTCACGTGCAATCCGCACCCAATAATCGGCGGTGGTCACTTCGTCCGTGGCGACGAAATTCCCTGTCAGGTTGCATAACAATCCGAGACTCGGAGCATGATAATGGACTTGACTGGCGGCGGTTCGTAAATCGTCCAGGATTGGATCGAGCATGGACGAATGATAACCGCAAGTTACATTCAGTCGTTGGATTGGTATTTGATCTGCGGCCAATTTCCGAGCTAGCATTTCGATCGTGTCACGTGATCCGCTCAAAGTCACCAGGCGAGGGCCATTCACCGCCGCCAGTGCGACATCCGTGCCGTCCAGGTATTCGACGGCCCGTGCTGGTTCGAGTGTTGCCGTGATCATTGCCCCATCCCCGGAAACCTGCTGCATGAGGCGGCCCCGTTCCGTGATCAGGCGCATTCCTTCCTCAAGTGAGAAAACCCCTGCCACACAAGCGGCGGCAAAATGGCCGGTGCTATGCCCAAATACAGATGACGGGTGAACGCCCCATTGACCCCATAATTGAGCAAGTCCCACCTGAAGGGCGTACAGGGCCGGCTGGGCAAACTCCGCCCGTTGCAGTAAGGAGGAGCTGTTGCCATGCATCTTGTCAAGTAACGGCATGCCGCGTAGATCGCGGAAGATGGTGTCGCAATTCTCGAGAATCGCCCGGAATGTCGGCTCGGTCCCAAATAGGTCCTTCCCAAGGTTTGCCAAGTCCCCGCCTTGTCCCGTGAACAGCATGGCAATTTGCGGTCCGCGTCCGGTAGGAATCCGGGCTGTGCGGAGACGCGGGCTTGTTTTGCCTTCCTCGCGGTACCTTGCCAGTTCGGCTGCCGCTTGTTCCGCCGAGTTAGCTTGGATGGTGAGACGATATTCATAATGGGATCGGCCCGCGTTGGCTGCGTGACAGATGCTCGGCCAGTCATCGGCGGGTGCCGATTTTAAATAATCGCGATATCGGGCCGCCAATGCCGCAAGCGCGGGTTCGCTCTTAGCAGAAAGGCAGAGCCATTGTTCGGGACAAGGTGTGCTGCGCACGGAAATGCCCGTCCCGTTCGGGCCGGTTTCTTGTCTGGTGGGTAAAGGGGCCTCTTCGACCAAAAGATGGGCGTTCGTGCCACTGAAGCCGAAGGAACTGACACCGGCGATCCGGGGGCGCCTGTTGCGTTTCCAAAGACGGCCTTGAG
>JAFGFZ010000373.1 GCA_016930815.1 Pirellulales bacterium | reverse complement strand
ACCGGTCCATGCGTTATCCAAGACCGAGGCGGCTGGAATTGTTGAGACTATGGACGGTAAGCTCCGCATCACGGTCCGCGCAGTGCTTGGCCCATCGAACGAGGCAGCGGTTGTTTTCGACATCCAGAATCGAACCGATCAGACGATCCGTGACCTCCGGTTCGCCGCCTACACGAACATGGAATCGGCGCACACGCACGACAACGACTTTTCCATGCTCGATCGGCAAATGGGTGGTTTGCTTGTGATCGATCCGCCAACCGGTGTTTGTTTGGCGATGGCCGGCCTGGAACCGATGGCGACCGGTTTTTGCGGCGTTTGGGCCTCGGAAGGAGCCTTGCGAGAGGGGAAGGGGATTCCATTGGCCCAGTGGAGAACATTCGAACCCGACACGTGGGAAGAACGACTCCGCACGATGGCAATTACCTGGGTTCCGCACGCTCCCGCACCACCGAGTCAACCAACCGAACCGCCCGTTCAGACGATGTCACCCATGGAGGCCGACGCGGCGCTCGTTCGCGATTGGTTGTTCCAGGCTGATGGGAATCCGACATTCGATCGCGCCGCAGAGGAACTGGAATGGACCCGTTCATTGATCAGGCGATTGGTTGCGGACCCTTGCACCCGATCCCTTCAGAAGGAAATAGAGGAATTGGACCATCTTGCAGAACGGCTGGCTAAAAAACAAGGTGAGCCAAAAGAGCTTTACCTGGCAATCCGTCGTGTCAAACGCCGCATCGCGTTTGCGAATCCGGCATTGACATTTGATCAGATCCTCTTCATCGACCAACCCTACCCGCAAGGGGCGGAGTGGCCTCATCAGGCCCGCCACCGCAACGGAATGATGGCGGTTCCGGGCGGGAGGCTGCTCGTCCTCGATGGCCTCCACCCAGGTGGCAAGATTCGCAAACTCGGGCCGATGAAACCGGGAAGCTACTGGCGACCCGATGTCTCTTGGGACGGCCAACGTATCCTGTTCTGTTTCAAGCCCTGTGATGAATCCAGTTTTCATCTCTACGAAATCAACACCGATGGAAGCGGCCTGCAACAACTCACGGACGGCCCCTATGATGACCTCGATCCAATCTACGAACCGGATGGGCATATCATCTTCACAACGACTCGCTGCAATACCTATGTGCGTTGCATGCCCTATACCTATTCCTATATCCTGGCCCGGTGTAACGCGGATGGATCTGATATCTATCTTCTGAGCCGGAACAACGAGCCCGATTGGTGCCCATCCCTGCTCCATGATGGGCGGATTATCTATTCCCGTTGGGAATACCATGACAAGGCGCTGTGGCGCATTCAGAGCCTCTGGGTCACCAATCAGGATGGCACGCAAACCGAGGTTTTTTGGGGCAATCAGTCGGTCTGGCCGGACCATCTGGCCGAGCCTAGGGCAATCCCCGGAAGCCGGCGGGTGCTGTTCACGGGTCTTGCGCACCACGACTGGTTTGCAGGATCGATCGGGATCATCGATCCGGACAAGGGCCAGAACTTTCCACACGGACTGACCAAAGTCACGGCGGAAATCGCCTGGCCGGAATGCGGGCAGCCGCCCATCGATCCAATCGAGTCGCCCCGATATCACACTGCGGGCCAATTCTCGGCCTACAAGACACCCTACCCAATCGGCGAGGAAGATTTTCTCGTTTCCGCGCGGATTGGCGGCCGCGATGGCAAGTTCAATCTTTATTTCATGGACATCCATGGCAACCGCGAACTAATCTATGAGGGTGCCCACAACATCTGGCATGCCATGCCCTTGGAACCACGCCGCCGGCCTCCGGTCCATCCCGACCGTGTCGCATGGCCGAAGACACTGGAAGAACGAGCCCATCCCCAGCCCGGCCTTCTCTACAGCCCCGATGTTTTTGAGGGTATTTCCGACCTGCCACGCGGATCCGTCCAGTTCTTGCGAGTGATCCAAATGGATTCACGGACCTATTCCACGTGGACTCGCGACGGGCGGTTCTCCGGACCGGTTGTCTCGGCCGTCCAAGATGACGGCGTCAAGAGGATTCTCGGAACGGTACCCGTCGATTCGGATGGATCGGTGTATGTGGAAGTTCCACCGGGGCAGGCACTCCACTTCCAATTGCTGAATGAACAGTACCAGGCGCTGCATACGATGCGATCGTTCACGGGCGTGATGCCGGGCGAGCAACGCAGTTGCCTCGGCTGCCATGAAATGCACTCGTCGGCTCCAGTCAATGCACCCTCCCTTGCATTGCGTCACGGGCCGCGGAAGTTAACGCCGCCACCCTGGGGTTCGGTCAGTATGAGTTATGAAAAGCTGGTCCAACCGGTGTTCGAAAGGCATTGCGGATCGTGCCACATCGATTCGCATGAAGGGCGGAAGGCACTTGATCTGACGCTGCGTCCTGGGATAGGACCTTTCAAGGAACCTTATCTGACACTCGTTGGTTACGCGAACTATTTCCACGCCGCGTCGGACGTTCAAGAGACTGGGATTGCAGGTGCCTTGATGGCGGAGAATTTTAATCAGTCCGATCCAGCCAGCTACCGGACATTCCAACCCATGGGGCATTTGTCTTACACAAGCCGGTTGATTGAAATGGCCATGTCGGGCGACCACTACGCTACGAAGATCACCGGGGATGACCTCCGTCTTTTGATCGGCTGGATTGATGCCAACTGCCCCTATCGTGGCGATGACGAGATCCGGGCACTGGCCGATCCAAGTTTTCCTGGGATAGATGCCCTCCCCATACGGCCCCGCACAAAAACGGCCCCGATCATCCACCGGCCGTGACGGCGGCCAGGCGGTTCGTCGTTGTTCGCTCCGCGAACAAAACGTTTCGTTTGCGGAGCAAACGACGACCGTCATCCCGGCCCCCGATTCTTTGACAACGGCGGGACTTTGCTATCGCGGCCGGATGTCGCTGCCATGACGGACGCTTCCGATGTGAATGCAATCTCGTTATTAACAGAATAATTGGCAGAATCCGTACATTCGCTATAAACCTAAATACCCTTATCAACCGATTAGAATGAATGGTCTTTTCTAAGGACACGGGGAGGCGCCTTGGGTGCCTGCCTGTTTCGATCTGTATTCGCAGTCAGCGAAAAATAGGGGGGAAACAATGATCAATCGAGTACTATGGGTGCGCGTGGCTGCGGCTCTGTCGCTAGGTTGCATGGCCGTCTATACCATCGATAAAGCAGACGGCCAATCCTTTGCGGGCCAGAATGATATCATCTGCGGGGAATCGGTCCCTTCGGTTCAGGCATGCGGCAGCTCCCTTGTCCCTTGCTCCGGGAGGCATTGCACGTCGGTCTTTGGAGAATTCTTGTATCTCCATCCCACTGGCGTCGACATGGTCCATGCCCAGCAGCAGAACGGAATCGGTGGTGCAGGGACGGTCCCCTTTGGCGAGGTAGGTGCGATCGATCCGGGTTACGAGCCTGGTCTTCGCGGGGGTATCAACTACGCGCTGGATCCATGTTCGAGCATTATGTTGTCGTTCGCTTACTTCGAGAGTAATGCCATCCATGAAGTCTTGCCAGCATTGATTCCCGGGGGTGGCGGTGCGGTTGGGTCGCTTGTCCACCATCCGGCCGCGGCGATTACCGCTTCATCCGGACCAGTGACTGCAACCTACGACATCGATTATCAGCTGGCCGATGTGGAATATCGCACACTCATCAGTAACTGTGCCGATTACTGGATCAACTGCAGCATCGGTGCTCGCTTGGGACACCTTGAACAGGATTTCTTCCAGACGGGTGTCTTCAGCGGCGGATCAGCCGGAGTGATCCAAACCCGCACTGGGATCGAGTTTGATGGCGGTGGTCTGAAATTCGGAGGCGATGGGGAATATATCGTGGGCTGCCGTGGTTTTTCTATTTATGGTAAGGCCTCCGTGTCACCGATCGTTGGCCAGTTTAGCAGCCGTTACACGATGAACAATGCCTCGACGGCCGTCCTTCTGGCGGACGCGTTTTGGAAGGACGACCGTTTTGTCACCATGCTCGACTACGAGGTCGGTATCGCCTGGACCAGCTACAACGAATGCTGGCGTTTCTCCGCCGGCTACATGGCGTCGTTCTGGTACAATGCCGTCACCACACCGGAATTCGTCGACGCCGTCCAGGCCGACAACTACGTCGACCTGGGAGATACCATCAGTTTCGACGGCCTCACGGCTCGCGTGGAAGCGCGTTGGTAGCATTTCCAAGATGGATGATTCCATCTCGGATATTCAAAAAGGCCGGCCCATTGGGGCCGGCCTTTTTTTTGTTGCGCGTGCTGAAAACAGTACTCAAAACCTCTTCGCCTTGCTCCAAAGCACGTTGTCAAGGTCCATGGATTCCTTCGATTATTCTTGTTTTTCCTTGACTATATTCCTCGCCACCGATACATTACTGCTAGCTTAATGAATTGCATCAGTCGCTGTCCTCGTGTGCATTCGGCGTTTTTTATGCACGCAGGCAACCTGAATTTCGCATCATGCCACCCGGCCATCCGCTTGAACTACACATCTTTGGTCATCAACTATCCGGGGGAAACACCCATGTCTTATCGCAAACGACGAAGTAAGAAGAATCGTTATCACGCTGTCCTGGATCGCCCTCGTCGTTCCTATCGACGTTTCAAGCCTATGGCTATGGAGTGGCTCGAGGACCGGAGAATGCTTGCCGTTGAGTTTCTGTTCAACGCATCTGCGGGAACTCCCCTGTACGTGATTGAAGGCTTCGAAGAAGCAGGAGAGCTATGGGAGCGTTTTATCGACGACGATGTAACAGTTGTTGTTGACATTGCATCAGCTGATCTTGGCGGGCCTCTTGGAACAACTAGCAACAACCGGGAGGATTTTTCCTACACCCAGGTAAGAAATGCGCTTTTGTCAGACTCAACTTCTGTTGATGATGTGGTTGCTGGCGGTTATCTGCCGAATGGTACAGAATTGGATGTGTATATTAATTTCACTTCTGACAATCCCAACGGCTCCGGGAGTGCCACACCTTACATCGACAATGACGGGGGCGCTAATAACACTACGTTTAGCATTCCACGTGCAAATGCTCGAGCGCTTGGTCTCATTTCTGCAACCGATTCAGCATCTGATGGTTCCATTACGTTCGATACTATCAATTTTACTTTTGATTTTGATCGTTCAGATGGGATCACACCTGGACAAATAGATTTCGTCTTTGTTGCTGCACATGAAATTGGCCATCTTCTTGGTTTTACAAGCGGTGTTGATGTCTTAGACATTAATGACGGCCAAATGGGACGGCCAGGACCTTTTGATGATGATTCCTTTATCAATATATCTGTCTTGGATCTATTCCGTTCGTCAGCGGAAAGCGTGACAAACGGTGCTGATCTTGATTTCACAGCAGATGCCCGCACGAAGAACTTTTCTATTGACGGAGGAGCAACAACGCTGGGAACGTTTTCAACCGGTAGAAACAATGGCGATGGCGAACAAGCGAGTCACTGGGAGGATGGCCTCGGGCTCGGCATTATGGATCCCACAGCTGGCGGGGGCGCCTACGGTGTGGTTACGGCGTTGGATCTTATAGCATTTGATGTCATTGGTTGGAATCTTGCTCTAGAGGATAGATTCGAATCGAACGATACGATCGGTAACGCCTCACATCTTGGCTCCGAATCCGAGATTACACTAAACGATCTGATGATTGGGAGTGGGGATGTCGACTATTTCGAATATACCGCACACGATACCGGAAAAATGATCGTAACTGCACAATTTAAAAATGACGCCGGTGACATTGATTTGCAAATCGTTGACGAGAATAACAATGTTATCGCTAGCAGTACAACGACAGCCAATAACGAAATCGTTGTAATTCCAGTCGTCAGCCAAGAAAGGTATTTCATTCGTGTTTATGGATTTCCAGCCTTTGCTGTCAATGACTACTCCCTGGAGATCGAAAATTTCGCCGCCCCGGTTCCGGATTCCGTTGTCCTCGATCCAACGGACGACACGGGTTCGAGCAATTCCGACAATGTGACATTGGATCCCTTGGCGAGAATCTTCGTCGAAGCGGACCTGGCCGACTTCGCCAGTTCAGGAATCGACATTCTCGATCCGACAGAGGTTGCCGGGAACGAGTCCGGAGCTGCAGTTCAGGTTTTCGTTAATGGCGCGGCCGTCGGTTACGCCACTCCAGTCCCAGGCACCGGGAACTCCCTGTTCGGATATACTTTCGGGGCAGGAGAACTATCGACAACATTTATCCCGGTCGATGGTGGTGGCGGATTGAACTTCATCAAGGCGGCCGTGCGGATATTCGATGGGCAAAAAGACGAAACAGGAACCGCCGATCCGGCGACTGGCCGAACCAATCTGTCAGAGCCGCTGTTGCTTGTCCTCGACACGACACCACCGGTCGCCACCGCCCCGGACATGCTCGCGTCGAGCGACACGGGCCTGTCCCACGAGGATAATGTCACGAGTATCAACACGCCCGCTTTTACCGGGACCGCGGAACCCAATGCCAAGGTCCGCATCTACGCCCAAAACATCGATACCGGTATCAATGACCTGGTCGGCCAGGGCGTTGCCAATTATGACGGGATCTGGGAAATCACCATCGAGCCGCTTGCCGATGGCACGTACGACATGACGGTCCGGATCGAGGATATCGCGGGCAACTTGTCCGAACCGAGTGAATCGCTCCGCATCTCGATCGACGCCGACGCGCCGCAGCGGCCGACAATCGATCTGATCGACGCGGACGACACCGGACTATTGGATTTGGACAATGTGACGATCGGCGATCCAACCCAGGGAAACGGGATTGCCGATTTCCGTATCTCCGCCGAGCTTGGATCAACCGTTGTCCTCAAGGACGGCGAAGTTGTCATCGACACGTTTATCTTCGATGCCGCCTTTGATGCGACCGATGGCGTGGCGGATCATTTTGGGATTCGCACGATCGATTTCAATGCGAACCAAACCGCATTGAATATCCCGGCCGAAGGGCCACATCCGCTCAGCGTGGAAGCCACCGACACGACAGGCAATTTCACGCAATCGGAACAACTGCTGGTGACAATCGACTTCACTCAACCAGCCATTCCTGTCAGCCCAAGAATGCTCACCTCGAGCGATTCGGGATTGGACAAACATGATGAGGTTACCAACCAGCAAGCGCCTGCCTTCGATGGGACAGGCGAAGCAAATGCCGAGGTTCGAGTCTACGCCACAGACGTCACCACGGGCCTGGCCCAACTGGTTGGAGAAGGGCTGGTCAATTCGGATGAGAGCGACTCGATCAATAATAACGGATTAGGCACATGGGAGATTACCGTCGAGCCGCTAGCGGATGGGACATATGACATTACCGTTGAATTTGAAGACCTGGCCGGAAATGTCAGCGCGGCCAGCGATCCATTACGGATTTGGATCGATACCGCCGTACCCAACACGCCACTTCTGGATTTGATCGAAGTGAGCGACACGGGCCGGCACGACGCCGATAATATCCTATTCGATAATAGACCAAACGTTACCGTCACGGCCAATGATACACCCGATGGCGGGCTTAATCTTTTTCCGAACGATATCTCATATCGCATTTACTCTCGGCCCGATGCGGGGGGCGATGTGTTGATTGTTGATTCCTATCTGGCTCTCTTGAATAACTTCACTGCCGTAGGTTTTTTCCAACACGAGTTAACACAGACGCTCAACGATCCGAACGGAGTGCCATTCACGGATGGTGTCTATAACTTGAAACTTGAAGTGGAGGACCGTGCGGGCAATGTCAGTCCGGACTTCCTGCTCCAGATCACGGTCGACACCACGGCTCCTCCCGTTTCCTTTGGATTGCCAGGTGGCCAGGACGGACTCAACGCGGCCAGCGATTCGGGAGTGAACACGGTTCCCTCAACGTTCGCGGATCGCATCACCAGCGATACCACGCCAGCCCTTTGGGGCCAGGCCGAGGCTGATTCCGTGGTGCGAGTCTATGCCGATGTGAATGGGAATGGTGCCGTAGAAGACGGCGATCTGCTGCTTGGTGAAACGGTTGCCACGCCATGGGATGGGAACCTGGCATTTACCGATGGTTACTGGGAAATCACGTCCGTGATCGATCTCAATGCATTACCCTTCCCACTCGATGGTCTCCGGCAACTCCTGGTGTCATCCGAAGACGTGGCCGGCAATGTGAACAGGTCCAATGATAGCGTCGGTGATGCAAACCAGCAGCTCAATATTTTCATCGATACTCAAGGGCCTCGCGTCGATTCAGTGACTGTGACGGGTACGGACTATGATCTGTTCGATCCGAAGCCAAGCGTGAATGGCCCCACGCCGCTGGTGAATAGTATCACGATTGATTTGGTCGACGAGCCAGATCGAGTTGTTCCCGGATTCTCTTACAGCGCCCTCGTGAATGGGATCGCGACGACATATGGGAATTATACCCTCTATGGAGACCACATCGGCCTGGTTATCATTGAATCCATCACTGCCACCGCTTCGCCAGCCGCCAATGGAGTGCCCGCAACGACGAGCATCACACTCACCTTCGCATCGCCTCTTCCCGATGACCGTTATACCCTCGGCATTTCCGATCATTTAGTGGATCCCGCCGGGAATCGGCTCGACGGCGAATCGAACGCGGACGAACCGAGCGATCAACCAGCATTTCCAAGCGGCGATGGTGTCCCCGGAGGCTCTTTCCTAGCCCGGTTCACCGTCGACACACGTCCCGAAATTGGCACCGATGTTTCGCAAGGGATCTACATCGACATCAATGGCAATTTCGTCTGGGATCCGGCGTCGGGGCTTAGCGATGACGCCACGAATGCCGATCTGGCGTTCACGCTCCCGGTAGCCGAACCCGATGGCTCGATCGGCCTTGGTGGATTCAATGTGCACGATCTCCTCTTCGCCGGCAAGTTCGCACCCCTAGGCGGCTTGATTGTCGGCGATGATGCCGTCTTTATCATTGATGTCTCTGGCAGCACGGGCAGTTCCTTTGGTGGAGATCCGGTAGGAGATCTCAACGGTGACGGATCACCCAATACGATT
>JAFGFZ010000372.1 GCA_016930815.1 Pirellulales bacterium | reverse complement strand
GGGTCAGATCCTGTTTCCTGTTTACGAACTATATCACGACGGATAGAATACAGATATGGGACGTCCTTTTCGTGTGGAATTTCCGGGAGCCATCTATCACGCGATGGCGCGAGGCAATGCGCGTCATCGGATTTTCCGAGAGGAACGTGATTATCAGCGGTTTCTTGAGGGAATCGAGGCGACGGTCGACAAGTTCGCCTTCGAGATATTCGGATTCGTCTGTATGCCGAATCACATCCACCTTTTCTTTCGCACGCCCGAATCCAATCTTTCACGGGGGATGCAGTACCTGCTCTCCGGATATGCGAATTGGTACAATGCCCGTCATCAACGTCCAGGGCACCTTTTCCAAGGCCGCTTCAAGAGCGAGCTGATCGAAGGCGAGAGTTACTTCTGGGCCGTTAGCCGGTACATACACTTGAATCCAATGCGCTCCAAAAAGCCCCTCGTAAAACAGCTGGAGCAATGGAATTGGTCGAGCTATCCTGGTTACTGTCGAAAACGCGACCGGGTCGATTGGATCGCCTATGATACTGTCATCCGAGCTTGGGAAGGATGGCGTGGTGGCAAGGACTTGCAGCGCGCGGCTGACGCGTATCGCCGGTTTGTTCTATCCGGCTTGGAGAATCCCCACGAGAATCCATTGGCAGCGGCCGTTGATGGCTGGCTCTTGGGAAGCCGGGAATTCGTGGAGCGGATCAAGCGGCTGGCGAAAGAGCCAACTCACCATGATGAGGTACCACTGGCCCGCCGACTGAGAGGTATCCCACTCGTTGATGTCCTGTTAGCAACTGCAAGCCATTTTGAAGTCGACATGACCGTATTTACTGAACAACGGAATGCCTTACTATGTCGCGACGTAGCAGCCTGGCTTGCACGACGGTTGACAACATTGACGATGCGGGAACTTGCAGGCTCCTTTGGATTGAGACACCCCGACAGCGTAGCGAATCTCACTCGTCGAGCGGATCGTGCCATGAAAAAGAGCCCACGTTTGCGCAACGAAGTCGATGCAATCCGGAGAGAGCTTCTTCAGATGGAGAAGTAGGGATTCAATCTTTTCTCCCAGCCTGTTCTTGATAGGATTCTACGATTTTTTGAACTCTTGGTTTGGTCTATTGAAAACAGAAAACAGGGTCTGACCCCTTGATTCTCACAAGGATGGACTATCATTCCTCATATTTCTTCAGTATAATATCTTCCCATGGAGGGAATTTTCGAGTTGCAGAGAAACGAGGCAAATGGCGCGAATCACAAGCGCCATCGAGGTACCAGTTTATTACCGATCGCGTTCTTTCAGCAACGAAGAAGCCAGAAACATGTATCGTTCCACGGTCCGGTGTGGTTGTCACGTTCGATGCGCATTTACGCTTGTTGAACTTCTGGTGGTGATTGCCATCATAGGCATTCTAGTCGCCCTTCTCTTGCCGGCGGTTCAGTCGGCTCGGGAAGCCGCTCGGAGGGCGCAGTGTAAAAATAACATCAAAAATATCTCGCTTGCACTCTGTTCCCACCACGAAACTCATGGCAGTTTTCCGCCTGGGGTGCCAAGCTGCACTGCTCAAAACTGGATCACCGGCGGCACGCAAGTCGGTGCGTATTGCCAGGGGCCGGCCTGGTCGGTGAATGTGCTGCCGCAACTTGAAATGGTACGGCTTTGGGAATTCGCGCGGGACGCGACCAAGACCCAATGGAACGCCGCTGACGATATGGAACACGAAGCGGGTAATGTCGGTACATGGACACCTGAGATCTATCTTTGCCCGAGTGCCGATATCATGGGCGGAGATACCCGTATCGATACGTACGCACACGACGCCTGGACATCGAAAGGAAACTATGCCGCCAATTGGGGTACAGATACCTACATGTCTTTCGAGGATCCCAGGAGAGCGGGTTCGTTTGGTGTCGTGATGGTGAAAGGCTGGGAAAAAGTCGTCCAATCTGAAAATCATGCCACCATCAAGGGGCTTTTCAAACTCGGACTTGGCCAGGGGACGCGATTGAAACATATCGTGGATGGTGCTTCGAACACGCTTCTCGTGAGTGAAGTGATTGGCTGGGATTCCAGCAAGGATGGCCGAGGCGGCTGGGTACTGAACATGCCGGGCTCTTCGAACTTTAACGCGCGGACAACACCCAATTCGGCAATCAATGACGTGATCTCGATGTGCGAAGAGAATATTCCTGCGAACGATCCGATGCACTGCGTTGAAAATCGTAGCAATGGCAATATCTGGGCGGCAGCCCGCAGCAATCATATCGGTGGGGTCAACGCTTCGCGGGCGGATGGCTCCGTCCATTTTGTTTCGGATAATATCGATCCCTTTGTTTGGCAAGCGCTGGCATCTCGGGCCGGCGAGGAGGCGATCCATGAATAGAATGAATCCGGCCGGATTTTCGCGGTTTCCAGGATTTGGCTTGTACTGGATCGTGCTACTCGTTGCGAATGGTTGCATGACCGGGTGCCGATCTGGTGAATACGAACCGAGTGAGGAGGACCGAATCTATGAGGTCATCTCGGGCATCGCCGATGCGGCCGCCACGGAGGATAGTTTCGTAGCCTTCTTTGCCAATCCTGCCACAGCCCCCCGCGATCGCCGGGCCGATTATGGCCGGTACTCGTACCAGGCACCTACCATTTCAATCGATGGAGACATGGCATCGGCCGAAGTTGAAATCGTCCAACCGCTCGATGATTCGGTCCTGGCGACCGCGACATGGAAATTGCAGAAGAAAGGTGAAACCTGGCTCCTCTTGGAAGCCGAATGGCCATCCAAGTTGCCGGCACCGAAACCGGCTGGTTGAAAAGCCGTGGCCATGGGAGCGAATGCACGCTCGTTCCGCGCGGCCGTTGTCATTCGTGAGCCACGCTGATTTCATCAAAGAAGGCTTCTTCCTTCGTGCCGGAAGGATTTTCCGAGTCCGGATCGATTGGCATCCCCTGAAACGCCGCTCGAAGGCCAGGCGGACTGGGTACCCAAAGCAGCATCCATTACTTCCGGTCGGCAACCGGCGGGAGCGGCTGATGTTCAAATCCAGCGGGCACGGTCTGATACCAGTAAAAAACGGTTGCGTAATCAATCCAGCATCCGTCACGGTCGACCGCCTCCTTCCAGGCGGGATTCCGGATGAATGACTGTTCGTGCTGCCAATTGATATGCCACTTCAACGACCGATTAAATCGTATCGGAGCATGGTCGTGGAATCGGTAGATCGACAGGCGATTCACATCCCCAAGATCGACCAGTGTCATGCCAACCCGCTGGGCGGCATACGTTTTTTGGAATCCCCAACTGAACGTGAAGGAATCTTCCGTTCCTAAGTAGTCGATTGCCCGTTCTTGGCCATCAATGTCGATTTCGTTGTTTCCTTCCATGACCGTATTGAACTTCCGGAAAAAAGGTTCATTGGTAATCACACTGAACTGCCGCCCCAAAACGTGCCCGGAACCTTCAATTTCGAAGAACATCGCGTCCGTATCTTTGGTTAATTGAAAATGTTTCCGGGCATAGGTGGCGTGGAAGTAACCCAGCTGGTCATTCCATTCGGGCAGGTTTTCCCACTCCACATAGCTATAGTCCGCGATGTCTCGATCGGTATCGTTCCGGAGCACCACATGGGCGGATTCCCGGAAGGGCATTGGGAAGTAGCAGTTGTAGCTCCATGGGGCACATTCGATAAATTTGGAGGAGAAATCCATGCTGTTGCCGCCACACCCGTCACCAAAAAAATCGGCTACGGGACAGTGAACGGCGGGTGTCGTAGCGCCATCGAAGTAGATCTCAAGCACAACACCTCGCGATGTCAGTTCTTCCGGGTGATGCCGCGTCATATGAAGATGACGAATGATGCCCGGCCCCTTCAGTTCGGCCAATGTCATTCGCTTGTGGGCATCCAGAGATGGCATCTCGGAATAGCGATCATACTTCCAGCCAGCGTGTGCAAAACCGGTTCGAATTTCTGGACGGATCACTGCCACGTCCGGTTCTTGGGCTCCGGTGTTGAATGACAACGTACCAATCCAGAAGATGGGTGCGAAAAAAAGAGCTTCGGAAAAATGTTTCATTGGGGTGTATCCTTGATTTCCTGTTTGATACTAGCGATATTTTTTCCCGGTCAAATCCATAACCCGCTTGGCCGTTGCCTTGGTAACCAATCCCGCGCCCGCGTCGATATTGGATGGTTGGATACCATAGCGGCAGTAGAGTGTGAGCTGGACGACCGGGTAAAAACCTTGCGTGTAGGGTTGCTGATCGATTGTGAACTGGATACTTTCTTCATCGACCATGCGGAGGATCTCGGGCGAGAGATCAAACCCAGCGACGACAAGATGCCGGCCTGGTTTCACTTTTTCCGCCGCCTTGCCGGCCGCTTCCGTATCCGTAAGCCCGGTGCATAAAATGGCCTTGATGCTTGGATCCGATTCGAGTTCGCGGGTCAAAAATTCCAGGGCCTCTGGCGGATCGTTCCCGGTGACGACCACTTTCCATTGAATATTCTTCTCCTTCAAGGCATCTTGGATCCCGCGAAGTCGATCGTCGAGCGCGGAGATCCCTTCGTTGTGGAGCGTCGCCACGACGGTACTTCCCGGCTCGATGAGCTGGCCAGCCTGCCCGCCCACCGTGCGGCCGGCTTTGTAGAAGTCCTGGCAAACAGCGGCGAGCCTTGCATTTTCCGTGGCCTGGTCGTCGACATTGAAGGCCACGACCGGCACGTTCCTTTCCATCGCCTCCTGTACGACTGCATCAAACGCTTTCGGATCGATGATATTCAAGGCGATTCCATCGTATCCGTCCGCCACCGCCCGGCGCACCATCTCGGCCTGAGCCTGGACATTGACTTCTTCGGTGCCTGTAAACGCGCACTGGACACCCAACATGGCCGCCGCATCATGCATTCCTTGCTTGACCGGCTCGAAAAAAGCCTCGTCCCGGCAGGGTGAAATAAAGAGGAACCGCAACGGTTCTTGGCCAGATAGGGAAGATTGGATACAACAGGATAAAACGCACGTCATCAACAATAGCGGCGATTTTCGTCGGATCATAATGGATACCTTTCTGTTGGTTGGGGAATCATGCGATGATCCATATGGAACAGAATATCATCTTAAATGCGTTCCGCAATGCTATTCCATGTCCGATGTGATTGAAAAGTACGTGGGCTAAAGCTATTGTTTTACAAGGATAATCTAATTCAAAATTGTGCCTCCGTGAGAGGAAACGGTGACGAGCGATAGATGTTTCCGCCAAGAATAGGTCTGGGCAATTGGATCCAGGGATCCAGAAGCCCGGCTTTTATAAAAAGCCGGGCTTCTTCGGTACCATATTCTCTTGCCAAGATCAATAATGCTGAAGATATATAAGTCCATTTCAAAGGTTCTTTATCTACGAATCATGGAAAGAAGCATGATCCCATCCGATGCCTTCATTTTGATGGCCATTCACTTCTGCGCAACTGCAATGACGCTAACGGCCAGCCGGATACTCCCAAAGTTCCGATTCGTATCAATCAGTTTATGGATCGTATTGAGTTTCTGCCCATGGGCATGCGCCCAGAGGGCGATTTCGCCGCCCGAGAATCCGCGCTACCGATCGGCCGCCGATGATGTCTACCTTCAGGAGATTGGAAAGCAAGTTGTTACCGATCGTCCCGTGACGGCACTCGCTATTCTCAGTGGGAAGCTCTATGCGGTTCTCGACGGGAAATTACATAAGCTGGGTGAAGGCGGGTTGGATGCCGTTGACAATGCTCCGTTGGGCGTGGCGCACCTGATGACATTCGATCGGGCCCTTTGGATTCTGACGAATGCGGGAGTCTACCGGTTCGAAGATGCAAGGATGTCCAAGGTCTTTGATGGCGTCATGGTCGACATGGCGCTTCACAACGGTGCCATCCATGGCGCCACACGAGATGATATCTTCCGCTTCGAGGAGGGTGCCTTCGTCAATATCCAACCGAATGCAGGATGGTTGTCCAGCAACACCACGGTTATTCAGGCCGATGGCAGTCAGATTCTGGCGGATCCGGTCCGGATTGGTCCGATTGAGAGAATCGCATCCTATAGCGGCACCCTCTATTTGCTCCGTCCAGAGGGGTTGACTCTCTTGGATGGCCCTGTCTTTCAGAGTGAGCCCGTTGATTGGGGCAGGATGCCATCGGATCGGCACCGGGATATGCTTGCCGGCGGCAGTTGCCTCTATGTCGCAACGGATCGAGGAATCGCCGTCCTGCGTGGCGCCACGTTGACAACATGGACTGGCAAGGAGGGATTACCCTATGAGGACACTACCTGTCTGGCAGATGGTTTTTCCGGCGATCTCTGGATTGGCACGACCACGGGTGCCATCCGCAAGGCAGGGGATTGTTATCACTACTTCGGTGCGGAACATTGGTTGCCGGGCGACCATGTCCACGATATCGCGGTGGATGGCCAGACGGTCTATGTTGCGACCGATCAAGGGATTGGAATCATTCACTATGAGCCATTCACACTCCGCAAGAAAGCAGACTATTTTGAGAAAATGCTTCGTGATCGGGGGCATCAGCGTTTAGGTTTCGTGCATCAGTTGTATTGGGATGACGTCCAGAACGCGTGGTTCCGGGAGATCAGCGACAACGACGGGGGGCGTACGGCCCATTATTTGGCTGCCATGTGTTTTAAATATGCCGTTACAAAGGACCAAGCCGCCCGTAGCGAGGCTGTCGATGCCTTTGAAGCCATGCGCTGGCTCCAGACCATTACCGGGACCGATGGATTCCTTGCCCGGGCCATCTGGGCCGCCGGCGTGGATCAGGGCCATCGGTCCACCCGGGGTAGCGGCGGACTCCCAGCCAAATGGTATGAAACCGACGATCACCTGTGGTATTGGAAGGGTGATACATCGAGCGATGAAGTGAATGCCCACTTCTATGCGGTTTCCCTGTTTCATGATCTCGTCGCGCAAGGGGAAGAAAAGGAGCGCGCGGCGGATCATCTTGCCAGGATTGCCAGGCACATTATCGATCATGGCTGGGTTTTGCGCGATATGGACGGCCAGCCAACTCGCTGGGGACGCTGGGATCCCGATTATCTACTCCGCCCCTACGGATTCGAAGCGCGCGGCTTGAATGGCATGGAGGCCCAAACCTATATGTGGACCGCTTTGAAGCTCAGCGGCGATCCTAGGTTCAAGAAAGGCCTGGACCAATTGATTCAATGGCGATACCACACCTACACCGTCCGCGAAAAACTGACTTTTCCTCCGGAAAGCGTCGTTCCCTGGGACGATGAATTGGCATTTCGCTGTTTCCACCCACTTCTGACCTATTGTGACGATCCGTATTTGCGATCGATTTACCTCCGCGCTTTGGAACGGCACTGGGAAGTGATGCGGATGCAGAAGGTGCCCTTTTTCAACTTCATCTATGGTGGATTGACCGGGAATGACTGCGAAGTGGAACAGGCTGTCCAGCATCTTTGCGAATGGTCACTCGACACCACGAGCCACGATTATCGAAATTCGCATCGGGCCGATTTGGCGATGGAGCCGGGTTATACTTCCTACGCGGGTGGATTGCGAGCCATTGCACCCCGTGAGATGGTGGCCATGTGGGGAAGCCGTTCCGCGATTCAATACGATGGCGGGAATGGCGGACGCGTTATCTGCCCACCTATCGGCTGGCTCGAAGACTACTGGATGGGCCGCTATTATGGCATGATCCAATCGCCGGCAATCCGCGATCCGGTTCTCCTTCAAGCTCCAGAAATCCTCGACCAATCAATCGGCGCAGCACCCTACCGTGGCCCGGAGAGACCGAGTGGATCCTTCGAGTAAAAGACAGCACCTGTCGTAAAACATTGCAATCTCATCCCTCAGCTTAGCGAGACCACAATTTTGGCGAACCGGAGAACGGAATTGAATGTGATCTTTGATGCGAAGGCAACCTTGGGTGAGGGGCCGGTCTGGCACCCGCGCTATCAATGGCTCTCTTGGGTTGATATCGAAGAAGGAAAACTCCATATTCATGATCCTGCCGGTGGAGTCAATCGCTCTTGGGACATTGGTGGTAAAATCGGGGCTGCCGTCCCGCGCCGATCTGGAGGTTTCGTGCTTGCGACGGATTCCGGCCTGCAGGCTTTCGATCCCGATTCGGCCATTCGTGAAACGCTTGCCAATCCGGAAAAGCACATCCCGGACAACCGCTTCAATGATGGCAAGTGCGATGCCTGGGGGCGGTTCTGGGTGGGGACGATGAGCATGAAGAAAAAACCCCAGTCTGGAGCACTCTATGTGTTGGACCGGGACCATTCGATTCGCTCTGTTTTGGAACGTGTCACCACGTCCAACGGTTTGGATTGGAGTCCGGACCGATCGACCATGTACTACATTGACACGCCCACCATGCAGGTGAAAGCATTTGACTTTGATTTAGTATCGGGCACGATCGGCCATGGCCGGGTTGCCATCCAATTTCCAGAAGGGGTCGGCCGCCCCGACGGAATGACTGTCGATGCGGATGGCATGCTCTGGATCGCGCACTGGGATGGGGGGCGGGTCTCACGGTGGAATCCAGCGGATGCAACTTTATTGGAGGAACTCCTCGTTCCGGCGGACCGGGTGACATCCTGCACGTTCGGTGGCCCGAAACTTGATACCCTCTATATCACAACGGCCCGGTATGGCCTTGACACCGTGTCGCTGTCGCGGCAACCTTGCGCCGGTGGCCTCTTTGCCACATCCCCCGGCGTATGCGGCTTACCGGCGCACGAGTATGCTGGCTAGTTGGATCGGAAAGAGGAGAGAGGGCGTGTATTGGCGACATCTGCGGCTGTCAGGCCGGCTCGCCGGGCTTGCAGGACGCCGAAGCGCATCACATCCAAGTCGAGGGTGCTGTGGGCATCGGTGTTGATCACGATGGGGATACCGAGTCGTTTCGCGGCAGCGCAGTGGATATCGTTCAAGTCCAATCGGGAGGGGTGGGCGTTCAGTTCCAGCATCTTGCCGTATTCCGCCGCGGCTTGCAGGACCGCTTCCATATCAACGGGATAGGCATCACGGCGATTGATCAGTCGGCCGGTGGGGTGGGCAAGGACGTCGACGTGCGGGTTCTTCAGAGCATCCACGATTCGGTCAGTGATCTGGGCACGGGATTGGTTCTGGCCGTAGTGGATACTGGCGATGGTCCAATCGGCCTTGGCCAGGACATGATCCGGAAGATCCATGCCACCCTTTTCTAGAATATCGCACTCGACGCCTTTCAAAATGGTCAACGTGCGGTCGAGCTCTCTGTTGATAGAATCGATGAGGGCCCATTGTTTCAAAAGACGCCTGGAATCGAGGCCGTGGGCCATTGTCACACGTTTCGAGTGATCCGTGATGGCGATATATTCCAAGCCGCGTTTTTGGGCTGCCGCAATCATGTCCTCAATCGTTGCCGTGCCGTCGGACGCCGTTGTGTGCATGTGGAGGTCGCCCCGGATATCGGCCAGTTCAATCAATTGTGGCATCTTTCCCGAGGCTGCCCATTCGAATTCCTCGCGAGCTTCCCGGAGTTCCGGTGGGAAGCAGGGCAGGTCGAGTGCCGCATAGACCTCCTTTTCGGTACGGCCTGCCAGATAGATCTCTGGGCCGTCGAATATCGGTTCCTCCGCATCGGCCGCGGAATCGGGTGCCGTCCCGGCGTGGTCCGGTGCCATTTGGAAAACACCCCATTCGTTGATCTTCAAACCGCGTTCCTTGGCCAAGCCGCGAAGGATGATATTGTGGTCTTTCGAGCCGGTGAAATATTGGAACGCGGCGCCGAACGATTCGGCTGGCACAACGCGGACATCGATTTGGAGTCCGCATGCCAGCCGGATGGATAATTTGGTCTTGCCTCTCCCAATGAGTTCAGCCGATGGATCGTAGGCTGCGAATTGATCCATGACGGCATCGGCATCGGTTGCTTCGACAAGAAAATCAAGGTCGCCGACCGTCTCTTTACCACGCCGGTAGCTTCCAGCAACCTCGATTTGGTGAACATAGTCTTCCTGTCGCAGCCGAGACAGGAGTTCTTCGACAATCGGTTCGGCTTGTGACCAGTAGATCCGCATTTCCGATTGGACTGCCAGATCGATACCAGCGAGAATTTTATCCTGGGTTTTCTTTCCAAAACCCTTCAGTTGCTGGACAGCGCCTGCTTCACAAGCGGCCTTGAGTTGATCCAGGGTGGCGATCCCGAGCGTGTGGTACAAGATGGCGGCCTTTTTGGGACCGAGATGGGGAACACGAAGCATCGAGAGCACGCTTTCGGGAATCCTGGCCTTGAGTTCTTCATAAAACGGCAGCGTGCCGGTTTCCAAAAGAGTGGCGATCTTATCAGCTAGATCCTTGCCGATCCCGTCAAGATCGGTCAGATCTCGATCCGAGTCTGCGGCGATCGCCGCGATCGGTTCCGTTAATTCGGCGATCCGCCGAGCCCCATTCCGGTACGCCCGAATACGAAAGGGGTTTGCGCCCTCAAACTCCAGCAGGTCGGCGACCTGTTCGAATACAGAGGCAATCTCGCGATTGGTCACATGATTCCTAGCGATCGCGGGGGACCGAGTACCACCCAGCTGCATCCGGCTGAATCGGACGCCGCGGGGTGGGTTGTGGTTCGTTTTCGGAATAGGGCTGCACGGATTTGTGATAGACGGCCGTCTGAACTGGTATGGAATTCCAATGGGCGGTTCGTTCGCGTGGATCGACGATTCGAGGCGCCTCGAAGCCTGCTGAATTCGCATCCGTGGACTTTTCTTCGGTTCCGGAATCCGTGCCACTATCTTCCACGGGTTTGCGAGTTTCGACAGGAGTCGGTTCCGCCGGAAGCTGGGGTTGCGGTGTAGCCTCGCCGTCTAAATAAGTCGATGAAACAGCGGAATCCGATCCGCCGTAGGTTGGCGTGCAACAGGAAGATGGTTCGGTATAGCTGGCGACTTCATAACCGCTTGTGCTGCAACTACTCGATATGGCACAGGGATTACAAGAGGACAATGGAATCACCGCGGGACTGTAATAGGCGGATCCAAAAAGGGGACGCGAAAAGAGTGGCCTAAAGAGAGTCGGCCGGTAGGCCGTGGTCGGTATGTAACATGTTTGTGATGCCAGGGCGGTTACCGGCCGGTAACTTGTGACGGGACAACCGCTACACGGATCGCAGGTCGTGACGGGCTGATACGTGGTAACCGGCACGGTCTGGGATAGGGGCTGGTAGTAGGTGGTAGCGCTGGCTGCCAACCTGGCCTGACGTCGCATGGACCATTCATGGATCAATTTTCCGGGATACCAGCCAGTGGAGTACGCCGGCAAATAGGCATACGTTGGCACCACCGGGCATGAGATCGCCTGGCATGGATTACACGGATCACATGAAATCGGAGACGCACACGTGATGCACTGCCCCTGGACGGTACTTGCTGGGAACAAGGTAAAAAGGAAAAGGCCCAAAAACATCACAAAGAGTGTGGTTTGTTTCATTTCAAATCTCATGAACAATTGGTAAAGTCGTTCGATCAACGCGTTGGGTCTTACTTCCTGTACGTATCAGGATACGCCTTCGGTTCACAGAACCCCTTGTATCCTGTGTACCCACCACGGACCGGAATCGCAACTGATTTTTTTACAATATTCTGCAATTTGGCGGCGATTCAATCCTGGGTAAGCTGTACGGTCTGGGTAGGCCGGTTGGAACAGGGAAAGAAAACCGTCCTGGGGCTGTGTAGACTATTCTTTCCAAGTCTAGTTTTAAAAAGTTCATGGCGAAACTCCGCCGGGAAATTCCTTGGCGAACCATTCGTCGTGGGGGGGTTCTATCGATGGTTCCGTTCGTACCATAGATAGAGATCGAAGAACATCTCGCGAACATTGCCCCTGCAACGTTCGAAGCTAGCGGAGAGAACGGTTTCGGGAACCACGAGGTCCCGATGGGTGATTAACCGTGCGACGACCTCTTGAATCATGGCGAAATCCGGCTCGATTTGAATCAGGATAGGGAGCTGGGGACGGACCCGATACCTGGGAAGTGCGTGAGCGGATACCAGGAGTCCGAAATTCCTTCGTTTGGATCGCCGGTAAACGTGCCATTGGGTCCACGGCCGGAGTTGTTCCCAACCGTCAATGATCAGGATTCCCTTTTCGGAATGGGCGACGCGATGGAATGTCCCGTGGGGCATGTTATGCTCTCCTGCATGGAGCACAACCTGGACGACGTTCCGGCCGGCACTCTCCAATCGTGGCTTGAGAGTGGCTAGTAAAGTTGATTTTCCGCACCCGTGTGGACCGAGAACAGCGGCACGCCCACCAAGTTGTCCGAATCGTTCCATTAATTGTTCTACAGAACTCGACTCTGTAAAAATGAAATCAACGGCTCCTGGCGAGGTCCATCGAGTGGCGAAAGGATTGTCAAAAGAAGTGGCCATTTTCTTGAATTGCCGTTTCGCTGGGCGGGATTTCGCGAACCATGGTCGCGGCAGGTACCTGGCCTAATCGGAAGGCAACTTCATCGACAACTTCACGGCCTTGTTCCAAAAAAAGACGAGCGCGCACGCACCAAGATAGCTTGACAAGGATGCCATCGTAAGTCAGCGGACTGGCCGGGAGGACGCACTCCATAGAGAAGGGTTGATCCCAAGGCACCGATCCAGTTCGGATTGGTTTCTCGCGGTGGAAAAAATGCACGGCCATGTCTTCTTCACCCTGGCCAACGGTATACCATAGCACGGAACACTCCAGCGCTCGGATCACGATTGCATCGGGATTATGAATCCGCACGTTCGTCCGAAGTATTTCACCGCTTAGGTAGAGGCCATTCGGACGTTCGAGTTGAATGTTGAGCTGAGGGCGGGTCATGTCATGCATTTGGTCGAGAGACAGCCGGAGGCGAAGATTGGGAGAATGGCATGATGCCGGTTGAGGGAGCGGGTGGATAGACACAAATCGGGAACCGCCGCTCGAAGTCTGGCAGGTGGTGCACTTTTCCACGCACCATGAGGGCCCAGAGGACTTCGTTATGGTTCGCGGACAGGGAATGCATCGCTTGCGAAGGAACAATCAGTTCGAAATGTTCCTCATGGGTTTCACCCGGTCCTATTTCGAATTGATCTTTTTGAAAGACAATTTGTTCGAAAACACGCTCCGTTGCCCGCCGGATATCCGTTCCCTGATGGTACGTTGCCCGTTCGTCGCAGATCAGGAGTACTTCCAAGAGATTGATTTTCATGCGGCCGGTTTGCGTGAGGCTGATTTCATAGGTTTCTCCGGGGCGAAACGGGTGATCTTCGACCTCGACACGCGTTACGCTGACGCTCGTTGTCAGAAGCAGCTGGCGAATCCACGCGATGATCAATCCGATTCCTACCACAACAAATGGTACCAAAGTCGCAGTCCATAATAGACTCGGAAGACCGACACGGAAACGCGAGATCAGGTGATAGATAAGCAAGCCGACAACGGCATTCCAGAGGGCAGCTGCCGAGCCGATACCGAACAGACGCCATCCGGGGTAGGCATCGATTGGCAGGCGGTACGCAAGTTGTGTCCCAGGGCTATTGATAATGTTATCGACGGATGGTACCGCGGGATACGTGATCGGTTCCGGTTTCGGATGCCGTGCGTGCGCGTGAGCCGATTCTTTCGGTGTCCGAGCGGCCGGCGGGGATAGCCGGCGCTCGGGCGAGGTTCGAGAGTGGATCCATGAATACGCAAGTCCCGCACCGCCGAAAATGGCAAAGAGAATCGCCACGATTAAGATGCCCCAGGGCAACCAATGATAACGAATGAGGACAACATACGCGGGATTGAGAGGATCGTACCAGCAACGGTAGCTCTTCCCGACTTGGAACTGATCCAAAATTGCCTCCGCATCGGATTGATTGAATTGGTACCGATTGGCCGCGTCGTAGGTCCAGGTGGATTCAGCTTCGGTCCGATCATGGACCTTATATTCAATCTGGATTTCCGGACGATATCGCAATTCCCCCAATTGAACTTGCCTGCCGAGTCGTTTGTTGAGAACCCGGCATGTACTTTCAATGCAATACTGGTTGGCACGCAATTCGGGCAAAATGAAACTGGTGATCAAGTAGGTTGATCCAATCAAGCCCACGATCAAGAAGAAGGCATAAAAGACAGCCTCTCCGATATGCCCAGCCCATGGCGGGCCGGTGCGGCGTTTTCCTCGCTTTTTCTCAAATAGCCGGATCCTGCGAGGCATCGAATCGCCCTTCCAATTCTAGTCCCATTGAACGCCCCGCGGGCCTTCAGTGACCTGGCCAATGATCCATGCGGTGTGACCACTGTCGATCAGTTGCCCCATGATACTCTCCGCGTAATAGGGGCTTACCACAAGGACCAATCCCACGCCCATATTGAAGACGCGATCCATTGCATCATCCTCGACCTTGCCCAACTGCTGCAGCCAAGGGAAAACGGGCGGGATGACCCACGATCCGCGATCAATCCTGGCCTGGATACCCTCTGGCAACACGCGTTCCAGATTCTCGTGCAATCCTCCGCCCGTGATAGGCGCCATTCCGTGAACGACACCCTTGATCCGGTAATGCCCTAACACATTCCGTACGGCGCGGACGTAGATTTGGGTTGGTCGCAGGAGCAATTCACCTACGGAGGTCCCGCAGGAGGGAATCGTGTCCGTCACATCCAAATGCGACATTTCGAAAACAATCCGCCGGGCCAAACTATAGCCGGTCGAGTGCAGACCGTTCGATGCGATCCCGAGAATCACGTCGTGCGGTACGATCGAAGACCCATCGATGATCCGCTTGCGTTCGACGACACCGACGCAAAAGCCGGCCAGGTCATAGTCGCCCGGTTGATAGACGTCCGGCAGAATCGCCGTTTCCCCACCAATCAGGGCAAGATCCGCTTCGAGGCATCCATCGCTGATCCCCTGGACGATCTGTTCGAGTAGAGCCGGATCATCGCGGGCCATGGCCACATAATCGAGAAAAAAAAGCGGCTCGGCGCCCATGCAGAGAGTGTTATTGGCACAGATGGCGACAAGGTCCATGCCAATGGTGTCATAACGGTTCATTCGCTGTGCGATTTTCAGTTTCGTTCCGACTCCATCGGTGGACGACACGAGGATTGGATCCTGGTACTTTCTTGCGAACAGGTCCCCTGAAAAATCGAGTGCAAAAAGGCCGGCAAATCCCCCTTCAGCATCCAGGACTCTCGGCGAATGTGTCCGCCGAAGCAGCCGCGGAAGCCGTGCCATCGCATGTCGATGGGCATCCAGATCCGCGCCGGATGCTTTGTAAGTTGCTTTTGCCATTCAAGTTACACTTTTGTTGAACGACCCATCTTAGCGGCGATTCTACGAATCCAACGGGCCGCGTGTCAACCAGCGATCGGAATGTCCACGGCGGACCGCGTTGACACTTCCGCATGACAATGACACGATGGACGTGGGATGGTCCCGGGCCTTGAGAACTCCGAGAAACCGAGTTTTACTGAGGGGTGCACAGTCATTGAACCCTGGGCATCGAGCGATTCCCGCCAAATGCCGGGCTCCCGTTGGTCGCCCTGGCTCATTTGCGGCGCAGGG
>JAFGFZ010000371.1 GCA_016930815.1 Pirellulales bacterium | reverse complement strand
GGAGTGGCAAGATGCGGTTCGAGTTGATCCCACCCTTTTGATAGTTGGGCAAGAGTTTTCCCTCCGATCTGGCCCGTGAAATCAATCTTCGCCGCAGTCGAGGCAAGTTCCGGCCGATGGTTCGGAGGACCGAGCATGACCATGCGTTGTATCCGTTGATCAGATTGCAGACCACCCTCTTCCGCGCCGGATTCGGCTAGCCAATACCGCACGATCAGGTTGCCCAGACTGTGGCAGACGAAGTTGATTTGTGTGATTCCCTCCAGGCTCTGGATGATGCGGGCAAGAGATCGCGCATGCTCGGCGATTATGTATCGGGTAGAGGGGTAGGTAACGTTGAATACGGTATATTTTCCTTGGTCATGCAACATGGCGGCCATTTTTTTCATGGAGTTCCGGGTGCGGCCCAGACCATGCATGACAAGGACTCCCGCGCCTTGCATTGGGGATAACTGTTTCGCACGGCGGATCTGGTCCAGCTTCGCTCGGCATTCTTCGAAAGATCCCCAGGCATGGCGCCAGCCGTTCGTGTCGAGGAGCCGGCAATGGCCGGTCACGGCATTCCGTTGGATTCTCCAATCGTGGAAAAACAATTGATCCGCCCAAAACTGCATTCCACCGAACGTTTTCGATGGGAGATTCCAGGGCCCCGTGGACTCGGATTGGCCGGTTTCGGTTTCTTGGGCTTGCCCCAAGGATCCACCCATGGCGGTGGCCAGCGAGACGAGAGCAGCGTTATGGAATTCGCGGCGATTCATTAGAGTACGGATTGGGGAATAGAAACAGGGCTCATCTCAAATACTGTCTACCTTCGAATACGGTCCCCGGTTGGATACGTTCACGAACATCGCGCGGATCGAGGGCGAAGAGGGGGCTGATTTCGATGGCCGCGCCATCGGCCACCACCGCTCCCGCCGCTCTGAGCCAGCCATGATATTGGGCAACCAGAAGTGCCTGCACGTGTTCGGCCGTATCCTGGCCGGCACCTGGGGCGTTTTTCAGCGGACCAAAGACATCCTCCGCCGCTGCTTCAACGATGATTGTATTCCGAGCCTCGGGCAATAAGTCAAAGATGAATCGTTCAAATTTCAAGGCATTCGGCGACCTCGGTTGGATCCGGCGGCCATTCTTATCAAGATATGGGACCTTCTTGCGTGCCATATGGAACGGCAAAGCGTCCGATAGCATGGCAACGCGATCGAGGAACGCAACGTCAAAAATATGGATCGCAATGCTACCCGCCCAGAATCGCAAGGATCCGTCCGGTTCCCGCTGATTGGCAACGTCGCCGGGAAAGTCAATGTACTCAATGACCCATGTTTGATCGTCGATGGATACGAAATTGCCGACCTTGTCGTCTGGATTCTTCTTTCGAATTGCCAGCGATGACATTTCCGATCGGTGCAAAAGGTGATGCCCAATGAACTCGGCATCACAGATAGGCACGAGCGGATTATCGATTTGCAGATAGAAAAGCCGTTGGACCCCCCGGCCGAGGGCATCCTCGATGGCACGGCTCTCTTTCAACGCGGCGACCGTGCCTCCGTGGCCGTTCGGGCTGAGGAAAAGTGAACCAGGTTCGGATAGGAGCAGTTTCCCAGTGGATGCATCAACGGCTGGCATGGTTCCCTGGGTAAAAATCAAAAGGTCGTCAGCCGGCAAACCGAACCGTTCATGGCAATCAAGAAATACGACAGTTTCCTCGTGGGTGGCCGGGCTTGTCATGAGATAGAGGGGGATATGCACACCATACCGGGCGGCAATCGCCAGAATCTTCTCGATATGGATCTGAATCAGGCTGGCACTGGAAACGGGCCCGATTGGATACAAGCCCTTGGGATGGGTAAAACCAAGCCGGGTCCCCTGCCCCCCCGCCACTAAGAGCACACCAACTTCACCAGCCGCCAAAGCGGCTTCACCACGTTCTTGAGCCTCCTCGGCGCCAACCGGCCGTGGGCCAGCATTCCGGGAATCCATCGAAGTGCGGCGAATCGTTCGAGGCGGCTTGGCTCGGCGAGCCATTTCAGCCCAATCATTCGATTTCGCCGCACCGCGGCCGGATCCACCTCGGACGAGTTGGGCCAACTCAGCCAGGTCGATGGCATCTATCTGCCGGGCCAGTTGCGCCCGTTCCGATTCAGATAAGGCATCCCAAAAATGGAGGATATGCTGTTGGTTGTATTTGGTCAGGTGGGTCAGGAGTTGACTGTACATGGTGTCCGTTTTTAGTCTCTCCCGCGCGATCCGTTGGATCAACCAAGCTGATCGAGACATCGGGACTTCTCATCATCCGAGCCATGGCATTCGCCGGGCCACCGTAGTCCGGACCACAGCGAATCTATGGATTATCGGCGGATCCAAGACATCTGGCTAGACCGAATCGGCCGTTGCCTCTTGCTGGCCCGGTCAACTATAATCATCCTCTTTGAAAGAAGAACACAGGGCAGGGAATCGCCACGGGATCCTTCACTTGAGGAGTATACGGCGTGGAATCTGGAAACTATCTATTTACCAGCGAATCTGTCAGCATGGGGCACCCTGACAAACTGGCAGATCAAATCTCCGACAGCGTCCTCGATGCCTGCTTTGAGAAAGATCCCTACAGCCGCGTCGCGTGTGAGACACTTGTCACCACGGGACTGGTGGTTATCGCTGGTGAAATTACAACGGAAGCTTTTGTCGATTTCCAAAAAGTGACCCGCAATGTCCTCCGCGAAGTGGGATACCTGGATGCTTCGATGGGAATCGGCGCCGACCAATGTGCTGTCATGGTTACCATTGACGAGCAGAGCCCCGACATCGCCCGGGGCGTCGATGAAAACAAGGAATCAGGTAAGGAGATCGGTGCTGGCGACCAGGGCTTGATGTTCGGTTATGCCTGCAACCACACCCCGGAACTGATGCCGCTCCCCATTGCATTAGCACACCGTATCCTCAACCGGCTCACTAGCCTCCGCCAGCAGGGTACGGTCGGCTGGCTTCGCCCCGACAGCAAGAGCCAGGTCACCGTTGAATTTGATGGTTTCACACCGGTTCGGATCGATACCGTTGTCGTGTCCACTCAGCACGGCCCTGATGTATCGAACAAGGAAATCCGCCGCTTCGTGATTGAAGAGGTTATCGAGCCTATCCTGCCCAAGGAACTGATCAAAGGTGCCATCAAATACCATGTCAATCCAACGGGCAAATTCGAAGTGGGTGGGCCACACGGGGATTGTGGTTTGACTGGACGGAAAATTATTGTCGATACCTATGGTGGTTGGGGACGTCATGGAGGTGGGGCCTTTAGTGGGAAGGACCCAACAAAAGTTGATCGTAGTGCCGCCTATATGGCCCGGCACATTGCCAAAAATATCGTGGCTGCCGGCCTCGCGGACCAGTGCGAGGTCCAACTAGCCTATGTGATCGGCGTTTCGGAACCGGTGAGCGTCCGAGTCGACACGATGGGAAGTGGTGGAGTCGCTGACCCGCGGATTTGTGAAGTGGTTAAGAAAATCTTCCCCCTCAGGCCAGCACAGATCCTCGAATACCTCGACCTCCGCCGTCCAATCTATCGGAAAACGGCAACCGGTGGCCATTTCGGACGGGATGAGCCGGAGTTTACGTGGGAACAAATCCATCGAAAAAACGAACTGATCGCGGCATTGGCTGAAACCGGACCTGCCAATACGCTATCTTGACACACCGATTCGATTTACGTGATCGTGATGCGCATGGAAGTTATGTCCCACGACCGAATTCTAATTCGGCAGGCCAATTTCCTGCCGGCCGCCGTGGTCGGTTTGCTCGCGATGACCGCGGCATTTTCCGGCCGGCGACTCGCCGGTGCCTTCGCGTCTCCGTTGCCAGCCCCAATGCTTTTGGGCATCGCCGCCCTTTTCGTCCTCTTGATCTGGGCTGTCCAACGCGGTAATGAAAATGGAATCGGGCTTTTCCCCGGCCAATCCTATCTTGGGAACCGGCGATTCTCTGCAGAAAAGAAACGCAACCCCATTTCCTCCATGCTCGCGCAAGGAAGGAATACGTTGTGTCTCTGGGGGCTCTTCCTGGCAAGTCTCTTGGCCATGTTCGCCTTCTCATGGCCCGCAACACGCCTCATCGATTGGGCCGTCTGGCTCCCGATCCTAGTCGGTGAAGTTGGTCTGCTAGGAATCCCGATGTGGTTTCGAATTGTAACTCGAAAGGAATTTCGAGCAGGCTCGCAATGGGAACATTTGGCACGGACTAAAACTCTCAAGGAGTCGGGTCTTTCTTCCGGTGATGTTCCCGCGAAGAACCAGATGGACCTTCCAATAGGCGAAGAGAATTCCTTGTCACTGCCGCCCTGTCAAGATCGCGTTCTGCAAAAAATCACTCGCATCCGCGATGTGGCCGGTCATGAATCGCTCTATGGTACATTCTGCGCCGAATTCATGCCGAACGACCGGACGGTTATTCTCCATGCCGCATTCTGCCCGCCATTGGTAATAATACCCGATGTTCATGTGGAACAAACATCGGGGCCGGACGCAACGATCCGAGTAACCCAGGTATTTGCCCACGGCGCCCGAATCGAGGTCCGATTGGCTCAGCCGGCCCCCGCGCCGGTTCCCGTGACGTTCGATATTGCGGTCAGTGGATCTCAATAGCCGCATTCCAGCCCAGAGGCAGCCCTTCGTCAAAAACCTGGCCCCTTCACGGCCACGATCGATGGATCTTGCGTTGTCCAGGACAAGGGAAATCCTTATAATCTGTGCCGTTGATGGCTCTCGAAGCTGGCGTGAATCGCATCTTCCAGGTGGTCCCCTATGCTCCATCCAACAGATTCCATGGGAACAATCCGCGAGCTAGCCTGCATACTTCATGAATTTCGTCGCGAGCGGTCGCAAGAGAAGGCTCATGAAAGATGCGGGCTCGCACATTGGATCAGGATTGGCAGCTGAGCCGATATCCATGAACCTCAGGTTTGGCGGATGGAGAAAGCTAGCACAACGATGTTTCGAATAGGGCTTGGTGAAGACCGGCATCGATTGGCCGAGGGTGGATTGCTAGTGCTCGGGGGAGTTGTCATCGCCGGTTTGCAGCCACCCAAACACCTCGTTGGCCATAGCGATGCGGATGTGCTTCTGCATGCCATCACCGATGCGATCCTCGGCGCGGCGGGACTCCCAGATATCGGCGAACTGTTTCCAGACACGAATGAATCCAATCAAGGCCGTGATTCGGCAGAGATTCTGCAACAGGCGATGGAACGTGTGGAGAGATCCGGTTGGAGCCTGGTCAACATGGATTGCGTACTCAGTGCCCAGAGACCCAAGGTGAGCCCGTATAAGGAGGCCATCCGAAAGCGGATTGCAGAATTACTCCGCATCCAGCCGGAGCAAGTGAATATCAAGGCCAAGACTGGCGAAGGGATTGGAGCCGTTGGCCGCGGCGAAGTGATCGACGCCCGATGTGTGGCGTTGCTGGAATCCGCGGAAAATGGTAGACGTGATATAAATCATCCCATTCCATCCGGACCGAATTGAACCACCCGCACTTCCTAAAACCGGCAGTCTGAAAATGTCCACAACCAAGGAACTGACACACAGCGCTAAAACCGCCTCACCATCCACCCATGCAACACTGCGTGTCTATAACACGCTCACGAAGCATAAGGAACCGTTTCGAACCGTTGAACCCGGCAAGGTCGGCATCTACCTATGCGGGCCGACAGTGTATGACAAGGCCCATATCGGTCATATGGTCGGGCCGGTGATCTTCGATTGTATCAAGCGATATCTCGTTTATTGCGGTTACGATGTATCATGGATCGTCAATATCACCGATGTCGATGATAAGTTGATCAAGAAGGCGAACGAGCGGAATCTATCGATGCTCGAGGTTGCCGAGGAGAATATCGCTGACTACCGTGAGAATCTGGCTGGCCTCGGTGTCAATCAGATCGATCACCTCCCTCGGGCAACTGAATGCATGGATGATATTATCGCATTTGTTGAAAAGCTGATCCAACGTGGATATGCCTACGAATCGGATGGCGATGTCTATTTTGATGTGAGCAAGGATGCCGCGTATGGCAAACTGTCGAATCGGAGCCTGGAGTCGATCCAGGGCGAGGGTGGCGAAATGGCCGATCGCAAACGGCACACGGCCGATTTCGCGCTCTGGAAAGCTGCGAAACCGGGTGAACCGAGTTGGGATAGCCCCTGGAAAAAAGGCCGGCCCGGCTGGCATATCGAATGCTCGGCAATGAGCCATAAACTGCTCGGCCAGACGTTCGACATTCACGGCGGAGGTCTCGATCTGGTATTTCCACACCATGAAAATGAAATTGCCCAGAGCGAATGTTGCCACGGCAAGCCAATGGTCAATTACTGGATGCATAACGGCTTGCTCCGGGCCGATCCGGCAGCCGGTAAAATTGGGGGACGCGGTGAACGGGAACAACAGGCTGCCGCAGTCGATCCGGAGGATGCGGTGGCTGGGAAGATGAGCCGGTCCAAAGGAGCCGGAGGCCTGGCCAATCTAATCGCCCGGCAAGGAGGGGACCGGATCCGGTTCTTCCTGCTCCGAACCCATTACCGCAGTACAGTTCTGTTCAGCGAATCGGCCATCCAAGAATCCGCGACCGGCCAGGAAACATTCTTCCGATTCTTCAAACGCTTCGAACGAATTAGCGGAGAATCGTTCTACACGTTGCCGGCTGCAACCAAGCGGATTGAAGGCGAGTTCGATCCAGCCAACGATGAACTGCTGCAAGCGGTCCATGCCAGTCGCAATCGGTTTCTCGCCGCGATGGACGACGATTTCAACACGGGTGGCGCGATCGGAGAATTGTTCGACCTCGTTCGGACTCTCAATAAGTTCTGCGATACCCAGCAACTGGAAAATACCGAGAAGCGTTCTCCAACCAAATTGAAATCGTTCCGACACGGAACTTGTGTCCTGCGTGAATTAACCCAGACTCTAGGCCTCTTTGATAGGCCAGTCGAGTCATCTGGCAGTCCAAGTGAAGATACTGAACTCGTCGGCCAGTTGATCGAACTCCTGATCGATCTTCGAGCAACGGCACGGAAGAAGAAGGACTTTACCATGGCCGACACGATCCGGAACCGGCTCGGCGAATTAAAGATCACACTGGAAGATCGGCCCGGAGGCACGGAATGGGCGAAAGGTTAAATCGATACAATTCAAAGAGCTGAAGAATCCTGATTCGAGCCTATCCCAAAACCAACTTCCCTCGCCCCGCTTGCGGGGAGAGGGGCTGGGGGT
>JAFGFZ010000370.1 GCA_016930815.1 Pirellulales bacterium | reverse complement strand
CTCCAACCGGCCGAATCCGTGTCGGCCACCGCGCCCCTCGCTTCGACCCCTCCGGGGTCGCCGTCTGTTCTCGCACCTCGTTACCGGGGGTGTCGCTCTGCTCAACCCCCGGCTAATGGCTTGGAACCCTCCGGGTTCGCCGCTTTTTTCTCTTCAGCCAACAGCCTTTCGTACTTCTCGATCACCCGGGGCATGATCCCCGCAATGCGCGAAGCCCCCACCAACCGTATGGCGAGAACAGTCAGGAATAGCCCGTAGACGACCAAAGAATACAGCGGATTCGTGGCGATGGCCAGCCAGGTGAAGATACTGCCGGCGATCGCATACTGGATCGAAAGCCGCCACGCCCGCCGGAGCCCCTTCCGATCCCCGCTTTGATAGAGACTCAGGACCCTCTTTTCTTCCTCGGTGAGGACGCTGGCGATTTTCGATTCCATCGGCTGTACTCCGATAGGTCGTGATTGTCTGGAGCACCCGTTGTGGTTCGTTACCCAGACTTATGGATCACAACTGAGAGACTACCAGGAAGAAAATTACCAGTATGGCCAAGAGGAAGAGGATTCCGTACCCGGTTGGGATCCCCTTGCGGGTCTCGCCCGAGGGCTGCTTGGCTTTTCGGCCGACGCGCAGGTCGCGCGCGACCAGCCCGACCACGGCCACCACGATTCCAAGGCCCATCACATACAAGCTTGGAAGCCGCCCGTTCCCACCGCCGTTGGGCGGAAGGGACTGGATCAGCCAAAACGCGACCGCCCCGTACGCAATCACCGCCAGCCCGACCAGGACAATGCCAGTTCCCAGGGTTTTCGAGAAGCTTCTCGCTGAAGTCGCTGCCGCAGGATCTTCTTTGGGTGTCTTGAACGGGTTTTCAGAACTCATTTCACGTCCCCCTGGCTACAGTCCTTTTGAGTCGTTCCAGAATCATTGATTGGATCAACCGAGGGATCTTCCGATTTCGGATGAACCTTCGGCCCTTTTGTAAACATCGCCCAGCCATAGTCAATTTGCCTCTGGCCGGGAGTCCTCTCAATTGGGAGTTCAGGAAACCCGGTGGGAATGAGATCGTGTAGTCCAAGCGAAGGCACATTACTGTCGGGTTGAGTAGGTCTGTAGCCCTTTTCCATATCTGTTTTACACAAGAGTAGAAATGGAATCTTGTCCGCGAGTTCGTTCCTAATGCGATCCTGGACATCATTCGGAAAGGAGTCAGCCATGGTTGCCAGGACTACGAGAGCTCCACCACATTGTGAGGCAAGTGGTGCGAGTTTGAGAAACTGGTCAGTGGTTTTATTCCAGGAAGATGCATCGTGTGGAGTTTCAGCCAGTTTCTTGCACTCTCCAAACACAAGATGCCCATCACAACAAGCGAGAATATCGATGTCCCCTCGGATATCGTCGCGTCGATACTTCACTCCTGGAAGCCAGAAAAAGCCCCGAATGGTCATATTCCTTAGAAATCGTCCTGTAAGAGCGATCGTCGGCAAACCTTCGTTGAATGAGTGTCTGACGGCCGGCTCCAGTGAATAGGCGATTTTCGTATGCTTCTCAAAAGGCACACGTTTTCCACAATGTTGACATCGTGGCGGCTTGCGAAAATCAATTCGATCTACGAATGACCGCCTTTTGCAGGTTGAGCAAGGACCGATCTCCCATTTGCGTTTGATAATGGAATTGTCCGCCCAGTGCTCAAGAAGTGCCTGGAGTGTCATCTCTTTCGGGATCTTAGATTGAGCGTAACGGCGGAAGCGTGCCATTCCGATTCGCTTGACTCGATCTGACTGCCGGGCAAACATGATATCACTTTGTTCGAGAAGGTGACTATCACGGAGCCTCCCTTTCCCCAGCTTTCCCCAACCCTTTATTTGATCGGGTGTTATAGCGTCTTCTTGCGCCTGTAGGATTAACTGATGCTGATCGTCGTTTAGCTTCGTTCGCTCGACAGCCGTCCGTGGACGTCGCGCACGCAGTATCTCAAGCACTTCTCCAGACTGCCCGGACATGGCTGAAGCTGCCATTTGAAGTCCGCCAAAACGTTCGATTACTGGCAGATAACTAGCCCGTTTCTCATCATGAACGATCTCGTAGCCGTGTTCACGCAGGATTTCTTCAAGTACTTCTTCGGGAGTGGGAACGTAGAAATGAATCGTCCCCGTTTTGGGACTACAGTGGAAATTGATCGAGTCTACCCCGTCGCCGAATCGCGGTACTCTGTGGTGCTCATACTTTGGTGGACAGGGTCCGTTCAGCAACTCAGGAATGATAGTTGATTCCGGTAATTGAATATCACACAGTGCCCTGCCGGTTTCATTGTCCTTGAGAATATCGACGAACCATGCATCCTGGTGCCCCGCCACAGAAAACAGTTTAGGAGTAGGTGGAATAATGGTGAGAGTCTGCCTTTGAAGATCTGCAGGCCATGTTGTTGAATATTCAAATGCGATGACTTGAGGAAGTCTGTTTTTCGGTGGTTCATAGTCTACGTACAGAATCGCGGATCCCGCCAAGGCTTTTCGTAATCCACTGGCGAATTCCTGAATAGAGTCTCTGCTGGCAGATACAGACGTTATCACACAGAAATTTGGCTTTCTATGGTATTTCATGTAGGAAAGCAACCACGCACTCAGTGCTTGCTGGAGGTCATGGCTACAGGCTTCCTTTGCGGGAACCGGAATTGTCCAGGATGGAATCAAGGTGTCCGAAGCCAATCGCGTGTTCCAAAACAGAGACAGATCCTGGATTGGGTCTTCCACCACAACAATCGTTGGACTACTTGGAGGAGAAAGCCCGTAATCCGGAGACAAACCATAGCTGCCTGCGTCTAGCCACGACTCCTTCCAGCCATCCACCAGGTCCTTGTAGAGGTTAACCAGGTCGACCGCAGTCGCTGATTCCACAAGGTGCTGTTCATCATAGTATTCCTCGCTTACGTCTCCAGGATGAATGCCAAACATAGAAGCACAAAACGGCCACATGTCTGAAGACGAATCGACGGCGAATGTCTTGAGGGGACGAACGATTGTCGATATCTTTGCCCTTGCCTCAAATTGAGCAATAATCGCTCGGTCAGAATGAACTAGGTCAAGGTGATGCGTGTTTCGGACCTCCTCGACATTTTTCTGATCCAGGTGTAAGTACTTTCGCGGTTGACATGCTCGATGAACCACCGGGCTCCAAATGGCATCGTCTAGGCCTAAACCGAAAACAAAATCTGGCCGGTTTCCTGCGAGGCGAAACGCTGTCAACTCGTCAGGCGTGCTTGGATCGACTGGAAGGATCGGATTGTACCGTCCACCCCACACTTGACTCAAAAAACGTACTGCCAGAACGAAGTCAGCGGATGATGACGCAGAACTAATCAGGATGGCCAACCGGGGTGGACGTACTCGGAGCGTAAGCAATCGCTGTCCCATGTTCATACCTCTCGGTTGAGAAGAATGGGGAAGCCATGTAGAGTAAGGGCACACCTGCCCCACCAGATCAGGCAATGCGACCATATTGCAATCGTTCTCCCAGACCACACCCGATCGGTCAAGAGGGGCCTTTTCCCTGGTGGGGCAAGTGTGCCCCACCCTACAGGATTTCGCACATCCTGCCGGAAACAACAAATAGGGCCGACCACGCTCGTGTGATCGGCCCTGGGGATTGACGTTCAGGTTGTCAGCCGGCTAACGCCTACTTCTTCGAGCAGCAGCAACAGCAGTTGCCCTTCGCCTTGGCGGCGATGGCCGATTGGGCGGCGGCCAGCCGGGCGGCGTTGACTGTTGCGGGGATCGATGTTTGGACTTTACTGCCGAGGGGTCGTTTTGCCGTGTGATTGGCTCCTATAGGCCATGGGAAGCGTCCGTAGACAAAGCCGCCCTCAATGGCGGTAGACAACATACCAGAGTTCGAGGACCGCGTTGCGCTTCCATTTGGTTTTGTTCTCGCTCGTAACGCGAAACATCATTTTGACCGGGAGGCCCTTGTCCGTTCGCAGCACGAAGATGCGACCTTCGATGTCTTTCTTGGCGGCAAACGAAAAAGGTTGGGCGGCCTTATTGGGTTTGGCCAGCAGTTGGGCGATTGCCTTCTCGTCCAGCGAATCGAATCTCTTGACGTCGCCGGTCGTGTCCGCATAGGGTCCGTTGAACCGCAACTTGAAGTCCGCCCTATGGGCCGAGGCGGTGAGGTCGTTGGGGGCCGGATAGGGACCGGGAAACTTCTTGAGGAGG
>JAFGFZ010000369.1 GCA_016930815.1 Pirellulales bacterium | reverse complement strand
GGCGCTGGTGGCCATCATAATAATCGCAAGCACCGATAGAAATTCTCTAGCTTTCATCTCATGAGTCCTCTCCAGAATGACACCGATCATACTGACTGGTAAGAAAAGTTAGAACGGCTGAAGCCAGTATGAAGCTACTTGGAAGATGCACCATTGTCAAGAGTTTGCTTTTTTATGCTTTTTCTCTGACATCATGCTGGTCGGTAAAATCACTTTGAATATCGAAGACGATTTGGTATCATGCATTAGAAGGTGGCAATCAAGCTCCGAAGAAAGTGTGGTCATCAAGCTCCGAGTGAAATTCATGCACTACCGAAGAAGGAGGGGGTGCCATGTACCGATACTGTTCCCATCCCAACATTATCTTGATTTTCGTAGTGTGGTTTTGCATTGGGAGCCTAGCAGAAGCGGACGCGCCACTCGTTTTTTGTGTGGGCACGGAAAGTGGCGGCAGCGGGCCGAGATTATATGCCTACGATGTGGATTCGGCCAGCTTTCCAATGACGGAGTTTCGGGTGGGTACGAATGACCTCAATCTCGAGAGCTACACCGACGTGCTAATCCCAGACGGCTGGATGTTCGCCGTCGAAGACGTACCGATGTCGCATATGCACGATACGAAGACTCCCCATGGTGAAATTTCTCCCGGGCCATGCCGTTGCCTGACAAGCGGTAGTGTCCGATGGTGGACTGAAAATCCAGAATACACCGTCGAATTCTTCACGTTCGGTTTTGACCATCCAGCTCCATCGGAGGATGTGGGATGGGATCTGACGACCCGGCGCGAGGGTTCGCCACCGCAGTATTACATTTTCGACGAGGACTGGCTCTCGCCCGTGGGTACTGGTTTCGGCCCATTGCATGGACCAACCGCCGTGGAAATTCTGGAATATCAGTTTGTGCCCGCGTTGAGCCATCTCCATATTACCGGCGGCTTCATGGGCATCGACATCAAGCATTCCATGAGCGGCGGCATGGAGGTGATTCTGGATCGGTCCCCGCAGATCCCAGACGAGGGATGGGGCAAATTTACCAACGTGGAGGCCACGATTCAAGGCGATCCCTTTCCCTTTATCAATGCCGGCCTTGATGAACTGATTCGCCTCAGTGAAATGGAGGGAGCCGTTGTCGATTCGAACCATCTTATTTTTCGCGGCTCGGATATCCAAGGCTTGGAAATGGTCATCGAGGCAACACTGGTCGAGAACGGAATCCACCTCCACGGACAAACCGAGCCGATGTGTTGTGATTTCTTCGACCTCGAACTCGATGCGTTTGCGCTCGTGAAAGATTTCATCGGTGCGATTCCAAGGAGTGATTTCAACGGCGACCTGCAAGTCGATGGAGAGGACAATCGCATTTGGCAAACCGGATTCGGCGAGCCGAATGCCACCGCGAGTGAAGGAGATGCCGACGCCGACGGAGATGCCGACGGCAACGACTTTCTGATCTGGCAGCAGGAATTTGGCGGGCCGAGCGGCCTGTCTCTCCATGTCGCGGTACCCGAGCCCGAGTCCGTCATCCTTCTATCCCTTGTCCTCCTAGTCGGCGCGCTTACGGTTGCGCCGCGTTCAAGCTTCGGGAGGACATGGATTCATGGATTCCTTGGCATGGCTCGCGTGGCACCGGTACTGATCCCGCCGTCAATCAACAGCGTCTGGCCGGTAATGTATTCGCTGGCATCGGAGGCAAGGAAGACCACGGCCCCATCGAGATCATGGGGTTGGCCCGGCCGTTTCAGCGGTATGCGGTCGCATAGGTAATCCACCCATTCCTGGTTCTGGTAGAGGATTTTATTCTGGTCTGTTTTGAACCAGCCTGGCGCCAGGCAATTGACGGTGATTCCATGGGGGCCCCAATCGTCGGCGAGGCTCATCGTGAGCTGTTTGGTCCCGCCGCGACTTGCGCCGTAGGGTCCGAGTCCGGCATAGCCTGCGACGCAGGTGACCGAGCCGATATTGATAATCCGCCCATAATGCCTCGGAATCATGTGCCGGGCCACGGCCTGTGAAACAAAAAAAGTCCCTCGCAGATTCGTGTCGAGAATCAGATTCCAATCGTCCCATGTGACATCGATGGCCGGTTTTCGCACGTTGCACCCGGCATTGTTGACCAAAATATCGATCCGCCCCCATGCATCGACCGTCATTGCGACCATTCGTTGAATGCTATCGTAGTCCCGGACATCCAACGGCAGCGCCAGGACTCGGCGCCCAAGCGCCTCGATCTCCTGCCGGAAGGGCACCAGGGACTCTTGCCGGCGGCCGGTAATGACCAGATCGGCACCAGCCCGTGCAAGGGCTCGCCCAAAATATTGACCCAATCCGCGGCTCGCACCGGTTACAATTGCATTCTTTCCAGTCAGGTCAAAAGAATTGCCTGCCATGACATCCATCCTTTCTTTCTAAGAAAGCAAGCTTGGATTGCGATAGTTCCTCACAAAAAAACCCCATTTCTCGATCGCTGATCTTCTACTATAAAATAAGTGATTTTTCAATAAATATCTACGAGATCTGGACGATCCCGAAACCTACGATTAGACTGACTTTTGATAACGCCCCCCTTGGGAGGGGGAACTGCGTGCTCTTATAGCGCTTTGATTTTCTTTCACGATATCCTGCTAATGGAACTTGACACTGATGAACGCAATCCACTGGATTAATGAAAGGCTGTTCGACAACTGGAAGATTGCTCTATGTTTGGTATTGGCTTCGTATCTCTGGTTTGATACGGCTGCGGGTCCTGGAACCGCGGCCGTGGTCAGCCTCTGGCGATTTGACGAAGCATCCGGCGATGCTCTCGATTCCTCCGGAAATGGGAATCATGGAACATGGGAAGGCCCCAATACATCGCAAGTTGCAAGCAAACCCGGATTCGGCAATGCGGCTGAGTTTATCAACGACGGCGAGAATTCTTCATCGATCCAGGTACCCGGTAATTTCAGCCTGATGATCGGCGCCAATCCGGGCGACCCGTGGTCTTTCACCACCTGGGCGCACGAGTATGGGAGCGACGGTCCGAATCAACCGTTCGGTGCGGAATACGGGACCATGCTGCATTATCGGAAAACGATATCGGATGAAGTGCCGTACGGTTCTCCCGTCTATGGTCTCTCCATTCAGTCGGGAGCACATTACGATCCGCAATACTGGTTATGGACGCATCCGAATCCGGATCCCCACCCTTTTAAGTTAGGGACTGGCGTGGATCCAACTCCGAACCTGGACACGTGGACTCATGTCGCGTATGTCTACAATGGTTCCGATTTCATCTTGTATCTCAATGGTTCCCAGGCGTTCCGGGCGACTGTCGGGGCTGCGGACCTGACCTATGAAGGCTACAACGGCACCCTTCAAATCGGAGCGGCGCCTGGATTTGGAGTGAGCCGCAACTACCATGGGATTCTGGACGATGTCGCGATCTTCAATGAAGCACTCTCGCCGGCGGATTTAGCGCTGGTCATGGCAGGTGACTTCACTTCGTTCATCGAACCTCTGCCGCAGCCGCCACTCGCCCAGTGGCAGACATCCACCTTTGGCAAGTGGAATGAATCCGCCAATTGGGACCCGCTTGTGGCACCGAATTCCACGAACATCACGACCGTCTTCGGTGGCCAAACCACGACCCCAACTACGGTCGTTAATGACCAGGCGGTCACCGTCAAGGGAATCCAGTTCCATCACACGTTGCCCTACATAATCGCCGGTGCGGGTTCGGTGACTCTGGATACGAACGGTGCGGGCAACGCATCCGTATCAGTCCTCAATGCCGGCAGTGGCGTAATCCATGAAATGCAACTCCCTGTGATCCTGGCCAGTGACACCGACCTGGATGTGGCGGCGGATACAGGACTCGAGTTCGATCACCGCCTTGAATTAAATGGCAATCGACTGAATGTCACTGGTGCCGGCGCGGTCCACGTGAACAACCGCGGCGCGACGGGAACGTCGGGGGTCCTGAACAACTCGGGGAACGTTGGCGGCGTGGGAACGATTACTGGGGATTTCATCAACACTTCAACTGGCACGTTAATCGTCGATATCTCGGGCACCGGCACCTATGATTGCCAAGGACTCACGGTGACCGGGAATGCATCGCTGGCCGGCACGCTTTCGATCGTCCTTCGTGACGGTTATACGCCGGCCGATGGAGACATGTTTCACGTCCTGACCGCCGGCAGCATGACCGAAAACGGCCTGGTCCTCGGTGGCGATAGCGAGAATTTTTCCTATGCCATCAGTAATCATCGACTGGTACTTACCTACGGTACTGCCAGCCTCACCGGCGATTTCGACTTGGATGGTGATGTGGATGGTGCGGATTTCCTCCGGTGGCAACAGGGTTTGGGTACGATCTACGATAGCTCAGATCTTACCGCCTGGCAGGCAAATTTTGGTACCGTTCCGCCAAATGCGATCGCCTTGGCTGTTCCCGAGCCAGCCTCCTGGCTCCTCCTGCTGGCGATTGCCGGATTGGGCCGGATGCGATTACGCCGCCGGACGATTGGAATCTACAGCGCCGTTGCCGTACTGATCTGCTGCCTTGGCACATCGGCTCGTGCCACGGTACTGATCTTCAGCGGCGAGTACGGTGGCAACGGATCGATGCCTGGCACCTACGCTCCGTACGAAGATGGCAATACTCTGGTCGACGAGTATGGTGATCGTGTCATCAGTACCACGCAGAATCATATCGCATCCGATGATTTTGGTGGCACGGATTGGTACAACTTTTTTTACCGGAATGATGGCGAGGGATTCACGCCGAATGTTGTCGTCGATTATCCAGCCAGCTCCACCGGCGTTTGGCCGGCCTTCCGCTATTGGAGTTCCTACGGGGGATTCACCGATGCAATCTATCCAAATTCAGGAGAGAATGGCACCAGTTTAGACATGTGGGGCATGACTTTTTCAGCGGATCCGGGGGTTCAGGTTCGGATCAACTCACTCCAAGTATCCCGCGCTGGAGATTTTGCCAATAGCCTTACCGTGAATGTCTATGAAGGGAGCGATCCGCTGAATCCGGGCAATTTGCTCTGGACTTCGGGATCGACCCTGGTGAATCCAAAGACACCTGTTACATTTTCTCCCAATGTTTCCGAAAACATCGTCTCCATCGTCTACTTGTTTGAGGATTATGACCCACTTTGGGATTGGACAATCGATAATGTCAAATTCAGTCAGATTGGAGGCGGCCTGCCAAGCGGCGCCGAATGGAACGTGGATGGATCCGGGGTCTGGACTCTGCCAAGTAACTGGACACCTGACTTTACCCCAGCACTGATTCCCAACGGCAACGATAAGACGGCGGTTTTTGGAAGCGTCACAACGAATCCCAGTACGGTCGTGCTCGACGATGCCATCACCGTGAAGAAGATTCAGTTGAACCACACCGTGCCTTATTATCTGGCGGGTTCGGGAGAACTGACATTGGAAGCAGATGCTGGAAACGCAACTGTCGAGGTGCTGAATGCGGGCGGGGATGTCACGCATCAAATCGTTGCAAGAACCAGCTTGGGCAGTAACACCGACGTTGTCCTGGCAACGGGCACCGCGCTCGAAATGAACAACCGCGTCAGACTGCATGGTTTCAATCTTGTCAAAAGCGGTGACGGAACGCTACGCATCAACAACGTGGTCGTCGCGGACGGGGGGACGGTTACCGGACTGACCGGTACGATTGCGGGAAGCGGTTCCATCGCGGGAGATTTCGAGAATGTCGGAGCAACAATGGCTCCCGGAAACAGTCCAGGGACACTCACCATTCTAGGCGAGTATCGTCAGGCGCCGGAGGGCAAATTACGGATCGAATTGGGTGGAGACCAGCGTGGAACCGAATATGACGTGTTGAACGTTGGTGGAACTGCCACGTTGGGCGGGACGCTGGAAGTCGTCCTGTTCGATGGATTTATCCCCGCGGAAGGTGCTGTTTTCGATATCCTCGATTTCAGTGATTCATCGGGCGACTTTGCCAAGTTGGATCTCCCGGCCGGATTTCTATGGGATACGTCGGGGCTTGCCATCCATGGCACCTTGTGTGTTGTTCGTGCGATACCCGAGCCCTCGGCATGGATCCTCGGCACTCTGGTATTTGTCCTGGGGATCATTCGCCGGATTCGTGCATAGACATGCGGGCATGGTGGGCACATGGTCCAGAGTTCGACCTATCGCGTTGCCGCCCTCAAAAAGGGATGGTCTGCTCGGTGCACAATCTTTTGATGCCCGACTCCCGGATCAGCTCGCCCTGCTGACGAACGATCTCATACTGCTCGGCGTTGTTGGGTTCGTCTTCCATATAGATATAGGCCAAATCCAGCCAGCCCTTGCTCCTGAGGTAGGCAGCCATGTCGCGCAAGTAATCCCGGCATTTTTCCGGTTCGGTTCGATAGGCAAAAGGAACGCAGAGTGAATTCACGTGGCGGTCCTGGACCATGCGGCGAAGCCGCTCGCCGCTGTGACTGTCATCGATACCGTCTTCCGGAGTCCATTTGGGCCAGATGTCTCCCAAGATTGGAATCAATGCATCCGGGTACCAGCCAGTCGGTGCATTGGAAGCATGACTTGGCTTGTCGATATTGATATAGTGTTCACGAAACAGGGTGATGTTTGACGCATCGATCCGCCCCTCAGGGCCTGTCAAGGCACTGGCTTCCACGCGGACATTGGCCAGTGCCTCCACCCCTGCGCGGATGATCACCCGCAGTGGTTCGTATTCGTTCCGTCCGGCGACGATCTCCGCGGACTCCGCCTCGCCGGGCTCGGAACTCCGTAAGACATGCTGCCATGGAGAAGCTACCCATATCACAGGCTCTTGACTCCATAGTGGGCTAAGTCCCGCCAGACCAACTATCAGTGACAACGCGATTCTGTGCATAACATACATCCTTTGCATCCCTATGCGGCTGATGGCTGCGAATCAATCCGGAATTCCAAACACACAATCTGAAACAAGTACGAATTCTCTCAACGAGTTTATGTCCATGAACTTCACCACAAGGCAACGATTTCTGGCATGCATGCGGTATCAACCACACGACCGGATCCCCCTGACCGATTTCGGCTTCTGGAATCAGACGATCCAGCGATGGTCCGGCGAAGGATTTCCCGCCCATGGAAACACGGATCTCTACTTCGGCTTGGATCCAATCTGGTTTGACAGTGGATTATTTCCAGGATTGCTACCCCAATTCAAGGAGCAAGTGCTGGAAGATCTCGGCGAGAACGAGAAGCTTCTTCAATATGATGGCGTGATTGCCATTCAAAAGAAAGATCGTTCGTCCATTGGATTGCAAGTGGGAGCCACACTTCAGGATCGTGTCTCCTGGATGCAACACTACCACTGGCGGCTGGACCCGGCAACACCAGGGCGGTTTCCGTCAAATTGGCCAGAACTTTTGGTCAATGAGTCGAACCGATCGCACATCCAGAACGTTTATGCCGGCAGCCTCTTTGGCTGGATCCGGAACTGGATGGGGCTCGAAAAGGTCGCTCTTCTTGTCTATGACGATCCGGACCTGTTCTCGGAGATTGTGGAGCGGATCGCCGACTGTGTGTTCGGAATGCTGGAACCCGCCCTCAAGGCCGGCTTCCAGCCGGACTTCGCCCATTTCTGGGAAGATATGGCCTACAATCACGGCCCGATGCTCTCTCCCCGGATCGTGCAACAGTTCCTCTGCCCACATTATAAGCGTATCACCGATTTGCTAAGACAATATGGTGTCGACATCATTGCTCTGGACTGCGACGGGCTTATTGACGCGCTGATTCCCTGCTGGCTCGACGCTGGGATCAACACAATCTTCCCATTGGAGGTGGGCACTTGGCAAACGGATCCGGTGCAATTACGCGCACGTTTCGGACCGGAACTAAGAATGATCGGCGGATTCGACAAGCGCATCCTTGCCTTATCGAAGGATGCCATCTCCGCGGAAATCGACCGGTTGGCACCGCTCGTCGAGCAAGGCGGTTATCTTCCCTGCCCCGATCACAACGTCCCGCCGGACGTATCGCTGGATAATTTCATGTTCTACATCGAGCGTGCACGTCGCGTCTGGTGCCGGGAGATCAACCTCCCTCCTGTCGGCTTGGAATCTCAGACTCCCTCGGCACGTCAACTCCGTCGCTCCACCACGGTCGGCCAACTACTCCGGCCGTGAGCTCGGTCTCCGCGAGGTTTGGCACCGCATCGAGAAATCTAGCACGTTACGACCTCTTTGCTTTTCGCTTGTGCGAATTTGGTTCCGATGTTGATGTGGGCGACTGATGGTAATCCGCGTTTGACAAATACATCGACTCATGCAATTCCGTTTTCTGAGACGAAGGGCTAGTAAGGCCGATGTTGCCAATGTTATATTAGCCGAGAAAAAATGATATTCCCAACTTAAAGGACCAGGTCCCATTCTTGAGAAAAATCAACGCGAATCAATTCAACATTTATTGATCACGCCTATTTCTTTTTTTGCTGGTGACCCATGAACCGCAGAAGCTTTCTTACCATTGCCGGCGCGACAGCCAGTTATTCGGTTTTCGTTCGTGCCGAGGGCATTCGTTCGGAACCGGTCTCTTCACCATCGCGCGAGGAGATCTCCAAGGTTTTCGATAACATAGCTCCACCCACACTCGCGTCTACTCGATTATCCGGTGAGCCGCACATGAAGTTGGTCGATCTAGCCTGCGACGTATTCGTCGCCGGTGGCGGCATGGCCGGCATCTGCGCGGCCATCGCGGCCGCGCGCCATGGCGCCAAGGTGATTTTGGCCCAGGACCGCTCGCGACTCGGCGGGAATGCATCGAGCGAAGTGAAAATGCACATTGTTGGCGCGGATTGCAGCGGCCGCCGACTGGGCTGGCGCGAAAGCGGGCTGATCGAAGAATTACGGCTCGATGACGCGGTGAACAATCCGCATCGCAGCTTCGAGCTTTGGGACTTGCTTCTCTATGATAAGGTCATGAGTGAGCCCAATCTCACGCTGTTGCTCGATGCGACGCTGTTCGCGGCCGAGATGAAAGAGAACCAAATCGAACGGGTGATGGTCCGTTGCGATAAGACAGAACATCTGTATTCCATCCGAGCGAAGCTTTACCTCGATTGCACCGGCGATAGCCGACTCGCGCTCGAAGCGGGCGCGGTGATGCGCTGGGGGCGTGAAGCGAAGAGTGAATTCAACGAATCGCTCGCCCTGGATACCGCCGATCGGCAGACGCTCGGTTCGAGTATTTTGTTCACGGCACGCGATTACGGGGAACCGGTCCCCTTCACGCCACCGAAATGGGCCCGCAAAGTCACCAAGGAGCAGCTCCAATTTCGGCCTGTCAACTCCTGGGAATATGGCTATTGGTGGATCGAGTGGGGCGGCCAGCTTGACACAATACGGGACAACGAGCGCATCCGATTCGAGTTGCTGGCCATCGCCATGGGTGTGTGGGATTACATCAAGAATAGCGGCGACAAGCCGGATAGCGCGAACTGGGGCATGGATTGGCTCGGTATGGTCCCGGGTAAACGCGAGTCCCGGCGTATCGTGGGTGATCATATCCTCACCGAAAGCGACCTTATCAGCGATGATGTCCAGTTCGATGATGCCGTCTGCATCGGCGGCTGGCCGCTCGACGATCATCCACCCAGTGGATTTGACCTCTTTCAAGAAAAGCCATGCACGCAGATCTACCCGCGCCAGCCTTATCATATTCCACTCCGCTCGCTCTATAGCCGGAATATCCAGAATTTGATGATGGCCGGGCGGAACATCTCGGCCAGTCATGTGGCGTTCACTTCGACACGCGTCATGTCCACCTGCGCTGTCATGGGCCAGGCGGCAGGCACGGCAGCGGCGATCTGCGCCAATGCCGGCATTGCCCCACGCCAGCTTGTCCAGGACAAGAAACGTCTTGTCGAATTCCAGCAAATCCTCTTGCGGGATGACCAGACAATTGTCGGCGCGCGGAACGAAGATCCCGCCGACATGGCCCGCCAGGCCGAGATTTCGGCATCGGGGTCCATCAAAGGCGCGGAACCCAGGCACGTCATCGATGGGTTCGTGCGTGACATGCCAGGCCAGACCGAACATCTCTGGGCCGCGAAGATGGCCGATACGGGGGCCTGGATCGAACTGGCCTGGCCAGAACCGCGACAACTCGGGCAGGTCCAGATCACCTTCGATACCGGCTTCCAGCGACTCCTCCGATTGACCGCCATGGCCAGTTACAGTCCGAAAATCATCCGCGGCCCACAGCCGGAAACGGTCCGCGATTACGAATTATTCTATCAAGACGCGGCCGGGCAAGTGCATACACTCACCCAAGTGACCGGAAATCACCTCCGGTTGGTCCGGCACGCGTTTTCTCCCGTGATGGCAAAATCAGTCCGCCTCCAGATCACCGCGACCAACGGCTCGGATACCGCACGCATCTTTGAGATTCGATGTTACGCGTGATCCCTGGTCCACTGGAGAGGATGGAAGTGGAACCCTTATGGTTGAACCTGTGCTTGCGGTTTGGTTAACACGCTGTCATTCGCGCGACAGACGGTCATTGCCAAGCCAAGCGTCATCAGCATGTAACCGGAGATAAAAAGCCACCACCAGAAACTGCCAGGCGTGTACCATCGCAATTTGGCGATTCCTCCGGTGATCAACAGGGCAACAGCTGGTTGAAGGAATGAAGCCAGCCCCAGTCCAGCCCCGACGGCAAATACAGTGAGGCTGCGGCTGGTGAAGGAAATGTTTGTGGCTGAACTCAGCGTCCAGAATCCCCAAACAATGAACAACACCGAGATGAGCGCGGGGCAAATCCACGGGCCCAACCAAACAATCGGAATGAGAAACAGGACATCCCACTCCAGCCACGATCTCGGCCAATCCAAGAAGACCTTCAGCCAAAAATAGTAAAACAGGTCCCAAACGCCGAACACAAATACGAACGAGGCAAAAGTTCGAGAGCGGGATGAGCGGCCGGCTAGCAACGCGACTGCCAGAATCATAATCACTGTTGCCACTTCTCGAGTTAATTCCAAGAGTATGTCGTACGTATCGAGAAATTGAAGTGGAAATATTTCGAGCGGATTCTTGGTATAGAAGAGATGGCGCATGTAAATTACTACGGTGGATTCCAGAAGCGCCATTGCCACGGCATACACGGTGAGTATCGCTAGGATCGATTTCTTTCTCATGATCCCCGGATCGCTTTCTTCATTCTTGCTGGCAACCCCTCCTCGGTCTAAGTCGGGAAATCGTCGAGGATTACGGCAACTGCCCCGGATTGGAGGGGCTGGTATTTCTCATCGGATATTGCCATAATCTCAAGATGGCGATGGGATGTGTCGTCACGATCTGGCCCAACGGGGATTTGTTTCCACTTTTGGTGGACATGCCGGATCTAGCCGGCCTTCCCGAATTCGGGCTATCCAGCACGAGCCAGGTATACTACGAAACGCGAATCCTGTATCATATGCACAAGCGTGTTATTCTAGACCATGCCTTCGTCAAGTCAAGCAGAGGCTGTAGCTCAGCCGGTAGAGCAACGGACTTTTAATCCGTAGGTCGTGGGTTCGAGCCCCGCCAGCCTCATTATCTTATACATTTCAAGGGTTCATCCAACCCATTGTTCAGGATCACCAGCCGGACCTCAACATGGGAACCGTTGTGGTGACTGGGCGATTCATCGAGTGCCCTGCCCCTATTTTCTTATCAGCATGCTCTCCCTTCTTCATTTGCCGATTCAATCTCTTGGCCAAACCAACGGCACATTCCCTCAGTCAGGCGACCCTTTTCATCTACGAGATCGATTATTTCCACAATAAATGAGTGCTATCGGTGCGATGTCACTCCACTCAACTGGGCAGGGGCAAAAAGATGTCAATGATCCCGGACAAGTCGAGAGCACGACGGATCCTTGTGGTCGACGATGAACCGAGCATGCGCAAAACAATCACGGATATTCTGAGCGCCGAGAATTACCTGGTGGACATGGCCGCTACCGGCGAAGAAGCGATCACAAGATGTGCCCAAGAATCGTATGACATTGTCCTCATGGATGTGCGGATGCCGGGGATTGGGGGGATCGAAGCCTTTCGACGAATGCGGTCACTGCATGGGAAAATCCGTGTTATCCTCATGAGCGCCTTTGGGCTGGAGGACCTGATCCAAGCCGCCTTGGATGAGGGGGCACTGGCATTTCTCGAAAAACCGCTCGATTTGGAGAAGGCAATCCATCTCATCGGGGAAGTGAAAGACATTTCGGTCCTTGTGGTCGAGGGGGAGGAATGCACGGCAACAATTCTGCGCCATGCGCTTCGAGAAAATGGATACCGTGTCACCATGACACAGTCTCCCCAGGAAGCCTTGGACCTCGTCGAACAAATCCGATTTGACTTGATATTCATCGACGTCGCCTTGCCTGCCATGAACGGCCTGGATCTCTACCTGGCGATTCGAAAACGGACCTCAACCACCGTCGCTGTCATGATCACGGGAATTAACGAAGAGTTCGAAAAGCTCGCTCAGGAAGCCGTCCATCAGAATGCTTACACTATTATCAAGAAGCCTCTGGTTATGGGCCAGATTCTGAACCTTGTGGAACATATCACAGAAAGACGTGCCTCCGGTTGCCTGCAGAAGCCAGACATCCGATAAGATGCACGGATTCCCGCGCCGGAAATTAGAATGATAACGAACTGTGCAATCAAAGAAAGCGCTCTGGAAATCCTCATTGTCGAAGATGATGCATCTCAACGGAAGACCCTGTCGGAGATCATTTTCCAGGAAGGATTCAAGGTCACTGCATGCGCAATGGCTGAAGAAGCTCTGGATTATCTCCGAGCGGGAAAGATCGATGTGGCCATTGTCGATCTGCGTTTACCAGATTTGGAGGAGAATGCCCTCTTAGATAAACTCTCCGCATTTGCCGCCGACATTCCCATCGTACTCAACACGGGTTATGCTTCGCTCCGGACCGCCAGTAACGCCGTCAATATTGGAGCATTTGCCTATATTGAGAAACGTTCTGATCCTTCTGAACTCATTGGACACGTCCACCGGGCTATCGGGACGCGGTTGAAACGTCGTGTTGAGGAACTCGAATCTGCAGTCACAGCACGAACATCTGAATTGATCAAGGCGAATGAACTGCTTCGAAATGAGATCACGGAACGCAAACAAGCAGAGAAGTCACTGGAAAAATTGGCGGCTTTTCTGGAAAATATTATTCAACAGAATCCCACAAGCTTGTGGATTTCTGATCGTCATGGAATGCTGATCAAAGCAAACCAGGCTTGCCTCGACTTGTTTGAGGTTAAAGATTGTAAAGAAGTTGGTCTCTATAATATTCTCAGAGATAGCATTATCCAGCAACAGGGCTTCATGCCTCTTGTTGAAAACGTATTTAAAAAGGGTGAAATTGCCCGTTTTGAGATTGATTACAATCTGTCAGAAATCAGGCATGTTGAAGTGGATGATTCATCCCAAAGAATTCTTGAGGTAGTCGTTGCTCCAATTAAGGATTCTACCGGAAAGGTGACAAACGCCATCGTCCAGCACAAAGACATCACGGCTCTTCGAAAAGCCGAAGGCAATTTACGGCAACGTGAATCGGAATTAGCGCACATCGCCCGCGTGGCAAGTATGGGAGAAATGGTCGCGATTATCGCACATGAGGTCAACCAGCCCCTGCACGCCATTTCCAGCTACTCGGATGGAGCCTGCTTGCGACTCAAATCGGGAAACGCAGATACCGCGGCACTTGTCGAGGCCATGGAACATATTACCGTCGAAGCACACCGTGCGTCGGAGACCATCCGCCGGCTTCGTCGCCTTCTGCGGCGGCACCAACCGACCAGATTAACGATGTCAGTTAATCAAGCCATTCGCGATGCAGTATCACTGATCAAACGCGAATCGCTGGAACGAAAAGTTCAAATATGCCTGGAACTGGCCGAAGATCTTCCACCGATCCATGCTGATCCGATCCAGATCGAGCAAGTCATCTTGAATTTAGTGCGCAATGCCTTTGACGCAATGGCAGATATTCAAGATCACGAAAAGCGAATTACGATCTTGACTTGCCTCCGATCCGATGATTCGGTAGAAGTAGCGGTTCATGACACGGGAGTTGGATATGAACCAGAAAACGAAGAGAAACTATTCGATGCTTTTTTTACGTCCAAGTCCAATGGAATGGGAATGGGCTTGGCTATTTGCCGTTTTTTAATCGAAAGCCACTCAGGTAAGATCTGGGTCGAAACTGGCAAGCCACGAGGTGCCATATTTCGGTTCACATTACCCGTATCCTTACCAGGAGAAGTCCATGCGTAGTCAGGCTACTGTTTTTGTTGTGGATGATGATCCAGGCGTCTTAAGCTCGACACAATGGCTTCTTGAGTCGGCTGGACTTGCTGTTGAAACCTATTCGTCCGCAGCCAAGTTCCTAGAAACCTATGATCCATCGAGGCCCGGATGCCTTTTGCTGGATATCCGGATGCCTGGCATGACGGGTGTCGAGCTGCAAGAAAAACTTGTGTCGCGTGGGCGATGTCCGCCGATTATTTTCTTGACCGGTCATGGTGATATCTCCACATGCGCCGAGACCATGAAATCGGGAGCCGTTGATTTCATAGAAAAACCCGCGAATGACGATGAATTACTCTCCTGCATTCACGAGGCGCTTGAAAAGGACTCTTATTTGCGCCGCGTCGAGCAAGACGCGCCTGAAATCACAGCACATCTTCAATTGCTTTCTCAACGCGAACGGGAGGTCATGGTGTTGCTCTACAACGGTAATCTACAAAAGCAAATTGCCACTAAGCTTGGAATCAGCGTTCAAACAGTTTCCAAACACCGGATCAAAGTACTTGAAAAGCTTAATGTAACCAATGAAGCAGAACTTGTCCGGCTGCTTGCGGGCTATCCGCTCAACCAGTAAACCAAGCCTGCGACCTCGGTGCACGATACGACTCCACGCCAGACAGCATGGGAAAGACTGGATCCATTTCACGGCCCGACGAGGCCCCAGTACCAAAACAGAAAGGCGACGGGCGCTGCGAAGAGTATCGAATCGAGCAGATCGAGGACACCTCCAAAACCGGGCAGCCACGCACTTGAATCCTTCACGCCCACATCGCGTTTCAGTAACGACTCGGCTAAATCGCCCAACATCCCGGAAAAACCTACCAAGAGACCGTAGGCACTCCATGCAGGCCAGGAAGTCCGCATTCCTTCACTCGTCCAACCTAGCCAGTCTGGTACGAGAATGAGCGTGATCCAGGCTCCAAGGCATGATGCAATCAATCCACCGGCAGCTCCTTCCCAGGTCTTGCCTGGACTGAGTCTAGGTGCCAACTTATGCCGTCCAATGAGTCTTCCAACCGTGTACGCCCCTGTGTCTCCCAGTTTAACGACGCAAAGCATTGAAATAAGGGCGAGCAATCCCCAGTCATTCCGCATCGATTCGTTGGGCAGCATACGTAACAAGACGAGAAATCCTAAAAGACCACCCACATAGACAGTGACAAATGTTGCTAGGGCAAGTTGGACTGTCGTCTCACCAATCCGGCCGTGACGCGGAAGGTGTGTCTCTAAAGCGGACATTTCGCTCAGCAACAAGAACAGGCAACTTCCAACCAGACCCATGGCGAGAAAACCGAGGGATCCGACAGGGTACGGCTCCATTCGCCATGGCCCAAAGGCAGATAAACCCGCGGAACCAATAGGAATCAATACAGCGATGTAGGACCTGATACTGGGTATTGGATGCCCGACCTTGCGATAGAATTGGGCCAGCTCATCGGCTGCTAGAAGACCGAGGATGGAAACAACTGGTACCAAGATGGCACCCCGTGTTTTCATGACATGATCGAGCCAGCAGAGCCCAATCAAGACTGCGATCAAGACCACGCCAAGAGTGATTCGCCAGCGGAGCATGGGATTGGTTGAGCGCGTATCCAGCAGGTAGTTTTCTTGAATTATTAAGTCAGACCACCGAACCGTCTTTGGCGGGTGGTGAAATCACGAATCGCTTCGCGCAGCGTGGCCTCGTCAAAATCAGGCCAGCACTTCTCAGTAACCCAAATTTCCGTATAGCTGATCTGCCATAACAGGAAATTACTGATCCGCATTTCGCCTGCGGTGCGGATGAGCAGGTCCGGATCGGGCAAGCCGGCCGTATCGAGATGGCTTGCAATGATCTCTTCATCGATATGGCTCCAATCGAGTTGATTATCCCGCACTTTCTTCCCGATCCGACGCACGGCATCAACCAGTTCCGCCCTGCCACCGTAATTGATCGCCAGGCAAATCGTTGTCCCTGTATTCCGAGCGCTCATCTGAACTGTCTTATCCAGTTCGTTGAGCACTTGACTGGGAATCTCATGGCGACGACCAATCATCCGCACACAAAGATTATGTTCAAGGATCGCTGACCGCTCCTCGATCATGTACTGTTCCAACAGGTGCATAAGAAAGTCAAGTTCCTCCCTCGGCCTCTTCCAATTTTCACTGGAAAGGCAATAGAGAGTCAAACAATCGATGCCGAGGCGTGAACATTCCTCCGTTGTCCGCCGGACGCTTGCGACACCGCGACGGTGTCCCTCGATTCGCGGCAATCCCCGCCGCTGTGCCCAGCGGCCATTTCCATCCATGATGATGGCGATATGCCGTGGCAACCGGTCAGGCGGTACATCCAACAAAGATGGCAGGCGGGTCATCGAGGCAAAAAAAATGGGTGATTCGTTTCTTAACGGGTGCGATTTGATCCATCGGTTGATTTCTCCAACCGAATCGTTTGTTCCCTTCCAGGACCGACGGAAACAAAATCGATTGGTCGAGCAATCAGTTGACTAATCCGGTTCAAGTAGGCGCGGGCATTTGCGGGTAAATCATCCTTGGAACGGACCATTGTCAGATCTTCAGTCCAACCGGGGAGGGTCTCATAAACCGGCCGGACACGGCGGAGATCGTCGAGATGGCTGGGGTATACCATCGTTCGACGCCCATCTATTTCGTACTCGATGCATATCTTGAGTTCATCCAATCCGCTGAGTACATCTAGCAACGTCACGGCGACGGTATCGACGCCACTGAGTCGCGCCGCGTAACGTACCGCGACGGCATCGAGCCAGCCACAGCGCCTCGGCCGCTTGGTAACGGTCCCATATTCATGGCCCTTCTCACGAAGGTGTTCACCGGCAGGAGTATCTTGTTCTGTCGGGAACGGGCCTCCCCCCACTCGCGAAGTATAGGCTTTAACAATACCTATCACGCGATGGATATATCGTGCCGGAACTCCGGAACCGTTGGAGATACCAACTCCGGAACTGTTGCTACTGGTGACATATGGATAGGTTCCATGGTCGACATCGAGCAACGAGCCTTGCGCCCCTTCGAAGAGAACTTGCCGATCTTCCTCGACAGCCGTTAGTAAAAACTCCGTCGTATCCCGGACCATCGGTTGCAGGCGGTTCGCATAGGCCGCGTAGCATGCATGGATTGTCCCGGCATCAAGCGGCTGAAATGGTTCATCGCCGGCCATGGCTCGAAGAGTGATGTTTTTTACTCTGGTGATATGTTCAACCTGGTTCCGGAATTCAGGCCGAAACATATCACCGACCCGGATTGCCAGGGATCGCCCGACTTTATCGCGATAGCATGGACCGATGCCCTGTTGCGTGGTCCCGATATTCTCTCCCGTCGATGTACTGGCGTCCAAGATCCGATCCTCGACCCAATGCCACGGGCAAATGACGTGTGCCCGGTCGCTAATAAGAAGCTCCCCCATCGCGACTTGACGTTCGATCAGTTCATCCAATTCTTCAATCAAGCGAGCTGGATTCAAAACCACTCCGCCAGCAATCACGGACGTAACACCTGGCGTCAGAATCCCACTTGGTAACAGCGAGAATTTATACTT
>JAFGFZ010000045.1 GCA_016930815.1 Pirellulales bacterium | reverse complement strand
TAGAGCGCACCAAAACAGGAAGCTACCAGCAACACCGCAAATAGGGTAGTTCTAATCCCCATCGTCAAGCCAAATCGATCTGCACTCTCTTCTTATCTAGAAGGCAATTTAAAACCATCGTTGGACGCGTCTTCGAGTCGTCTTATCTCGAAAAATTCGCGATTCAGACTGTTGTGCCACAGTTTTGAAATTGGTTCTATCATTCCAGGGCAATTGAAAGGTACTTGCTCTTGAATCCGATGCCCTCGCTATGACGCCTATCAGATCACCGACTTCTATAATTGGACATCGCTTCAAGAAGCACTCTTTCAAGACAAGATGCTGTTTGCATGCGGGTGAACTGAACGTGCTTGTCTGGCTCTGTCATTGAATGGGCTTCTTGGCAGCGTAGGAATTTGAGTATATTCCATATTGCCGATGCAATCTGTTGAGGATCATCCGCGGATGCAGCCCAAACTTTGCATCCTCCACTTTTCATCACTTCCCGAACTTCCGATCCCGCGCCAATCGCCAAAACCGGTTTGCCTAGGCCGATATATTCATATACCTTCGCAGGTACTGAAGCCAGCGACTCGTTTCCACTCTGGCCAAAGAGGATCGCCACATCGGCACCCTTGAGCAGAGCGATTGCCTCACGATTTGAGACCGGCGGTAAGGTGCGGATGTGCTCTTGAAGGCCATATTCGGTTATGATCTTTTCGAGCGATCGGCCTTTGTAAACAGTGGGACCGACAAAAACAAAAAAAGTGTCCTTGTGGAAATCGTGACAATTCGATGTAAGCTGTTGCAGGGCTAGTAATAGAGGAACTGGACTACGAGGCCCATAGAAAGTTCCCGTGTGTAGAAATACCTTTGCTGTTGTTGACAAGTACACCGGAATCGCTTCTTCGATAATCTCAGGATCGAATCCGTTTAATATAGTGATTATGGCATCACGTCGTGTGGGATACTTATTAGACAAATGCCGTCGAATACCATCCCAGGCACATGTAATTCGAATTGCCCGCCGCACCACGAGGGATTCAAGGTATTGGTCGATCCACCTGTGCGCATTGTAAGGCATCCTATGCCACGCGCTGCCACACCATGGATCGCGGAAATCAGCGACCAGCGGTACGTGCAGTATCCGTGATAGTACCATACCCAAGACATGGCTAGTCCAGGCAGGTGCCGAGCTCAAGATCACATTGGGCCGTGACCGCCGGCTCTCACGAAGCCCCGCGAGAACGCCTGGCAGAAGCCAGCCGATGCGCGAATCAGGAACATGAAGCCACCACGATAACCAATCCATCATACACCTCAGGCCACGTGGAGGTTGTTTGGAGCGCCCGTTAGACGTGGTCGGCACTACGATTTCGTTACGCTTGCCGGTTCGGTCGCGACCCTTGAGCGTTCGCACGACATGACTCAGGATATCGGGAGAGGCTGCCCGCACGACGCGGACATGTTCCGGTATCATATCGAGTAAACTATCGTCGAATGGACACCCTGGCGGTGCATCGTTCGCGGTCAAAACCGAGACCTGCCATCCGGTGGCGTTCAGGCGACGACAAAGTGCCACTATACGATGCACGCCGGATCCATTCATCGGCGGGAAGAGGTCCGTTACGATCATGACTTTCTTGGGAGTCATGCGGCTGAATTGTCCTGCAACGATTCTGTGCTCACTAGAATGCAAATGGTCTGGCTATCGACGCAATAGCAATCGCGCCGTTTTCATCACTTGGTGCACTCCACGCCTGAGGATTTTTGTTCCACTGACACATTCAAGGCATTCACCACCGAATGCAACCTTGTAGATATATACTCCATGTTCCGGCGAGTTCTCATTGAGTGCATCGATCGAACAACCTCCCAGATTCAGCCGCGTGGCACCTTCGTTACGGTAGCGCTTCATGGTCTCCCAAAGAAGCAGCGTCGGAGCCTGCGTCTCAAGTGCCTGTGGACCGTGACCTGATAGCGTGTGATAGACCAGGTTGTTGAAACAGGTGAATAGGCTGGCACTAACAATGGTGTCGGCAACTATCGCACCGATCAGGCGGCCTACCCCGGCCTTAACCAAGGGCGTAATCGGATCTACGGTGGCTAATCCGTGGTAAGTAATGTCCGGACCGCCGCGCTGGACGATCCGATGAGCCGAAGCACCTTGAAGCCGTCGGAGGGCGGCAATTCCCTCCTCGAATGGCAGGTCCTCTATCTTAACCTCCAGGCGCATCGCTTTCTTGATATTCTTCCGACGCTTGTATTCAAAGTTCATCCAGAGTTCGTCATCAGATCGATCAAGCGGGATCTCAAATTCAAGCCGGCGTGTGGACGTGAAACCTAAGTTTGTAAGCATGTCGCCATGCCGTCCAGAGGCGAAGCTACCGAGTGTAAGTTCGACGTCTCCTGCAGCGCGTGTGTGAGTCTCTAACGCTTGCACAAATTCTGCGAAACAGTCAACATTGTTCTGTTTTACAATGGGTAGCGCGTCTGTCCGGAATCGACTTGTCATCGTTGCGATGACGCGATGTTTTGACCGGAAGCGAAATCCCAATGCGATACCGATCTGCTTGCCGTTTTCGGCAACCAACGAACAAAACACGGGGATCGCGCCAGGTTCCGTGATGCAGATGTGGTCAGCCCAAATACTCGAATGAAATATCGTCCCCCCCATATCACGCACCGTGTGATCCCATTCGGATCGTTCGACCTGGTCTACTGCTTTGAACCTCATGGTTTTTGCAATAATGATGGAGGATATTTAATTACCGGAGTCAGTCCGCTTTGAGCTTGACGGAGTCCCTGCCCGCCGGATAATTCTGTTCCATCAACTGCGCGTCGATAAAAAATTTACATGCCCAGTTGAGGTACTTATACATTCCATACCCGCCATCCGCTGGAAAGCAACCTTTGACAGCCCCACGAATTTCCGCAGGGCCGTCCAATACAATCGTCCTTCGGACATAATGGTTCGCGGCGGATGCCGCCGATCCATACCGGCGATCACCCGTCCATCCGTCCAAAAGGAACCAACAAGCGGCAATTTGGACATTCCCGGTCAGGCAAGTCCAGGGAACGGTGCCACGCCAGGAGGCATCGAGCCGTCCGGGCAGAAAACCGTCCACTCCCTGAGCCGCCATGAGGCCATTGGCTGTCCTACGGCCGGCTTCGAGCAACGTGATGTCTTGGCTGTAGCGATAAGCCTCCAGCAAGCCTCGCAGGGCATACCCGATCGTATGCGTTAGCGGCTGTGTCGAGTCCGTGAGGCAGCAGGCGTCGAACCAGCCGTTATCGCGCTGGTAACTTAGGGCCCACCGCACGTTCATCATTCCCGCCTCTCCATAGGACCTGTCGGTCTCAATGCGGGCTGCCTCGAAAAGTCCCCAGGCAACGTGGGTATCATAGGTTCGCTCGCCAGGCTTCGCGAAAGGCGAAGGATACTTCCGCCAACAACCGTCCCGGTCCTGCACGCTGACCAGCCAGTCAGCCGCGCGACACATGCTGGTATGATATCGTTCGTCACCAAATTCTTGGACACCGGCAGCAAGGCCGATTAGGATCTGGCCGGTGTTGAAAACCGCCGGGACAATCGGATTCTGGTTGATAAGTCCCGCTTGAAAGCTGCCGTCACGCATCTGGATGGAAACCAACCAATCCAGCATCCGCCGGGCACGGTCGCGCGGTCCAGCCAGGCCTGTGCGGCAGGCGTAGTCTAAAAGCGTCGGCACAATGTATCCTGTCGTTTCGGGATAGGAAACATTCCAACAGCCCTTAAGCAGGTTGTAGTCACGGGCAACTCCGCCATCCTGGGACATGGAATTGTCCTGCGCACGGCCCAGCCACCTCACGGCTTCAGCAACAGTACAATCGATACCAGGATCCTCTGCATTGAGACCGCGCCGATCCCGACGCCACTCCGCTTTCGCTTTCGCAGGTGTTTCGAGATGCCATTTAATTGCCTTGATCCATCGAAGCATCATTGCAATCACTCTAGTGCTCCGTTGAGTTTAAATTTTGGGGTAACTGTGCTTGTTAGAGGACGATATGCCACGGTTTGGCGACCGTGGCTACCCCAAGATGGAAAGTTGACAGAGCACTAGACCC
>JAFGFZ010000368.1 GCA_016930815.1 Pirellulales bacterium | reverse complement strand
TTGAACTCCTCGGCGTAGTTGAAGTCCTCGCCCATCGGATTCACCTTCAGCGAGTTTTGATGGAGAATATCCAGGTTCAGTTGATTCGGCCACCAGTCTTGGTTTGACATTGTTATCGTTTCCTTGTGTCTTGAAGGGACGCCACTTGCGCCCGTCACGGGGCATTTGCCGGCCTCGGTCGACGGGTTGGAACGGGTATCTTCGGCCATAGCGCCACAAGTCCCCATCCAAGAACCAAGGACCAGGGCTACAAGCCAAACTGAATTTGTTCCGTTGAGCAGCCCGCACCTGTGTTGTTGAAAAACTTGGTTCGCCACATGGCACTTTCTTACGGTTGCAATACCTGACATCGCATTTCTCCCTGGATTGGATTGGAATCTGATCGGCCTTGTTTCGAAGTCTCTTCTTGTTGGTGTTCCTAATTTCCCGGCTCCGACATCTCCGCGAGACATTCGGGACAGGTGCCCCAATAGATCACCTCCGCCTCGTCGATTTGGTAGCCCGAGGCGGCAGCGGCGGTCGTGCAGTGTGTTTCGCAGACGTTGCAGTCCACGTCGACGGTCTTCCCGCACACGCGACAGATCACGTGATGGTGCTTGTCTCCAACCCGATCCTCGTAGAGAGCCGGTGACCCGGCGGGCTGAATTCGCCTGATCAGGCCCTTCTCCGTCAGTATCCCGAGAGCATCGTACACCGCCTGTCGCGAGATCGTGCCGATCTCGGTACAAACGTCCTCCACGATTTCGTCCGCCCTACAATGGGGCCGATGCGCTACCGCTTGCAGCACGGCTAAACGCTGGGCCGTGACTTGGAGACCGTGTTGGCGAAGGAGGTTGGTTGGATCGGCAGACATGATAGAATACTAGCCCCAATTATGGATTCGGTCAAGTATTTTTCTAAGTCCAATTCTATTGTTAGCGGGACGCTGCCAAACCTCCGGATCGCATTCGAACCTCCGACTCGCATGGGTTCACGAGCGAGGTCACGAACGGAGTTGGCCAATTTACTGGGGCCACATCCTGCTAGCTAGCCCGCATATTTCATGTATTGCGTCGCGAGCGGCCACAAGTGGTTCTTTGGCAAGGAAACCAAGCAATTCGATCCCCAACGTATTTGGAAATACGTTGGGGATCGAATTGTGCCGTAGAACATGGCCAAAGGGGCACTTGCGGCCGCGAGGCAGAAGGTTCATGAAAAATGCGAGCTAGGAGAACTGGACGTGGTGAACCCATGCGGGTGGAATATTCGGTAGAATCCGATCGCGCCGGATTTGGTGCCGATCCAGCATGGTGTTGAGCACGCGGTCTATTCCGCGGAGCCGTTGCCGACCGGCCGACAGGCTCAAAAAGGCCTTGAAGCGGCGGATCGCGATATATTCGAAGAAACTCAACATACCACCTGGAGCCAGATGTTGTCGCAGAACGTCGAGTAAGTTTTCCACAAGATCAACCGAAAAATTGTTCATTGGAAGTCCGGAAACAATGACATCGTAATGCCGGTCATGGGGCAAATCCCGCAAGTCGCCGTGGATGAGCTCCGTCCGGCTGGCAACAGGGGCCAGACGAGGATCCTCTGCAAGCCGCTTGCGGAGCCGCTCGACGAATCGGTCGTTCAGTTCGACGAGATCCAGCTGATCGGCTGGGCGGAGTGCTTCGGCGATTGCGACCGTGACGGCTCCAGTACCGGGCCCGACCTCAAGAATCCGCCTCGGGCAGCCAGTATTCAAGCCATGGCGCACGAAGTGCGTCAGGGCCTGGGCTAGCGGTTTCCCACTCGGAGAAATCGCCCCGGTGGAGTGATAGGTGCGGCGGAACTCCCGCCAAAAGATTCGATAGTCGGTCCATCGGGAATGCATGGGGCCATTCTACGCATTCCTCGATGCCAATGCAGCACCGCCGCCATCGGTAAGAGTTTTTTAATAGACAGGATGCCTACTGATCGTACCAGATTCCAAATCCCATGTGCTGTTCGAACCGGTTGTAAAACTCAAACTGGTTCGATTTTCCGTTGTAATAGTGGAAACCCATTCGCAGCGCACGCCCGGAATCTCCCTGCCAGCACCATCCAATTTGGGCGACGACATTCCCGCCGAAGTCGACGGCTTCACGGATATGGCCATTCACTGCAAAAAACGGGGTGCCTCGTATGCCGGTCGGTCCGATCGGCATGCAATCGACTCCAAATTGGAATTCCCACGGCTTGTTCCCATCATCAAAATGGAATGCCCAATCGGCTTCTGCATATAAGCGCAACCACGGATCCGGTGCAGAAAGGGATATCGGATAATACGATACGCCAAGAACCATCGCGTCACGGCTGTAGTTGATTCGCGAATTCAGCGAGCCTGGGTTGCGGAGGGCATATTCATCGCCCATGTGGGAGCTCAGATGGTAGTATGCGAACTTGGTCCTCCACGATCCGGCCCCGTAAGAAAAGGGAACACCGAACCGATAATCGGCTAGATCCAGATCCCAGTTCTCGTCGAGATTCAGACGTGGAAAGGCAGCGCCTTCAAGGTCGAACTGGAAACCATCCGGCCACCTGGAGTTGGTTGTTCCGTAGCGGAGTACTCCCAAGCGACCGCCGAGTGTGACATCGAACATGGCCTCTTCACCCTGATTTCCATAGACCACACCGGAAACGCGTGGCTCGTGAACGCCGGCCGCGTAGGAATGCCAGATCAATCCGTCGGGAAGGATTTGCCACTGCCAGATATGTGGCGATGTGACAGTCGTTCCAGAATCCAAGAAAAACCGGTCCGATGGCACCTCGCTGGCGCCGACCTGGGATGGGATCCATGATTCCGTCTCAAAACCAAGGGACGGCAGTTCCTGGACCTCGGCACCGATGGTCCGGCATGACCCCAGAAGAGTCATCGCGAAGAGAGAGATGAGAATCTTATTGGACGACATATGGGCTTAGATGATTTAACTGGTTCGAATCAGTTCCCCTACATTGGAGTTGGGAATTTGATCTTATGAATTTACAAGTCCTTGATTTCCTGGCGCAAGGACGCGGAAGTCTAGCCGTTAATCCGGCGGAATGGTAGATCTGTTTTTTGGCAAATTGCATGGATGCCATGGGGCGCATCATGGCTACGGCAGGAAGGAATCCTTCACGGAATCGAAGATTTCCAGCCGGTTCCAGACATTTTAGCTAGCGATAGCATGAGAGCATGGGTGCCGTCCCGCGCATGGCCCTCCGCCATCGTTGTCTGGTAGAGTTCCTCGGCAAGGGCGAGGCCAGGAAGCCTTAAACCCATGTGTTTTGCTTCATCCAAGGCGATTCGAAGATCCTTGATAAAATGCTCAACAAAAAATCCAGGTTCGAAGTTGCCGGCGATAATCCGTGGGCCCAGATTCGAGAGGGACCAGCTCCCAGCCGCCCCGGCGGCCACGGATTGCATGACGGAGGGCAGGTCCAAACCGGCCATTTGAGCGTAGAGAAGCCCTTCACAGACGCCGATCATATTCGTTGCAATCAGTATCTGATTGACCATTTTGGCGTGTTGTCCTGCACCCGGGCCCCCGTGTCGGATCCAGGTTTTGCCCAGGACCTGCCAGCATGGGGTCAAGGCAGCAATTGCTTCGGGATCCCCTCCCATCATGATGGACAAGGTTCCATTGCGGGCACCGACATCGCCGCCCGATACGGGTGCATCAATACTGATCACGTCCTGCTTGGCAGCAATCGAGGCGATTTCAATCGCCAAGGACGGCTGGCTGGTAGTCATGTCAACGACAAGACTGCAGGGCCGAGCGCCAGCGAGAATACCCTGGGGGCCAAGGACGACATCACGCACGTCATCTGGATAACCGACGATGAGGAAAACCACATCGCTTGCCATGGCGACTTCGCGGGGTGTTGCCGCCCAAACGGCTCCGCGGGCAAGGAGCGGTTCCGCTTTCGACGGCGTGCGATTATGAACAGTCACCGAAAAACGGGCGTCCAAAAGATGCCCACACATGACGGCACCCATGACACCAGTTCCTATCCAGCCGATACGGGTACGATCCGAAGAAATTTCGGAGTCCATCCTAAGAGAGGAGGCCTTGGTTTGATTTTCATAGAGAGGCATTTATTTGTTCTTTCCCATCCATTTCGTTGAGTTCTTGATCAAATTGATCCCAGGAGATCCGCATTTGTTCAATCGCCGGCGGGATGTCCCGGGTACTATCTTTCCCATCGATCGTTGCCTGAATGCGATCAATTTCTTCATCGAGGGCCTCGAGCCAATCTGGAAGTTCCAGACCAGCGTCAGACGGTTCTTGCGTGATTTGATTGATTTCATGCTCGAAGAGCGCGAATGTGGGATTGGCCTCGCCTTGCTGGGAAGCATGGATGGCCGGTTGGACCAGACCACAGACACGACCAATATCCAGCGGCCGGGCAAATCGTTCGGAGATTCGGCTGGCGATCGTCGGTAATTGCATGCTGTGTTGGGCGCAGAGCCTGGTATGCCGGCGAATGAAATCGTCGGCCACTTGCATCGTCCGCGACGTCAAGGCGCGACGCCATTCCTCGGCAGCCGCGGTCCGCCCATATCGGGCGAGAACTTCGTGCGCTAGCACAACGGGCCGGAGATTCCAGGCGATCCGATCATAATCGGCACGGAGGCGAAGGAAATCGATGAGTGTGTGAAGCAACTCGCCGTGATCGGATTGGGTCGTCGTGGCGTTGTAGTCACGATATTCCCGGTAGTTTTCAGCGATAGCTTCTAAGGAAAAGGTGAACCATCGAACAGCCTCGCGCCGCGAAATCTTGTCGCCCAACTCCACAATCAGGCGGCATGATGCGGCTTCATAGGATGTGTTGGTAACACTATCGAACCATTTGTCGGCTCCCTGATGTAAGATCCCGCGGATATTTCCAAGGTTCAGAAATCCTTGTGTGAATAAATCGTTCCCATAGCGGTCGACGAACGCCACGAATCGGTCCCATGCCTCCGGTTCGGCCACTTTTTCCACCACGCTCAAGCGTAACGTACGACTATGATCGAGCCAAACGCCTAATTGAGACTCCGCAAGTCGTTGCAGCGCGTCAACAAGCAGGCTGTCATGGCCTTCGAGCGTGTCCTCGAAGACGAACGGGGGATTCCAATGCGGCGAGGAGACGACGAGGCATTGGACCATTGCCATATAGCCTACTTCAAAGAGCTGATCGAATTCGGTAACCGCACCATGCCCGATCGGGTGATCCAATTCCATATCATGGGCAACTTGGATTAATTCGCAGGTGGGTCGAATGAGGCCAAGGCGCGGCATCCATTCAAGCAGCGAACGGATGAGTCGCTGGCGTGCTTTGACAACAACGATTTGAACCGGGTCCCCGCCTCGGGAGAGGGGAACATAGAGAAGTCCCTGTTCGGAAAGCCACTTGGCCAGATCGGGCCAATCGCGGCGAACCGACTCCGCATCCCCGGCAAGGAGGCCGCGGAGAACGGCAAGCGGTTCGGTCGCCATGGACGGGTCGGCCGCGGTGGTGCAAGCAAGATCGGGATGGAAGTCCGATGAAGTAACGCACGTCGAACACGCATTCGCAATGGAATCCGTTGGCTTTTCCAGATTCTGGTCGACACAGCGTTCAGTGACAGCCGCGAGAAGGCGGGCACTGTGGGCCATTTCAGCCGTCGTGGCGACAATCTCCTCGGTCAACGTATCCTTAATGATGCGCCACCGATCGTATTCCACCAATGCCGAGGGAACGGGTAACAATGCTCGCAAAGGGTAGTGATGGACGGATTCGAGTAACTTCAACAGCCGGTAATAATTCCCCATGGCTTGCTGGCGCCACTGGCCGAAGGACTCGCAATAGGTGCTTGGATTCAATCCGTCGGATACGGCTCGGACCACGACACGATTCCATAGCAGCGCAACGGTTTCGAGGAACTTCAGTTGCTGCTGAAGTTGCCTGGCCTCATGCTCCAGTTCGAACTCGGTCGAATCCCCCTCGCTGAGCATATCACTCTCAATGCCATCCTCGGTGCTGCCCCGGAAGATGACTCCTTCGTAGGCGGCGCTGTAAAGGCTGCTTTCTTCTTGATCTTCCTCCTCATCCTCGGAATCTTCCGCGGCTTGCCGGTGGTTTTCCATCCGGTGGCTGCGATGTGGTTTGTTGAGGAATGCCGTGGGTGGCTCCCAGTAATTTTCAGCATTGGCTTCGAGTAATTCAAAGAATCTCCGCACCAGCGGCCACCACGTGCCAGTGGTTGCCGGAACCTCTTGATTGGCTGGCCGATTTCCAGGCGGATGGACATTGCCCTGTTGTGTGGCCAATTCGAGCCATCGAATCGCCAGCCGATGAAATGACGAATCACTTGCTTTCAGTGGTGTCCGGTTTGCCTGGCTAATCCATTGCATCATCAGCGCCATCGATGCGATGCAATCCTTCTTTTCCAGTAGCGCGTCGATCACGAGCTGGAATACCTTGGGTGTATCGAACTGGTCAATGAACATTCGCCAGAAACCAATATCCCCTGCGGCCGCTCCAGCTTTATGCCACGAGTTCAAAGCTCCAGCGACAAGATTCCCGGATATCTCGACTTCCTTCCCCACGAGCCGCTTGACTCCTTGAACGGTCGATGTTGCGAATTGATCCCACCACGAGGCCATGCGAGCCAATGGTTCGGAAAAGGCGATTTCAAGTGCCGCATCGTCTCGCGCCGCCGCTTCACTCCATGCGCGGGTACACAGGCCGAGTACCTGTTCCACCAGATCAATCAACTTGTCAACGCGGAAATCATGGATGGAATTCTCAACCGCGGGAAAGAGGCTGAAGTTGCCGCCGAAACCTACGATATTCCAAGGATCCACCAGCGCTCCACAGGCGATGCCGCGGTGCAAGAGGTCCTCCATTTGAGCCAGATGGCCAGGCACCTTTTCGATCTGGCCATGATCAATCTCGGCATGCGCCGTTGTCAGGAGACAATGCAACTTCGTCACGATGCGTGCCGAAGGCATCGACACCGAATCGGCACGGGACGAAGCCGCCTTCGGGTAGCCCATGCGAGCGCAGCAGATGGCGAGTTGAACTTGTTGCAGTTGGGCGGCTCGCCGCCTGGCCAATTCCCGATTTAAATGTTGCCGCGCTCCGCCGAAAGGCTGCTGCAACTTGTCGGCTTCGATGCGGAGCCGTCTCCCATGCGGGCCGGGAACCTGTTTCAAAAGTTCGTTGTAGAAACGATCCCGGTAAATTGCGATGCGGGGTAAAAGGGATTGCAGCATGACGGTTGAATCATGGCAGCCCGGACCGTTGCCGCTTGTACCGGATGCCATCAGGATCGTGCCCGCCAGGACGGCACCCGCTTCGAAAGCGTACTCTTGGGCCGTTATGGATCCATCGGGATGCTGCCGGGTGTCGGAGATTTCGCCGAAACGGGCCAGGAGGGCGTCGAGGGTGACCTGCTGCAGCACGAAACGCCGGTAAAAGCCCCTGTTGTCGATTTGATGCGGATCCCATTGGCCAAAGTGATAGTTGGGGCGCCGGTTGGCCGGGTGATCGAAATCATAGGCGCGTGGATCCAGAGCCAATTCTTCCAACAAGTCGATGTCGAAATATGCCTGGCTCAGAATGGACGG
>JAFGFZ010000367.1 GCA_016930815.1 Pirellulales bacterium | reverse complement strand
TAGCCAGGAACGACTGGGGCCGACCACCTATGCGTGGGAGGACATCCCCGAGCCCCCGATCGCCATCCCTGGAAAAACCAAGTTTGTTTAGTATCCTTTCGCGGCACAGCAGAAGCCAAGGTGACATGTATGTTTTCAAGTCATGTTTCCCACTGGCATGTTTGATGTCGTGTATTTGGAATCCGTTCACCCGTGCTCAAGCACGGGCCTATTACCGCCTGCGGCGGAGAAGGCCGATGAATCGGCCTGAAGAAACTTCAGGCGATTGTTTGGAGGCAATCCATTTCCGTATCAAAGATGAGCATGCGTGATACCTCCGTGAAAGACCGATCCTGTTGATTTTTGACTTCCATCCGACCAGCGGGAATAGGCCTAGCCTCCATGCAGCCCGCGTTTCTCATAGGTAGTAAATCACGAAAATGATCCGTTGGTTCACGGAACATCCCTTCATGATTGACTATCGTCACGGTAGCAACCATGATGCTATCGCGATGGTTCGATTCCAATACAGTCGATTATTTGTGGGTAAGGAATCCGCGTGCGGTGGCTTCGATGGCATCCATGCAACTCGATATTCTCTACGAAGATAACCATCTAGTGGCGGTTGCCAAGCCGGCCATGCTGCCGACGATGGGTGTTGCATCAGACCGGCCAAGTGTATTGGCTTTGGTGAAAGACTATATCCGGGATAAGTATCAGAAGCCAGGAAATGTCTACTTAGGGATTGTCAGCCGGCTCGACGCGCCGGTGACCGGGGTTGTCTTGATGGCCCGCACATCGAAAGCCGCGCGGCGGCTCGCACAACAGTTCAAGGATCGGCTGGTTCAGAAGGTTTACTGGGCACTGGTCGATGACTCCCCCGAACCTCCCGTCGGCGAACTGGTCCACTATCTCCGTAAAGATGAACGGCATCGTAAGATGCATGCGACAATCGCGTCTGCCGCTGGTGCCCAAGAGGCGCGGTTGCACTATCGACTACTCAAACAATTCCCGGATAGGACGCTCTTGGAAGTAAAACCTGAAACGGGTCGTAAACATCAAATCCGTGTGCAGCTGGCAAAGATCGGATGCCAGATCCTGGGTGATCGAAAATACGGGAGTCGGTACGCGTTCCCGTCCGGCATTGCCCTGCATGCCATGCGGCTTGTCTTTGAGCATCCGGTGCGGTGCGAGCCGATGGAATTGGTCGCACCATTACCCAAATCATGGCGCATGCGATAACCAAACGCTGAATCTCAACGTATGGTTTTAAGGAAGGGAAAGAAAGTCCATGGAAACAACCAATCACAGCCAAAGCAAGTTCTGCCAGGCGGCGGTTGTCAGTGAGCTGGTGACCAGGGAACAGCTCGCTCAGGCGATCGCCGAGGTGCGTGCCGACGTTGGTCCTGCGGCCGGAACGGAAGTCCAGAGCGATACCAGCGGCTTGGAGACTTCTATTAGCGACGAAGCGATCGGAGACAAGCTGATCCAATTGGGGTACCTCAACCGCTGGCAGGTCGGGCAGCTTCAAGAAGGGCGGACCAAATTCACACTCGGACCGTACCGGATCCTGGACTCGATTGGCCGGGGTGGCATGGGGCACGTTTTCAAGGGGGAACACCGCATGCTTGGCCGAATCGAGGCCATTAAGGTGCTCCCTAAAAGCAAGACGACTCCGGAAGCCATCGAGACGTTTCAGCGAGAAATCCGCGCGCAAGCCCGGTTGGACCATCCGAATCTCGTCCGGGTCTCCTATGCCGACCGGGATGGCGACACCTATTTTTTCGTGACCGAATACGTCCCTGGTACCGATCTCCGGCAGTTGGTCCGACGGTACGGCCGGCTGACAATGCATGAAGCGGCCACAATTATCTCTCAGGCCGCCCAGGGGATCCATTATGCCCACGAACGGGGTTTGATCCATCGTGATGTCAAGCCCGGGAACTTGCTCGTGACACCGGATGGATTGACGAAGGTGACCGACTTGGGCCTGGCCTGGTTCTTGCAATACGAGGACAACCTTGATCCCAATGCAGGCAAAGTGGTTGGCACCGCCGATTACCTGGCGCCCGAGGCCATTCGATCGCCGGCGCATATCGTGCCGTCGATCGATATCTATGCATTAGGGTGCACACTCTACTATGCCGTCACTGGGAAAGTGCTATTTCCGGGCGGGAAGACATCGGACAAGGTTCGGCGGCATTTGCATGAAGTTCCCATCAATCCGCGGCGATTCAATCCGGACCTCAGCGACATGTTCCTGGATGTCCTGGCCGAGATGATCGAGAAGGATCCATCGCAGCGCATCGCGACCGCGGCCGAAGTTGTCCAGCGATTGCGCCCGTGGACGCTCAGCTCCGTTGCCATCGGAGCCAAGGATTCATTTGGGAATACCGCATCCGGCTCAATCAAGAAAGAACGCGCCGAGTATCCTGATGGAATCCTGGATACGGCAACGGATGTCGATTCTCCAAGCCAAAATGGTGAGCATTCTAGCCAGGTTTCCCAGGGCACGCTGAAAGCATCCGCATGGTGCGACGAGACCCAGCCAGTGGCCGAAGTGGAGGAATTTTCAGAATACTCAGCATCCAGATTGATTCGAAATGCCATTCGTCTGCCTCAATTGCTAATCTTGACCGTTGCTGTCGCTGTTTTGATGGTCGTTGCGGTGATTGTCGCAATCATCATGCAGAGCAAGTAAGGCGAAAGGTTGGATCTATTGCTTTCGGCTGGCGGCGTTGATGTCGTCTTGGAGCCGGGTTAATTCGCGTGGATCGAGGAAACTGCCGAGGACAGCCTTGGTTCGGGTGAAGAGGCCATCAATACGCCGCTGAGTTTGTGGATCGTTCGATTTGGCGAGCTGCTCTTGCTGTTCGATATCACGGTGGAATTCGAGCCGTCGAGGCAGATCATCGAGTTGCTCGAAGAGCCGTTTGGCCCCGTCGATATCTCCGGCATCCAATCGAGTCCGGATCCGAACGATCAGAATGCTTCGTCGAGTGACCAGGTCAATGAGATTGTTGCGGAGGGCAGTCAGTTTTCCTTCGGCTCTTAAACGGGCTTCATCTTCCGGTAGAGGCACCTCCATGACCGGTTGCAGGCCAGGGACAACCGGGAGTTTCGCAAGCAGCAACTGCCCACTTTTGATCCAGACGGTCCGAATGGGGTCCTTGGATCGATCCAAGCGAAACATGCCATCTCGATCGCTCACGCCAAGGAGCTGGTACGCGTTCTTCGGATCCTTGCCTTCAGCCGCTTGCGTGTCCGGTGCCGGTTCCGAAGCCGCGCGTTCCAAGATGCTACAGCCGGCAACCGGTTGGGTGGGATCGACCTGGCTGACCAAGTGAAGTTCAGTTGCCTCGGATGTCAGCCTGGCGGTGATCGCGTATTGTTCAATCCGTCCCCGTCGACGCAGGCCAAAGGGCCGTTTGGTCGCACTGAATATCCTGGCCTGCAATGATTTTCCCTCAACCTTTGGATTCATGGCAAGATAGGTCCACGGGACTTGCTGAATACCGTCGGGCCGTGGACGGCCCTCGCGATCATTGCGGCGGAAAATCGGAATCAGCACGCCTCCCGGTTCGAAGAGTCGAAAATCATCAGCCGCCGCTTTCAACTCCTGACCCTTAAACGACAAATGGACAAGGTCTTCATCCTCCTGATCGATCCGGAATTGGGCAAGGGGCAGAAAAGCCTCGCAGAATGTCCGAAAAACGACTCGAGGCACGTGGGATGGCTGGCGCGTCGTCCGATGGATCCGACTCCCAAATTGGCGGGTGGCAACATCGAATTCACGTGCCGTGATCCGGGCACCGTTCCATTCGAGATCGACATGCAGGAATAGAATTTTATCGTAAACCGACCATGCCGGGGGAAAGGATTCCCCGACCAAATCGGGTGGACGATCACCCAGCCACGCCGCGGACGGTTGTTCCTCCGATAGAGTGACCTGCCAGACAGGACCTGCGGTTACGGCACAGCGATCCTCGAGATAGGAACGCAGGGCGGAAGCTGTCTGCATTTGCATGCCCGGAGAATTCTTGACCACCATCATGACAAGAACTCGATAGGGCGAATATTCCCAGAATTCATCGGCGGAACCGATTCCTGTTACGCAAGCGAGGTACCCGAAGAATACAGACAGAGCAATCAATCTCCGCCCGTTTTTCCACGTGGAGCCTGTCCGAAAAACAACTCCCCTCGCCCCGCTTGCGGGGGGAAGGGTGAATGGTGCGGGATTTTCCGATAGGCTCTTCGCAACAGCCCGATCAGCATGGGTCCAATCCACCGGTGCCGCAGGGCATCGGAACTCGGCCACCGCATCCATGTTTGGAAGCAGAGAGTCGATGGACGATTCGAAATCGCTCAGTTGGTGGTGAAGATCTTCTGCCATTGTGAAACGTGATCGTAGAGCGAAACCGGGGCGTCGCCAATTCCCTCGACATTCTTGCGGTAGGCGAACGCGTTGACTGTCTGCCACAGCGGGATGACGGCGAGGTCACTATGAACCACGCGATGGATTTCATGCAGACGTTCTGGAACATCTTTCCAATTACTCGCTTCATCAAGTTCGCGCAATGCAAGGGCAAGGTACGCGCTTTGATAGCCTAATTCTCCTCGGGGCCCCAGGAGCCTTGCCGCATCGACTACCGGTTCCCATAAGGCCAATTCGGAATAGCGCAAATCCCAATCCAGTTTTCCTTGCGCCAAATCCGCGGGGGTGGCTTCCAGCAGTTCGATCGGAATTTTCGCGGCCGTTAATTGCTGAGCAATCACCTGGCACGTGGTGCGCACCAGGGGAATGGGTGAGTAGGCAAGAATGAGAGGCGGCATCTCGTCTGGAGTGTCCCCCTTCTCGGATTCCTTGTTTTTCTTCTGGTATTCCTGCCAGGCGACCGTTGCGAGCATCGCGGCGAGCCGGGGTTCGTACGCATGCTGGGGAATATCGCGGCTGTAGCCGTAACCAATTGGATCGTTCAATTCACGCCCGACTGGAAAGGGACCACTGATGGTTGCGAAGCCGGGAATTTGCTTTCCAGCCAGAACTATCTTGTCCAATATCGCGGGACAATCGATCCCGTATGCGATAGCCCGCCGCATTTCACTCGAGGCAAGCAATGGACGGTCGGGATTCACGGTAATCAAATGGACGGTTGGCAGGGCATATTCCGCAACGGTGATGTTTTCATCATCCGCAAGGTGAGGGATGCTCCATGGACTGATCCGTTCCATGACATCGACGTGGCCTTTTTGAAGTGCCTCCAAAGCTTTGTCTTCATCGTCAAAAGAACGCTCGATGATCTCGATAGGAGCATCTGGTGAAGGGCTAGTGGCTCTCTCGCGGCGTTCGAAACGAACTTCATCTTCGCTACTTCGCGAAACTCCGAAGAGCCCGATCGCTCCGTTGTCTTGCGCCGATTGATTGGAGACGAGGGATGGATTGCTGGTTGGCGGCATCAGGTCGATGACCAAAAGGGCCTCTGGCCGAACGTGATCTCGGCGCCATTCGAGATGCAATGTTTTCCCATCTTCCACATCCAGGCCTGCCAGTATTTGTGCCAATTCACTCGCCCTTGGATCGGCCGAAGCATTGTTCGTGAACAAAAGAATTTGGCGGGCCAGATCGTACGCGGTCCACCCGGCGGCCGCCGGGCGTTTTGCATCGATGAGAAGGGTTAATTTTCGGCCAGTAACATCCGGGACGACTTCACCGAGTGGGCTGGAATAGATCCCTCCTTCCGCCCCGTATCCCTGCAGTTGCATGAGACGTTGTCGCACGAGTCTTCGAACACGACGTGACGCGCTATCGTCGAGCCGTTCGGTGAGCGGCGCGGAATACGGCACGTCGACCGCCACGACGATTTGTGGCCGGGCGCGGTGGATCTTCTCCGCTAGCTTCCGTGCTTCCGCCGAATTGGGGCGGATGTCCACTGCTGCCTGAACGGCTTCGCGAGCCTCATCAAATTCCTTGGCCTCCAGATGTTCGGCCGCTTCGGTGAGCCGTTTCGTAGCCAATTCATCCAGGCGGCGATCCCATTGCGGGATACATTTGAGTTGAAAAGGGGCATAACGCTTCGGAAGCGTACTGAGCAGGAGCCGAACGGTTTTGAATTCCCCATGTTCCACTTGCGATTTGATGAGCTCATCCGAAATACGATTGATGGCACCATCCAAACCAGGCCATTGGGGATTCCGCTCATACAAGGACGTGATAATCGCCAGGGCATCGTCATGGCGGCCTGCTTGAAACGATGCGTGCGCATTGCGGTATAGGAAGTTGTCCATCGCCGCGTCCAAGCCGGGTAGATCGCGATCCGAATCCACCAAGAAAGCGAAGTAGTCGTAGGCATCATCGAACTTGCCGGCCTGGGTCAGCTGGCGTGCTTCGTCCAATAGCAGTTGATGATACAGCTTGATCTCGACGATATTCACCCAGCGAACCTGGTAGGGACGTGTCGGAGCTTCCACAAGCCGTACTTCCAGGGCGCCTGTCTTGGGGAGAGGATCCGGGACACGTCGGTTCGGCAGATCCAGAGGCAAAACATCGCGGACCTGGTTGCCATTCGCGGCATCGAGCCGGATTCGATCAAAAGGTTCTCGATCGATCATGCGCTCTTCCTCCGCGCCATATGCCGATGGGGGGATGTGCGCGCAGCAAATGATCAGGCACGCGAGGGCGTGCAGAAAGATCGTGCGGAATTGGAATAGCGGAAGAATCAGTGTACTGTTTTCATGCTAAGGTTGAATGGGATCCACGACCAACAATGTGCCGTCATAGGCCGTTAGGATCCATCGTTTCCCAAAGACGACCGGCCCAGCAGCGAGGGGCTGCCCCACTTCGATACGCCCCTGTTCTTTGCCATCGGATAAAGCGAGTTGCACCAAGGTGCCTTGGGGCAACGACAGGACAACGAATCCATCACCAGAAAGCGGCTGCCCGACGGGATGCGCATTGAGTTCCTGACGCCACAAAAGGCTACCTGCTTTATCAATACAAAAAATCATCCCGGGCTCAGTCGCAATCAGCGCCACGGTACCCGCCACATAGGGCCCCCAGGCAATGGGACCACCGAGGTCAAGTTCCTGCTTTCCCTTCAGGTCGGGCAGGGAGAATCCATGCAATTGATTATTCTCAGTACCGACAAAAACATTTTCACCCAGGAGAACTGTGGGTGTGACGATCTTGGTCGGGAGAAGCCCGGTGGATCCGGCCTCTTTCATCTCAAGTCGCTCCGTGCCGGATAGTTCCACCAGAAAAATCTGACCATGACGATTC
>JAFGFZ010000366.1 GCA_016930815.1 Pirellulales bacterium | reverse complement strand
TTAGATTCACCCTCCCTTTGGGAGGGTCGCGAAGCGAGCCTAGGCGAGCTCTCGCGGGGAGGGTCGACTTGGATGGTGGATGACCATCGATGTGCTGCCCCTCCCCGAAGGCTCGTTCCTCGCCTTCGACCCTCCCAGAGGGTGGGTAAAGAGAAGAAGTCGCTTGATAACCTCGTTCATTCTTTGGTCGATTGAGAATCATCTACTTCCATAATGGACTGACACAACAGAAGCGTAGCCCAGTCTCTCCGAGACTGGGGATCGGCGTCTCGGAGAGACGCCGCACCGATGATCTCACAGTGGATCGGGTATCTTGAGCCAGTAGATCGCGATCATGCCGAGGGCGCCGATGACGATCAGATAATAGAACGTGGGGAGGGATGTCTTTCGAAGCGTCATTCCTTCGCGGCCGAGTAGCCCGACGGTAGCCGAAGCAGCGACAACATTATGGATTGCGATCATATTTCCCGCCGCGGCTCCAACGGCCTGGAGAGCAACGATCATGGCACCGGAGATCTTCAATTCGTTGGCAACCTGAAACTGAAAATCGCTGAACATCAGGTTACTCACCGTGTTGGACCCGGCAATGAATGCCCCCAACGCGCCAATGACGCCAGCGAATACAGGCCAGATACTACCCACATGGACCGCAACCCATTCGGCCAAGGCCCGCGGCATCGAAGGCAATTCGGCGGCATTGGCTCCGGAATTGATGTATACGCGAACCATGGGAACGGTAAATATCAAGACGAATCCAGCACCGAGAAGGATGCGGCTGGATTCACTGACTGCTTTGAGAATCGCCGAACAGGTCATGCGATGCAGAAGGAACGTCAAACCGGTGGCTAGAAGGAGCATGGTTGCCGGCAGATAGAGGGGTGTCGTATTGGCGGTTACGCCGGTGCTGAAAATATTCGACCATGCTAAATTCACCGCTTGCAATCTCGGACCGATCTGCAATTGGGGAAGACGGGTCACGACCAGCAAACCGGCGACGATCAGGTAGGGAGCCCATGCCAACCAAATCGTCATCGTGCCTGGCGGACGATCCTGCTGCGCTATTTCCAGGCTTCCATGCCAGTCGGCTGGCCAGTCGGCATCTGCCGGAAACTGCCACGTGTCGGCCGGTTTCCACCAACCGCGCCGTGTCGCATACGTTACGATGGACAAACCGACGAGCGTTCCAAGCAGTGTCGGAAATTCCGGGCCCAAGAGCACGGCAGTCAGGAAATACGGTACGGTGAATGCCATTCCGCCGAAGAGCGTGAATGGCAGGATCGATAGTCCCTCGGTCCACGACCGCCGAGTACCATAGAACCGAGTCATCATGACAACCATCAGCGTGGGGATTAGAGTCCCAGTCACCGCGTGCAGCGCCGCGGCGCGGATAGCCACGGCATACAGATAGTCGGCTGGTGTCAGCCCGGCAGCTGCCAGTTGCGTTGTGAAGGCGTCGGTGATCAAGCCACCGCGGACTCCTACGAGGATGGGCGTGCCCACCGCCCCAAAGGTAACGGCCGTTGATTGGATCATCATCCCCAGCATAACGGCGCAGGCTGCCGGGAATCCAAGGGCAACCATCAGCGGCGCGGCGATTGCAGCCGGTGTGCCAAATCCTGCCGCCCCTTCGATGAATGATCCGAATAGCCAGGCAACGATGACAACCTGGATCCGCCGATCGTCGCTCAAACCATGGAACGAACGGCGGATCGCCGCCACCGCGCCCGACTGCTCGAGCGTTTTCATCAGCAAGATCGCGCCGAAAATAATCAACAAAATATCGAAGGTGATAAACAAACCTTGGATACTGGATGCTGCGACCCGCTGTGGGGACACACTCCAGGCAGTTAATGCGATCAGAACAGCGGCGGCATAGACAGCCGGCATCGCCCATTTTGCAGGGATACGAAATCCAACCAAGAGAAGGGCTGCCAAAACAATAGGCGATACGGCCAATAATGCCTGCAGATCAAGACTCATGGCCGCTCCATTCTATGTGCCATCGATGCCCCGAAGTAGTTATCCATAGGACCGGTGAAACGATGTCTCCATTCACATCTGCTTCGCTGATCCATCGATGCCCTTTGGTATGCAGAAGGATCCTGTCCGATGGACTCACCATGTCCGTCGAACGAGGATTGTTCCAATGAATGGCCATTCAGTACAATCAATCATGACAAAGTCACAACAGCCCTAAGTAACCTAACATTGAAGGTTTTCCCATGCTACCCCGATCCGCCCAATTTCTCTTGAGCATTGTGGCCTTTTGTTGCACATCTCCAATCGAGCTTCTCCACGCAGATGAGCGCCCGAATGTGGTCTTGATCATGACCGACGATCAGGGGATTGGAGACTTCGGAATCACTGGCAATCCCGTGATCCAAACACCCAATATCGACACAATGGCGCGGCAGGGTGCCACCATGACGACGTTCTATGTTAGCCCGGTCTGTTCACCAACGCGTGCCTGCCTGATGACTGGCCGTTACAACTACCGGACCCGCTGCATCGACACATGGATTGGTCGTTCCATGATGGATCCGGATGAAACGACGATCGCGGAAGTCCTTTCAAATGCCGGATATGCGACTGGAATCTTCGGCAAATGGCATCTCGGCGACTGCTACCCGATGCGTTCGATGGATCAAGGTTTCGAGGAATCGCTCGTCCTCCGAGGTGGCGGTTTAGCCCAGCCATCCGATCCGAAAGAGAATGGGAATCGCTACACGAATCCGATTCTATTCCACAACGGCCATCAAGTCGAAACGGAGAGCTTCTGTACCGACGTCTATTTCACTGCAGCCATCCAATGGATTGAAAAGTCGCATGCTGAAAATCGTCCGTTCTTCGTCTATCTGCCCACCAACGCACCGCACGGCCCGTTCCATGACGTCCCGGAGGAACTCCGCGCGTACTACATGAAGCAAACCGAACCACTCGCCCGGTTGATCGTGGGCCATCTATCGGATAAGCAGCGGGAATCGGCAATCAACACCCTCGCGCGCATTGCCGCGATGATCACCAACATCGATGAGAATGTCGGCCGGCTATTTGAGAAACTGGACGAGCTTCGAATTACCGACAACACGCTGGTGATCTTCCTGGTCGATAATGGGCCGAACACGCGGCGCTACGTCGGCAGGCGGCGGGGGATGAAATCGGATATCCATGAGGGCGGAATCCGATCACCGCTATGGCTGCATTGGCCAGCACGATTCAAAGCAGGTTCTTCATGCGACACGCTCGCCGCGCATATCGATATCATGCCAACCATCTTGGAGGCGTGCCAAGTTGATCTTCCCGCCGATCTGAAACTGGATGGTCGCAGTCTACTCCCGTTGCTTGACGGGCGGCCAGTCGCATGGCCCGATCGCTCGATCGTCATCCAATCCCACCGTGGAGACCGGCCAGTCCGATACCATCATTTCATGATCCGCGATGCCAGGTGGAAACTACTCCATGCCAGTGGTTTTGGCCGGGAGTCGTTTCAAGGGGAACCGGAATTCGAACTCTACGATGTCGTCAGCGATCCGCAAGAGCGGATCAATCTTGCCACGAAAGAGACGGCCGTGCTCGAGCGGCTCAAGGCCGACTACAATGCATGGTTTGACGATGTCTCATCGACCCGCCCGGACAATTACGCACCGCCACGCATTTGGATCGGCACACCCCACGAAAGAAAAACAACCCTCACCCGGCAAGATTGGCGCGGCGGCACGTGGGATCCGGAGTCCATCGGTTATTGGGAACTCCACGTGGCCGAGTCAGGCCATTACGAAGTCCGATTGGAATTCGATCCGAAAGCCATTCCGGGTATCGCAAAGGTCGAGATTGGCGATGTCCACATGGAAGCAGAGATCCCAGCCGATGCTCGCACATGCACATTTCACAAGATCGTTCTGCCGGCCGGGGCAACTCGATTCCGCGGTCTCCTCGTCCACGATGGCAAAGATCATGGTGTGTATCAGGCCATCATTTCTAAAAATTAAAAGGTTCCATATTCAAACGTTTGTTTCATGGTGAGCCGTCATACCAGGGATGGCGACCCATGCCCAAGCGAAGAGGATCAGGAAGGCGAGATCGATGATGCAGAATGGCTTCCACATGTTCGGGATCCCCGCGCTGAGCCAGTGGTAGAGAACCACTCCACAGTAAGCAACTTTCAACAGGATGCCATATGGTATCAGGTTGCGGTTTCTGGCCGGATTCGCAGTGATGGCAAGGAACATGACCGCGAAGATGATCAGCAAGGCGGCTGGAAACTGGATGTACCCCATATGATTGGGTGGCGTTACGTCAAACCATTGAAACAAGGCACTGCTCTTTACGAGAAAAGCAGCTCCAAGCACCCCATCATAGATGGCGGCTGCTAAGAACAGCAACTGAATCTTTCGTTTTGTTTTCACATTGAATCCCCTTTTGGATGGCGGTGATCTCGCATTATTTTTTTGTAATTGGTCCTGCGCCAGCTTGTGAATTCCTCGCTATATAAATCGACGGCTAGTTTCTTGAATCCTTCGTGTAGTTCATCCACGGACATGCTGGACGGTTTGAAGTTGATATCGAACAGGGTGCATTTCTTCCAGTTCCGGGGCTCGATCAATCGGTCTTCCCTTTCCAGACGGGCATAGAGTGGCGTGCCCGGGAAGGGGGTCATGAGCGTTACTTGCACTTCATACAGGCCGGATTCCTTGACGAAAGAAAAGACCTGATCGAAGATGTCGGCCGTATGTCCATCCAAGCCGATCACGAAGCAGCCGTTTACCGTGATGCCATGCGATTGGATCGTTTGGATGGCTTCTTGGAAGTAGGAGAACTTCTTGAACTTCCAGTTGCTATGCAATTCAATGCCATCGAGCGCTGTATCTGTTGGGCTCTCGAGCCCAATCAAAACCTGCGCACAGCCACTTTCCCGCATGAGATTGAGCAGCCCTTGATCGCTGGCAACAGAGAGATCTGTTTCGGCGAACCATTTGAGCCCCTTCCTCTGGAGAGGTGTTAAAAGTTCTTTCCAGTAGGCATGGTTGACAAAACTGTTGTCGTCAGCGAATTCAATGAATGGGCGGTCCCAGAGCGAGCGTATTTTATCGATCTCATCCAATACCTTGGCGACTGGTTTCTGTTTGTACTTATGCGTGAGGACAACGGAACTGGCACAGAATTCACAATGGTGTGGGCAACCCCGGCTCGTCTGTACGGTCAGCCGGTTGTACTTCGAGATATCAAGTAGCTCAAAGGCGGGCATGGGCGCGTCAGCCAGATCATAGCCATTGTCATCGGCGCGGTAATATGGCTGAAGGCAGCCCCGTCTGGCATCTTCCAGAACATCCAACCACATTGGTTCGCCTTCACCAATGACAACGGCAGAGCAGTGTTCGGAAGCCTCTTGGGGAAGTGCCGTCACATGTGTCCCACCGATGACCGATGGTACTCCCATCGCCTTGAATCTCTGGGCTAGCTTGTATGCCTCACCAATCTGGGCACTATAGGATGAAATGGCGGCTAGATCGAGTCCACTCGGTAATGGATCGAATTGTTCTCCGTCGGGGACCTCCACATAATGAATATGATGATGGGAGGGTGTCATCCCGGCCAGAGTCAGAAGTCCAAGGCTTGGTAAAGACGCGATTGTCTTGCTTCTCTCAACAAAGCCAGGCAGAGTCAGGCCAAGGCGAAGCAATTCCGGATCGCAACAGCGTATCCCGCTCATCGGAAAGAAACCGATATTCATTGGATGAGTATCCTCCACGTGACAAGACCAACACCAACGGTGACAGAGATGGCCGGGATAAAAAACAGATTGCGAAAAGCGATTTTCCACGCAGATAGATAACAGACCAGGGGCATGGCCACAGCCCCAACAATAAGAAGAACCGATGGGATCCGATCACCGGATCCATTACCGAGTATTCGTATGGTGAGGGCAAACGAGAGATTGAGTAAACCGATCCCGAAGAAGGCGATATGCGCAAGACGAATCATCCGCCGCCGCCATGATCCATAGCCACCCAACCAGTCGTTGTCGTGGAAAAAAAGACCACCAACAACGCCGGCCAGACAGCCAAAGAAAAAACCTATCCAAGCCGCAGATAGATTGATCATCATAGCACTACCGTATTATTTTCGGTTCTCCGTTGAAGTATGGCATGAATATCTTCGGATAAAGAGAAGATAAGTGCCGATTCAAGAATCAATATAGACTTGGGAGTACAAGAAATCCATAAAAAAAGAAGCCCGGCTTTTCAAAAAGCCGGGCTTCTCGTTGTTCCCTGAAAGTGGCCTAGGATTATTTACTTGACTTTTACGATCACGGTGCCAATCTCATTCTCATGCATCTCTGTGTCTTTGGTGTGCCAGGCGAAGCCTGGCTGATCTTGTTAGTTGAAAGGAACTAGCCATGGTAAGTGCTCGTTCGCCATGTAGTCAACCGAGCATATGCTGGAGCAATCCGGACATATGAAGCCTTGGAAGACAAAGGCGTCAGCCGTAATGCGAAAGCGTGAACCCGGTTCGGCCTCGTTACACATATGGGAGTGGCCATCCTGCCGAAGGTGGTGAAGCCTCATGCCAACTGTGAAGTAACGAGTAGATGCAGCAGTTGGACTCTCCGGGGTGATAGGGGACGGCGGGCGTCGATAGATCAGCCTAGGAACCTGGGAGGCCCGACCAGGTGGGCCGACGGCAAGGCGTGTTGTTGGCCCAACCGATCGTGGGAAACCATAACCGCGACCGGGCCGGGTCGGGAGTCGGAGGGGGTCACAGTAGTGAGGACGCCGGGTAATGCCGGTCGAGCGAAGGACCCCTACCGAAGACATGTTTCCGCAAGAAGTAAGGAGTACCGCTTGAGCGACAAACGTTCCACTACGGATCAGCCGGCAAGTGAGGACATCGCGAAGGCGTCATCGGATCCGATGGCGACCAAGAATGGTGTCCAGCTGCCGGAAAGAGTCTCTGAATTGAGGCGGAAGCTAGGTCACAAGGCCAAGCAGGAGCCGAAATTCCGGTTTTACGCGTTGTACGATCGGATTTATCGGCCCGACGTTCTGGCGGCAGCTTGGTGGTTGGTGTCGAAGAACAACGGCGCAGCGGGCGTGGATGGCGTCACGTGTCAGGACATCATAGATGGTCCTGGGGCGGGCCCCTACTGCGAGTCTCTGCGGGAAGAACTTCGCACAAAGCGCTATAAGCCGCAACCGGTAAAACGCGTCTACATCCCAAAGTCCGACGGCCGGATGCGACCGCTGGGTATCCCGACGGTGGCGGCATACTGCACCTCTTGCAATAAGCTTTAGGGATGTTGGTTAAAAAATTAGTGGGGTTGAATCCGATTTGATTCA
>JAFGFZ010000044.1 GCA_016930815.1 Pirellulales bacterium | reverse complement strand
GGCCGGTCGAGGACATAGTCCCCAAACCGCTCGAGCTTCCGGCCGTCACCAAAATCGAGCAAGGCGTAATGGCTGGTTGGGTTGGGCATCGGTTGGGCAAAGGGATATGGATATTCTCTCAGAACGTGTTTTGAAATACAAAACACCCTCATCCCAACCCGCAAGCGGGAGAGGGGGCATCAGGACTCGCTTGGTGAGCAGTTTTTTCAATTTCAAAACACGTTCTCAGGATAGACCTTTCGCATGCGGATTGCCAGCATGGGGATATTTGCTTCTTTAGCCTCATCGCGGTAGGCTGGTTGGAGGACGGATCGAGCCGTTCCTCCTTACGGAACAGAGGGATTCCAATCGCAATGCCCACGGCCAGTAGTGAAACGTCCACCGATCAAGGGGTACGCGACGAAGGCGATCGTGTTCACCCATTTCAGACGGGGGTTGTCGGATGCGCGTGCCCGGATTGTGGCGCGCCGATGTCCGTTCGTCTCTGGTTGATGACGGCCGATTGTTGGCAGTGTTCACGGAGCATCGACTTATCGTTTGCAAAGATCCAGGAGTTGAGCGAACCGGCGCGGCCCGCCGTTCCGGGGAGGGATCTGCAGGCGGAGCCGAAGATGTTGGGATTGGCTCAGGTATTACCACGTGCCGAGCCAATATCCGAGCCACCGTTAACCCATGCGATCCCGCATCCGGCCGGAGGACCTCTTTCCGCATCCGGCAGGGAGCCGTCTTGGACGGCCCCCCCGCCTCGCCATGGGTTTCCAATGGATTGGCCGCTGATTGCGCCGGCAGTCGCCCACGCCCAAGTCCCGGCCACGGTTTCCCGAGATTTTCCATTATTATCGAATGAGAATCTTCAGGACCTCCTTGCCTGGCTGATCAGTGCGATTGTCCATTTGCTGTTGATGATTCTCCTGGGTCTTGTGGCACCGCGCCTTGCCGAGGACCGGCCACCTCGGATTGTCTTGAGTGTCGATGTGAATCCGATCCGGCGGGAGGGCGAGTTGCCAAACCAGCATGCGACCATCATGCTGCCCGATTTTGACTTGCCTGTGTCCGAGCGGCCGACCGATGCGACGGAACGTGATGCACTTCGCATGGCGGACCAGGACGCCCGCCAGATTCGACTTGCTCCGGACGCGGCCGTCCGCACGCTGCCGGACCTTATGCGGATTCGTGCTGATTTGGGAGCGGATGATCCGTTTCGGCGGATGCATGCGGCCCGCGATCCACGTCTCCGCGCCATCGTGATTCGACGGGAGGGTGGGACGACCATGACCGAGGCGGCCGTTGCCCGGGCGCTCCGCTGGCTCGCTCGCCATCAGGATGCGGACGGAAGTTGGAGCCTCCATGCGTTTCACCAAACGCCGGAATGCCAGGGACGATGCAGTGGCCGGGGGACGATCCGGTCGAAATCAGGGGGGACCGGACTGGCGTTACAGCCTTTTCTCGGCGCGGGCCAGACGCACCGGACGGGCATCTATCGTGATGTCGTGAGCCATGGTCTCCAGTATCTGCTCGGCATCCAGAAACCGGATGGTGACCTGCGGGATACAAGCCATGAGAATTGTGGAATGTATATCCATGCACAGGCGACGATTGTGTTGTGTGATGCCTACAAGTTGACTGGTGATGAAACGCTTCGGGACCCGGCCCAAAAGGCGATCGACTTCATTTGCAGTGCCCAGCATGATCAGGGAGGTTGGCGTTATAACCCTGGCCAACTTGGAGACACGAGCGTGATTGGATGGCAGCTCATGGCCCTGCATTCCGCACGGGCTTGCCATTTTGACATTCCCGAAGATGTGTTCCGCAAAGCGAGTTGCTACCTTGACCTTGCCCAGACCGATGATGATGGGGCCCTCTATGCCTACCAGCCGGGAGGCCGACCCACTCCCGCGATGACGGCCGAGGGCCTGTTATGCCGGATGTACCTGGGCTGGAAACAACGCGATCCGGGACTCCAGCTCGGTGTCTTCCTACTGGCCGAGGAATACCTGCCGAGACGGGACGAGTCGAATGTTTATTATTGGTACTATGCAACGCAGGTAATGCATCATTGGGGAGGCCGGCCGTGGGAGGAGTGGAACCGGCGGATGCGGGATGTGCTTGTCAGCACTCAGAAAATCAGTGATCATGAGGCCGGTTCATGGGATCCAGTCACTCCCCACGGCCGCCAGGGCGGCCGACTCTATATGACCGCGCTGGCTTGTTGTACCTTAGAAGTTTATTATCGCCACGCGCCCCTGTTTCGAAAAATTGATCTCGAGTGAAGGATTGCCATGATTCGACTTGATCGCTGGATCCGATTGGAATCCCTACTGGTCCTCTCGACGTTGTGCCTGACATCGAGTCGAGCGGTTTCTGCCGGCGATTGCGTGGAAAAACCAAACATCTTGTTCCTCTTCACGGACGATCAGACGTGGGATGCCGTGCATGCACTCGGCGGTGCGGAGGTGATCACACCCAACCTCGACCAGCTTGCTCGCAAGGGCCTGATATTCAGCCGGGCCTACAACATGGGAGCTTGGCATGGCGCCGTTTGCGTTGCGAGCCGGACGATGCTCAATACGGGCCTGTCTCTCTGGCGGGCAAGAGAGCGGGAGCCGGATCTTTCCGAGGATGTTCGACTTGGCAAATTCTGGGCGCAACGACTGGCGCGGGCCGGATATGAGACGTATTTCACAGGGAAGTGGCATGTCCAGGCGGATGTCCATCGAATTTTTGGAAACCAACGCGTCCACCATGTCCGGCCCGGCATGCCCGACCAGACCGATGCCGGTTATGATCGCCCGCAAGAGGGCGTTCCCGATACGTGGCAACCGTGGGATCCGAGCCGGGGCGGTTACTGGCAAGGCGGGCGGCATTGGAGTGAAATTGTCGCGGATGATGCGATTGAATTTCTGGAACAGGCGGCGGCACGCGAGGCGCCGTTTTTTATCTACGTTGCCTTCAATGCACCGCACGATCCACGCCAATCTCCGAAAGAATATCTTGATCAATACCCGCTATCTCAAATTGCCATTCCGAGAAATTTCATGCCGGAATACCCGTTTGCCGAGGCTATCGGGTGTGGGCGGAAACTGCGCGACGAACGGCTGGCGCCATTTCCCAGAACAGAGAATGCGGTCCGAGTACACCGGCAAGAATACTATGCCATCATCACCCATCTCGATACCCAAATTGGGCGCGTGATGGATGCATTGAATCAGACCAGTTTGGCAAGCAACACCTATATCTTTTTGACATCCGACCAAGGGCTTGCGGTGGGTCATCATGGCCTGCTTGGGAAGCAGAATATGTTCGATCATAGTGTCCGCGTTCCCATGATGGTCGCCGGGCCCAATATCCCGGCCGGCAATCGGATTGAAACGGCAGTCTACCTGCAAGATATCATGCCAACCACGTTGGAGCTGGCTGGCGTTGCACCGGATACGTCCATCGAATTTCATAGTCTTCTGCCACTTATCCGAGGCACGAACAAGGAATCTTATCGAGCCATCTATGGTGCCTATCGCCACCTGCAACGCATGGTGACAAAGAAAGGCTTCAAGCTGATTGTCTATCCGGAAGTGCCCAGGATCCTGTTATTCGATCTTAGAAACGATCCCGAGGAACTCCATGACTTGGCAAACGATCCGGCGTATCGAGAGACGTTGCGGGACCTTTTTTCCGAGCTACTCCGGTTCCAAGCGGAGATGGGCGACACGCTCGATCTTGGGCCGGCCGACCCGATTCCGGCCGATTGCTCGGCAGGGGCCGAACTTGGGGGGGCCGATCGCTGAAATTCCCGCATTTTTCGCCCCACGCCTGAATAAACGATGGATTTTCGCATATTTTTGTGGAAAAAAGGACGCGTTGGACGTAAAATAACGGTTCTGCGGATGATTCCTTGAATCCAAGGGTTTCGCTGGCTCTAGAAGGTGATAAGACGATGCGGCTAGTGGATAATTTTCGCGCATTCTTGCTGAGCGCGCTACCCAGCGCGCTGGTTCTATTGTCCTCGGCATTATCGACTGCGGGAGTGTATCAATGGACCAATTCCACGAGCGGTTTTTACTCGGATCCACTCAATTGGATGGTCCTATCTGCGGGTGGAACACCTCCCCCGTTGACAAACGACATTGCGGTGTTTGATGCGCCGGGCTCTTTTGAAGTCCTTTTCCTCAACGAGCCAACGAATGCATCGATGACCATGGAGGGCGATTCGATTGTCTTCCGCCCCGTGGGAACCAACCGTAAATACACGTTGATCAGCAATGCAGAGATCACGGGCGGCTCACTCACGCTTGGAGCGAGTGGCCTTGCGTTGAACTTGGATGTTGGAGACACGTTAACCGTGTATGCTGGCGGCACCTTGACGGTAACCAATCATAGCGTCATCAACGCTTCCCATCTGGATGTCGCAGCGAGTGTCCTGTTACCCGGCGAGGGGGTGCTTTATGTCGATGGGGTCGGCACGCAAATGCACATTACGGGAACCGGTCCACACGCGGTGGGTGATGATCTCAATGGTGTCCTTGCCTTTCGCAATGGGGCCATTGGCAGCTTTGCGGGACAACTCAATTTGGGCGCGAGTAGTTACGAAGAAGAGTTCGGGCAGGGTACCCTGTACATCAATTCGGCTTCCCAGGTCACCACGACGGATGTCATCATTGGTGGCGGGCTCAACCGCGAGGGTGAATTTTTCTTGAACGGATTGGGCTCTTCCCTGACACAAATGGGGGGCGCCGGCTTAACGATTGGTGGACCCATCGGCCGTGGCAATGGAACGGTGAATATTTCGAATGGAGCCCAATTGACCACGGGTACGGATGGGATCGCGATCCATGGCACTGGATCTCTCGTCGTTGAAGGTGCAAGTAGCGCACTGAATGTCCATGGGAACATCGTCATCGATGGTGGCAATATCCCTAACCGCATTCAACCTTCTTTTTCGGTATCCGCTCAGAGTGCCTATGCACTGGCCGCCGGCCTCACCTTCTCCGCCGACCGTTATGCAACCGTGGACCTTCTTGATGGCCCGACGATCGCGCAAGGGCAGACGTATTTCGTGCGAGGGAATTCCGTGTTGACGGCGAGTGGTGGGCTTACTGTCGGAGGTGATACCGAAGGCGCGATCGACATCACGAATGGGTACCTCAATATCACGCATGGAGCCAATATCTTGACGCATGGGGCCATTCGACTCACTAGCGGCGGTATCACCGCCAATCAGACCGTCCGAGTTAACGGGGGCAGTGTCACCCTGCTCGGAAGTACTTTCATGCAGGGGCCGCAACTTGCCCTGATCGCTGAGAACAACGGTGAGATTAGTTTTCAAGATCCAGTTACTATCCTGCCTGGGCGGCGATTTGAAGTTATGAACGACGGCCAGCTCAATGCCAATATTCTGACAGTCGGCCCTGATAGCCAATTGTATGTTGGGGATGGAGGAACACTGGCGGTGCAGGCCATTGATTTCGCAAGGACCGGCCAGTTCCCCATTGTTTCGGGGGGGCGTTTGGAAATGGATGCCTTTTTCGGATCACTCAATATGCCGGCCGGTACCCTTGCACCCGGCCGGGAGTTTCCCACCGCGTTGAGTATCATTGGCAATTTCCAACAGCAATCTTCCGGCACCCTCGAAATCGAGATTGGTGGAACGGTCGGCGGCCAAGAATATGATCAGCTTTCTATGAGTGGTTCTGGGATTCTTGATGGGGATCTGGAAATCAAGTTCATCGATCTGGGCAACGGTCTATTCGCTCCAGAATCGGGTGATTTGTTCGAAATTGTCCTTGCAGGATCGGGCCTCGCTGGGAAATTCGATCAGGTGATCATGCCCGAATTGGATCCGGATCTTGCCTGGGAATTGCAATATCATGCCAACAACCTGGTTTTGGAATTTTTCACACTCCCGCCCGGTGATTTCAATATGGATGGCCATGTGGATGCGGTTGACTTCGCCGCCTGGCACGATGGTTTTGGCACAACCGCCGGTGCCACACGCGCCGATGGCGACGCCGATGGCGACGCGGATGTGGATGGGAACGATTTTCTGCTGTGGCAGCAGAACTTGAACATGGGAACTAGTTCCATCGGTTGCCAGACAGCCGTCCCGGAACCGAACACTGTTGGGCTCGGCCTCATCCTAATTTTGATTTCTGGCCTTGCTTTACGGGGCCTCCGAGTCCAATCATCTTGAATCGCAACCTGGCCTGGCTTGGATATTTCATGCGACAAAGAGACCACGGAAACGAATCATCCATTTTCGTTGGTCGCTTATACTGGAATCGTCTCTTTTCAGACTGCAAGAGGAGGGATCGCAGGAATGACTCAACTTATCCGCATCATGCCCTGTTTGGATATGCAAAACGGCCGCGTGGTCAAGGGAGTCCACTTCGTCGACATCCAGGATGCCGGTGATCCGGTGGAATGCGCCCTGGCCTATTGCCGGGCGGGCGCGGACGAACTGGCATTGCTGGATATTATGGCCACGATCGAGAATCGAGGGACGATGCTGGATGTGGTTCGTCGTGTGGCCGAAGTCGCCACCGTGCCATTTACCGTCGGTGGTGGAATTTCGGATGTCGCATCGGCCGAGGCGGTACTCGATGCGGGAGCCGACAGGATTTCAACTAGCAGTGCCGCGTTTCGGAAGCCGGAAGTTATCTTGGAAATGGTCCGGGAGTTTGGACCGGAGAAAGTGACTGTCGCAATCGACGTGGATCGAAATAAAGAGATGCCATCCGGTTACGAAGTCTATATCGATGGCGGCCGTACGGCGACCGGTGCGGATGCCGTCGAATGGGCGAAACAAGTGGATTCATTCGGTGTCCCGGTGATCCTCCCGACGAGCAAAGCCGGAGATGGCGCCAAGACCGGTTACGACCTGCCCGTGATCCGTGCCATGAAGGAAAATACATCTGCCCAAATCGTTGCCTCTGGAGGCGCCGGGAAACTGGAACATTTTTTCGAAGCGGTCGAAGCGGGCGCGACAATCCTGCTGGCAGCGTCTGTATTTCATTTCCATGCGATCGATATATTGGAGCTAAAAGATTACTTGCGAAACCGCAGAGTCCACGTGAGGAGAAACACGTAGTTTCGGTAGGTGGTTTTTGGGCTCTTCTCGGCAAAAATGCCATTGTGAATCAACCGCCCAGGGGTGGGGTTGATCGTCGATGCTTTCTAAGGGTATCGATCTGCATCTGGCCGGGAGTCATGCGAACTATCCGCGGATCATCAATACCTTGCGGAAAATAGCAATCTTTTCTTCTTTGTGGCCGCTAATTTCCGTTAAAATGGCCAATTATGCAATCAGAAGGAAAATTGTCATGCTTTTAGAACCATTCTTGTGTTAACATGGAATGAAACGACATTTGTATGGTACGTGATTATGAGCCAAGTCACAGAAATCGCATTGGCGTTTCCACGCGGAGCCCATCAGGAGGTATTCATTGGGGGGGTGCTTCGGTATGCCCAGAAACATGCCTGTTCTTGGTCGTATATTACGGCCCCGGAATCCCTCTCGATTTCGGTTTCGGACCTGGTCGGTTGGCCCGGGGACGGGATTTTGGCGGCATTGAATACACCCGCGGAGGCGAAATGTGCCGAATCGCTACCGATGCCGATTGTCAATGTTTCCAGTGCCCTGACCCATTCACCGGTCCCCTCTTCCATTGTGGACAATCATGCGATTGGTGCCCTGGCGGCGGAACACCTGATTAGCCGTGCGTTTTCGGTCTATGCGTTTTACGGCCTCAGTGATGTGGAATATTCCAAAAACCGCCTCGAAGGCTACAAGGCGAAACTAGCCAGCGCCGGATATCAGAGCATCGACTTCATGGTTTCTCCGACCTTTGGATTGCATAGCAATCTCTGGCTCCAACAGCACAAGGTTCTGGCCGAATGGCTCAGCAGTCTTCCAACACCCTGTGGCCTGTTTGCGGTCACCGATTATCGAGCACGTCAGGTCTTGGATGCCTGCCGCCGTGTTGAGTTGCGGGTCCCTGAACAAATTGCCGTCATGGGGGTCGACAACGAACAGGTCATTTGTGAACATGCCTATCCGACGCTCACGAGTGTCGCCAGAAACGACCAGATGGAAGGTTATCGGGCAGCGGAACTGCTGCACCGGTTACTCCGCGGCGAGAAAGTCCTGGAGAGACAGCAGGTAATCCCGCCTTTGGAAGTCGTGGAACGCCAATCAACCGAGACGTTCGCGGTATCTGATGAACGTCTCCGAACGGCATTGGCTTTCCTGCACCAGCATATCGAAGATCCCATCACCATTGACGAGATATCGAAATACGCTGATGTATCGCGGCGCTGGTTGGAATATGCTTTCCGAGACGCCATGGGCAAAACACCCTATCAATACCTCCGCTGCCAGCGTCTCGCACGCGCGAAACGGCTTCTGGCGGAGGAGCCCAATGCCAAAATTTATTCGATCGCCCGCCGGACCGGTTTCTCATCCGGAAAACAGCTCACGCTGACATTCCAACAGCAGTTCGGAATGAGCCCCCGGGAATACCGGCGTTCGAATCGACGGTAGTTGAAATCTTGCGTCCGAGGGAACCGATCCGCTTGTCGCGGCGTCTATCCCGGACGCCGGATCTGAGTTTCAGAACGTGTTTTGAAATACAAAACACTTTCACCCCAACCCTGGGCTGATAAAAACTTCAACCAAATGCCTTCTTGGAAGCACAGCAGTTGTTGCACATGGAGTGATGGTTGGCAAT
>JAFGFZ010000365.1 GCA_016930815.1 Pirellulales bacterium | reverse complement strand
CGCCGTTGTGGCTGGTCTCCTGACCGAGCCACGCCGTTGTGGCTGGTCTCCTGACCGAGCCACATGAGATCAAAGATCTTCCCAGCGTTTTGTTCGAGCCTCTTCGTTCGTTCCAGTGACCCCAAGATTAACCGACGAGCCGCCCTTTTGGCAAGAACGGAACGAGTCTAGAGCACCACTTCCCGGGGCCAGGCGGTCTGGCGGCATTGACCCCATAGCCGGTTGATGTAATTCAAAGCGTACTCATTCTGGAGCCGGTGGATCCAGTAGGCGGACTGTTCCGTCACGCGATAACACCCGTCCTGCTGATCCAAAATGCCGAACTTCGTCAAGTATTTAAGAAAAGTCCCATAGACGGACTCCAGTTCCGTATCGAAGAGATCCCGGAAACTGTCTCGGGGGATTGCCATTTCGTAGACTCGCCAGTAGAGCCAGTAGGCCATTTCGAATTGCCGATGGATCGGCATCACGAGGGCGACTGGAGATTGGTGGGGAAGCACCTTGATATAATCCTGAATCGAAAATGTATTCACATGGAACTGGCCAGGGATCATCGAGGCGGCACTCGGGCCGATCCCGAGATAATGGTGCCGTGTCGTCGAACTAAACTTCTGGTTTTGAGGGCGGGCAAACGACCATACGGAGCGTTGGACGAAACCGTGATCTTGGGAACGCTGCCGGATCAGGTCCAGCATCGTTCGGATCCGGAACCCGGACGGCCGATCAATCTTGTCGTATCCCATCCGTTTTCCAAGCTCCGAGTAGGGGAATCCAAAAATGGGATAGCACGAGATCTGATCCACGCCCAACTCCAGCACTTGCCGAATATCCTGATCTAGCTCTTCGGGTTCTTGTGTGGGCAGGCAGAACATCAAATCGGCGTTTACCGTGTCGAAACCACATGCCACAGCGCGGCGCAGCGACTGTAGGGCGGTGATGGCGTCGTGGGATCGGCCGATTTGCCGAAGGAGTCGATCCGATAGGCTCTGAACGCCCACCGAGACCAGTGTTACACCCGATCGTTTGAGAATGGATAGGCAGTCATCATCCATTGCCGATGGGTGCAATTCCACGCACACATCACTGGGCTGCCCCAATGCCTCCCGGATATGAAGAATCAAACGTGCCAGGCTTTCAGGCTGCAGAGTCGGGGTCCCACCTCCGACATAGAGGGACCCAATCCGCGGATCGATACCTGAATCACGCTGCCGGGCATCCTGCAAAAGTTGCGCGACAAGATCGATTTCTTGATGTGCCGCCATCTCAAATTGATGGTAGAGCGACGCCTCATATCGAACGCGATTGTAAGGGCAAAAGGCACATGGACGCCGGCAAAACGGGATATGGAAATAAAGCCCTAGGTGTCTCAGATTGCCCGATATCCTGGCCGTTCCAGGCCGCAGGCGTGGCCGCGACCAACTGCCCGTTAAATAGCGATGCAGAGCGGGTTTCCAGAACCATTGGGCAGGGCGGAATCCAAAAAGGAAATCATCAATAGGATGTGCCATCAGGTAGTGTGTTCGAACTTTTCATTCTGTGACATGCGCGGATCATGCGCGCATCATTATGAAAATAATGTCGACTTCTTGATCTATTGGTCAAATATTGTAGTCATTTAGACTAAAAAAATCCGCTACGGCGTTGCCCAGAGGGGCTCCGCAAGAACGGCAAAAAACGCGAGCATTTTGACGGCCAGCAGCAACGATTGAACGAAGGATTCGAGGTTCGGCTCGAAGACTCGCGAACTCCAAGCCTTAATAGGTTAGCTGTGTGGCAAAGATATTACTTCCATTGATGCCCCTCAATTTCTTCAAGAGGAATCGGGTCATGTTTATGAATTTCTTTGACTATTTTTAGGGTTTCCTCATCTGGATTAAATAGTTTCACCATGAGGTCAGTAACATCAACGAATTCAATTTCTGATCGCTGGTAGGTAATAGCCCACTTGGATATGATTATGTCAACGTTAGCCTCTTTTGCAATCTCTGGAATCTTTTCTTTGATATTTTCCAGAATATTATCCACAGGCCAAGTGCTAAAGCCCTGTTTATGTGCCAACTCCTGCAGAGCTGGACCTTCCGTTTCAAGCTCCTTAACGCGTTTCTCATCCCCTTGTGCTTTGGCTTTTTCACATTCAGCCTTCATCTCGTTGATTTGGCGTTTGAACGGTTCCGAACGATAATAGGCAATTGCCAGAGCACGAGAATCAAATATAGCAACATGTACCTTCGCCCCAGAAGTCTTCTCTTTGGATTGCTGAGCCGCAACTGTTGTGTAGACAACAAGTCCTGCAAGCATAATAGTGATCACAATACATGGAATTCTGAACTTCTTCATTGAACTTTCTCCTATTATTGACAGCTAATAACGACACGATTCAACCGGCGGCGGCCGAGAACCGTTGATTTCAAGACCAACCCGATCCGCCGCTCGGTCGCAATCGATGGTTCCTCGTACTTCGAATTTCGGATTTGGGTTCAGCCTCCGGCCGCGTTAGGGTGTGCCGGTGCCTTGTTCAAGTTCCATCCGGGCCCGCAATCCGTTCGCTTCGAAGGTGAGTCCAAAATTGGCACCCTTGACTGTTTTCATGGACATTGGCAGGGTCGGGCCTTGCTTCGGTTCGCCAGGGTGCCCGTAGACGGTCGACTCCATGGTCTGCCACGATTCGTTCCACTGGTAGGTTCCCCCACTCGGACAGACAAGGCGCCGCTGCCAGAAACGCTCATGAATTTTCACTGGGTCCCTGTCAGGGTATCGTTTTTTCCATTCATTAAGGATCGGAAGATTATTCCAAGCCAAGGCCTGCATCATTTGCTGATAATTATCGCCAAAGGCCGTACTGAGAAATTCGATCACTTCCTTCTTGACCTGGACGCCGACATTATCACCAAGCCATGGCCGACCTATGGGAGGAAGCGGTTTGCCTTCGGCCTTCGCACGGCGGCGTTCGAGCAACCGATCGATGGATCGATGGAGCATCTTTTCATTGAGTGTCACGATCAGGGACTCACCCGTAGCCGCATAGTAAACGGCTAGTTCATCGGATACATCATCGCTCGAGAGTGCCTTTTTCGAGGGTGCGACTTTGACATAAGCTTCATCCCCGTATTGCCTCGTTTCCCAAATGGTCATGCCGGGCGATGTCTGCTCGATCCAAGCACGCAAACTCGCCAGGAATGCGGTCAGCTTGAAACCACTGACAACCTCAGCATGCAAGGCAACCGGCAGCTGGTGGATATGCTGCTCCAAATAATTCTCCGGACTTAACTCCGACTGGGCAAGTTCGCCCCAGAAGGGATCTTCATCGACATAGATGGCAACTGTTTCACCCATCCACGCGAATGGATCGACCTGGAACTGTGGTGCCATTTGCATGGCAAAATTGGTTGCCCGCTTGACGGTCTGGGAATCCTTGTTGATCGAAACGGCCACATGCAACAGGGCCTCGGCATGCTGGTCGCTCGCCTCGATTTCGATCTTGGCTCCCCGAGTGATGTCGTCCATTGCCCGGTATCGTGAGCGGTCGATCAGCGGCATCACCGTCACATCGGCCGCCAGTTTGTCGGGCTGGACACGGAATTGCACGGCAATCGGATCGAAAAACCGGCTCCAATTCTGCTGGTATCCCTCGCGCCAGCGATTGTACATGGAAACCTCAGCCTGCGTCG
>JAFGFZ010000364.1 GCA_016930815.1 Pirellulales bacterium | reverse complement strand
GATCGGGGATTGATGGGGGATGGTTGCATCGATCTGCCGGCGATCCGTGGTCTCGTGGAACGGGCCGGCTTCGACGGCTTCCATGAAATCGAGGTCTTTAGCGAAATGTATTGGGCCATGGACCAAACCGACTATTTGCGACAAATTACCGATGCGTACAAGCGCTATGTCCAAGTCGGATAGAATTTTGAACGGGGCGGAAAAATGCGGGATTTTTTGATTGCCATTCTGCTTGGCGTGGCATTTGAGGCTGCTTCCATATCAACAAGAAAGACGGGAGTTCCATGAATTGGAATATCAAACCGGCCGAGAAATGCGAGCTGGACTTGGTATCGCTGGGCGAATGCATGATCCGGCTTTCCCCGGCCGGTCATGGCCGGATCGAATTCGCTTCCATGCTGGAAATCTGGATTGGTGGTGGTGAATACAATGTAGCCTACGCACTGGCCCGCCTAGGACTCAGGACCGGCTGGATTGGCGGTTTGAACACATCCCCCATGGGCCGGTTGATTGTCAATCATGCCCGTGCGGCTGGCGTGGACCTGTCGCATGCCGTGACCCGCCCCTACGATGGAGTCGGCTTGGTGGACCGGATCGGCTTGAATTTCACCGAAGTCGGTACGTCCCTGCGGTCGGCCGTCACGCTATACGACCGAGGGCATTCCGCCACGGCCGGAATCCAGCCGGGCGAAATCGATTGGAACCGATTGTTTCATGATCGGGGTGTCCGCTGGCTCCACACAGGCGGGATTTTCACCGCGCTTTCTCCAAACACCCGCGCGGTGGTTGCCGAAGCCATTCGGGCAGCACATCTGGCGGGAACCATTGTTAGCTACGATCTCAACTTCCGCTCGAAACTCTGGACATCCGCCGATGCCATTGCAACCACGAAACCCTTGGTGCCGTATATCGACTGCTTGATCGGGAACGAAGAAGACTTCCAGAAGGTGCTCGGATACCAGGTGGAAGGTGTCGATGTCGAGAAAGGGAAGCTGGACAGTTCCGCATTCAAAGCCATGGCTCGGCGAGTCGTTGCCGATTATCCGAATATCCGGATTGTCGGAACCACGTTGCGGGGTGTGAAGACGGCCCTAGTCAACGACTGGTCGGCCATCATGTGGTATGACGGTGCCTTCTATGATGGCCCCGCGTACCCGAATTTGGAAATCCTGGATCGAGTCGGCGGCGGAGATGGTTTCGCATCCGGTTTCATCTATGGCTTCCTCACCGGAAAGACACCGCAGGAATGCGTCGATCTTGGGGTTGCCCACGGGGCACTGCTGATGAGCACACGCGGTGATACTAGCCAGATGACACTAACCGAATTAGAACATATCGCGGCCGGAGGCTCGGCGCGGATCAAACGTTGATTCGGAATCGACGGCCAACCGGACATGTTCTGTTCGCAAATCCATGTCGCTTGATAACACGCATGATAAGAATCAACCAGGAATTAACGCCGGACAGCCTGCTGCCCAAGATCAAAAAGTTCTGGGCCGCATCCGGCCGTTGTATCGATGCGATTGAATCGCGGTGTCCGCCAGGTTCCGCTTCACCCGTATTTACCGTCCGTGGCCGGTACACGGCCCAGGGATGGACTGAATGGACACAAGGTTTCCAATACGGATCGGCATTGCTTCAGTTTGACGCAACTGGTGATCCCCACTATCTTGAACTCGGCCGTGATCGAACACTCCAGATCATGACGCCCCACCTGACCCACACGGGCGTCCATGATCACGGATTCAATAATGTCAGTACCTATGGCAACCTGCTGCGACTGATGGGCGAAGGGCGTCTTGAGGAAGACATTTGGCAGCGCCATTTTTACAGGTTGGCATTGATGGTGTCCGGAGCCGTCCAGGCATCGCGATGGGCCAAGACCAGCGATGGAACGGGGTATATATATTCCTTCAATGGCCCGCAATCGCTGTTTGTCGACACCATCCGATCCTGCCGTTCCCTCGCGCTGGCCTATCAGCTCGGCCACGTTTTGGTTGGCGAGCGAGATGCGAAAATCAGTTTGCTAAGGCGCCTGATCGAGCATGCATCCAACACGGCCCGATACAATCTCTGGTATGGAGAAGGCCGTGATGCATACGATATCCGTGGCCGAACGGCCCACGAATCGATATTCAATACAAACAATGGTGATTACCGATGCGCGTCGACGCAACAGGGCTATTCCGCGCTCAGTACATGGACTCGCGGGCTGGCATGGGCGATGCTCGGTTTCTCGGAACAACTGGAATGGCTGGCGACGCTGCCCGATGATCCCTTGGCGGAATTCGGTGGGCGCCCGGTTGTTGAATCGACGCTACTCAAAGCGGCCCGGGCAACATGCGATTTCTATATCGAGCAGACACCCACGTGCGGGATTCCCTATTGGGATACGGGTGCTCCGGGTCTTGAGAAAATGTCCGGGTATCGTGACCGGCCAGCGAATCCTTTCAACGCGTACGAGCCCGTTGACAGCTCCGCCGCCGCAATTGCCGCTCAGGGCCTGATCCGGCTAGGCATGTATTTGAAAACAAGAAACGAAGCATCCCATTGGCCATCCGGCACATTCGATAGTTCATCCTACATTCAGGCCGGATTCACGGTTCTTGATACACTTCTTTGGACTCCCTATCTCTCGACCGATCCCTCGCATGAGGGGCTGATTTTGCATTCGGTCTACCATCGGCCGAACGGTTGGGACCATATCCCGGAAGGGCAATCCGTGCCATGTGGGGAGTCCAGTATGTGGGGTGATTACCATGCTCGTGAGGCCGCTCTCTATGTCCAACGGCTGGTTGAGGGAGGTCCCTATTACACATTCTTTGGGAGTATCCATTGAGGAACCAAGTCGTGGCGGAAACAATCAAACGCGTGGCACTGATAACAGGGGGGAGTCGTGGGATTGGGCTGGGCATCGCCCGATCCCTGGCCAATGAGGGCTGGGACCTCGCGATCAATGGCCTCCGCGAAGAATCGCAGATTCAGGATGTCCTTGCCGCACTGGCTGGCATGGGCGCCGACGTGATCTACTGCCGCGGAGATGTTGGCGAAGCCGCCGATCGGACGGCGGTGGTCGATCGCGCTTGCGAGTACTTCGGCCAAATCAATCTGCTCGTCAACAATGCGGGAATCACATCGCCGGGACGGCTGGATATTTTGGAGGCAACCGAGACATCCTTCGACCGTGTCATGGCGGTTAACCTGAAGGGCGCATTCTTCCTCACGCAACTCGTCGCCCGCCAGATGATCGATCAGCGGGAAAGAAACAAGAATTTTACCGGCACCATTGTCAACATCTCATCGATTTCAGCCGATTTCGCCTCGGTCAACCGAGGCGATTATTGTATTTCATGGGCCGGGATGGGGATGGCCACGAAACTGTGGGCGGCCCGACTGGCGGAATTCGGGATCCAAGTGTACGAAATTCGACCGGGAATCATCCATACCGATATGACCTCGGGCGTGATCGAGAAGTACGATCGGCTCATCGCCGGTGGGCTGACCGTGGAACCCCGCTGGGGAATGCCCGAAGATGTCGGCCGCACGGTTGCCGTCCTTGCCCGGGGTGAACTGACCTACGCTACCGGCAACGTCATCATGGTGGATGGCGGCATGTCGATCCTTCGATTGTAGAAATTCGAAAAATGAATGATCTGTTCCAACGCATTGGTGAATTGAAATTGATACCGCTGGCGACATTCGATCAAGCGGAACATGCGCTGCCGTTAGCCGATGCGCTGCTGGCCGGTGGTCTACCGGTTGCTGAGGTGACGTTTCGTACGGATGCCGCCGAAGAGGCAATCCGCAGGATTGCGAATCGAGGCGATCTGCTTGTAGGGGCCGGAACTGTCCTTACGACCGACCAGGCCGATCGTGCCATCGATGCGGGCGCGGCATTTCTCGTGGCGCCCGGCACGAATCCCAAAGTCGTGGCCCATTCCTTGAAACGGGGTGTCCCGATCATCCCGGGCGTGGCAACTCCCACCGACATCGAATTGGGAATGTCGTTCGGATTGGAAGTGCTCAAGATATTCCCCATCGAAGTGCTCGGCGGGATTCGGATGCTCAAGGCCATCTCGGGACCCTACCCTCAAATCCGCTTCATTCCGACCGGTGGAATCTCCGCCGAGAACATGCTGGATTATCTTGAATTGCCCCAGGTCCTTGCCTGCGGGGGATCGTGGCTTGTCGGGCGAGACAAAATGGCCAATAACGAGTTCGATGCGATACAAAAATCCATTGCGAAAGCGGTGGCCCTTCTCGCGCCCGAGCCGGCAGGCGGTTGAACGGCGATTCTTTAGAAATACGTATGAAAGTTATATGCCGGCTTGGCGTGCTGATAAGGTTTCTCCCTGCCGTCGGAGTCGGATTGCGTGAAGAGGAACACTCCCATGCCTTCGTAGGGTTGGTAGAGGATCAACTCATCTCGCGCATCGCCGCAGATATCCAGGGGGATCGCCTGCACGGCCAGATTTTGTTTGCTGTTCCCCCAGCGGAGTATGTCGCGCACACGCGGCTCGTATTCACCGAGGGACGCAATGACTTTCCCGCGGCCGTCGACGATCGAGCGGTCCACGGGTACCCACAACGACTGCACATCCAAGCTAGTCCAATTCACCGGGCACGGGAAATCGGGATAGGCTCTTTCCTTGACCGAGTAGTGATGGAACCGGGCCAGCTCCACGCCGGTCGCCGCATCGACGGTCATGAAATCGCCGGTATGACCGCTATGGAGAATGATTGCCTCGGCACCGGGGTGATCGGCAAGAAAATTGGCCACCCAGATCGCCTGCCCGTGGGGCACTTCCTTGGTTGTTTTCTCCCAGATCGTGTCGCCTTCGAGCGACAGACAATATGCGGGCCCTGTGTTGCAGATACTCATGAATACTTCCATGCCGGGCGCCGAAGTGACATCCGCGGCCGTCGTGCAGTCGGCATGGGAGTTGATTTTCTTCTGCCATAGAACGGCCCCGTTATCGTCCGCGACGAGTGTCCCGAAGATGGCTTCATCGCGCCCGTCACCGTCGATATCGGCGATGGTCGGCACGTGGCCCATGGAATATTTATCGCCGTGGATTTCCCATAAGATGTCGAGTTCCGGATCGAGTGCCACGCCATACCCGGGGACATGGTTGCTCGCCTCGTATTTCAACACGATGGCCGGATTCTTACCATCGAGAAATGCGATCTGGCCGAGTGGATGGCATCGGGATCGTTTCCCGCCGCGGATGGTGAGGTTGATTGGCGACGGGCGCGATTTCTGGACCGAGCCCGTTGCCCCGTCGAGGATACAGAGCATGGGTTGATCCCGTTCCCAGAATTCGCAGATCACTTCGCTTTGCCCGTCCTGATCGATGTCGTAAACGAAAGCGATTCCACGCAATGCCGGCTCGTTGCCACCGCCGTCAGGCATGTGGTGCTGGATTCCGGCATCTCCCCGCTCCCACAGGATTTTCCCATCGAGGTCCACGGCGACCATGTATCCTGGCGTTGTCTGAGGACCTTCGCGGTAGAGCACCAGATCCATCCGCCCGTCGTTATCCAGGTCACCTGGACAGATAAACATCCGCGGATACTTGGCCAAGTCCACATATTTCCATAACCGGACCGCCGATTGCGAGGCAACTTCCGGTTTTTCCTGGATCTTCTGGGCGTCTGCCGGTACCGGCATCCAAAGGATTGACATGGCGATACTGGGTGAGAGGGCCCATCGAACAAACAGACGAGACGATCGAGTGAAGAAATCTGTTGGGGACATGGTATTCCTCGGCGGGGATTGGTGGAAAGCAGACACAAGATTGCCCATGAATTATTGCCTATAAAGGTTCCATATTTATTATATTTCTGACTGCACTCGTGGTCCCGATAACGACGAGGGAATCTCCGGCCAACAGGCGTGTTGCTGGGTTGATGGAGGTTATTTGATCCTTGCCGCGCTGAATTCCGACCAAAGTGACTCCATACTTTTGGCGAAAAAAAAGATCCGCCAAGGACTGGCCTGAAAATTTCGAATCGGCTGCGATCCTGATTTCTGCGATTTCGAAAGGATCTCCCTCCTCGGCGTCTTTTCTTATTTGAAGTTGATTGAGTACGCTTTCGGCATCTTTTAATCCATCCGGAGGTCCCATGATTAGTAGACGATCCCCTGGAAAAATCCTGAAATCCGGTTCCGGATCGTAATAGACATGCCCGCCCCGGCTTACCGCTAGAATGGATACCCCAGTTAAGGTCCTCACTGGAATATCCCGTATGGTTTGTCCGGCAACCGTGGCATCCGATCGAATACGCACTTCAAGAAATTCGATTGGCCAATCAATATTTTTCGGTAGAAAATCGATCGCATCTGTCAAGGCATCGGCAGCTTGTTCCGCGGCATCCACAAATGGCCGGAAGATCAGGTGGGCACCCTCCTTTTTAAACTCTTCTGCTTCTTCCTCGTTTGTAGCCGTCAAAGCCAACTTGCAGTCATACCCCTCTTTTCGAACACTGTGGACAAGGGCCAAGTTCATCTCTTTTGACCGGACCGTGCTGATCACCCATCGCGCATGATGGATTGGCAAATGGACATGAATCTCGGGATCAGCGATATCTCCGTATAGAACGGACAATCCACGCCCGCGCCATCTGTCCAGTGCGGCCGGGTCAAAATCGATGCCCAGGATGACTTTATTGCGGCGTAATAGATTTTCCGCCAGTCCGCTACCATAGTTGCCCAAACCCAAACCCGTAGCCAAGGCAACTCGGCCAGTAGAGCGGATCAGATGCAAATCGAGCTTGAGGCCGACGATAAAGAGCAGTAGGGCGATGCCAATATGGGCGAGCAGCTCAATCTGCTGGTAGTTTTGAATGATTCCCAGCCATGAGGGGCCGGCCAGAATCCCTGTTGCAAGGAACATGATAATCAAGGGCTGCCGCAGTTTCTGCCCGATGATTCCTACGATGGTCGCAAGACTCAATATGGCGGCGATCTCGAGCAATGTGTTTCCTTCTGCCATTCAGTCAAGTTCCAAAGGATTCCTTCGTTTGTCCGAAAAGTATACGAAGTGGCCCACTGGGTACGATGGCTGCTCCCGGCGCCTATTTCCCGAAGATATCTCTGAAGGCATCCCGGAGATGATCGCCCAACTGGGGACCTCCGCCAATATAGAGGCGGGCGATGGTGCCGTCACTATCAATGATGACGGTATGGGGGATTGCCGTCGCGCCATATTTTTCGGCGACGATGCCCTCTTGGTCCAGCGCCACGGTGGTCTCCAGATTCAGGCGCTTGAGCGTGGATGCAATCAATTCGGGCGTTTCTTGCAGATTCACTGCGATGAATCGTACCCCTCGATCTTCGTATTCCCGGACGATACGGTCGATTGCGGGCATCGACTGGATGCAAGGACCGCACCAGGTAGTCCAGAAGTCGAGGACGATGACAGTCCCCTTGCAATCGCTGAGCTTGAACGTCCCGCCATCCAACAGGTCCAATTGGAAATCAGGGGCTGGATGACCAACCAGGGCGGATTCGGTCCCCGGAATGTGATGGCCGTGCCCACCATCCGTGTTGTCTGTGCTGACGAATCGAGGCGGGCGGGCATGATGCAACTTCCATTGATGCGCGGCGAGTTCCGTTGCCGCCTGGTCAATGGCGCCACCTATCAGGAGCTGGTCCACTTCCTCCAAGCCGATCCGGCACGCGCCAAGGACTGGACTTGTGCCTGATAAAATCGAACCGGCCAGTTGCTCGGTAACCAAGGTGAGCCGGATCCCATTGCTCCGCACGGCCTGGACGCGCGTCGGACTTGCCTGATCGGACGGATCCTGGGATTTTACCGGATCCAATTCGTCGTCGTGCAACCAGACAATCCACGCAATGCAGTCGCGGCGAAGTTGCTTGTTATCGAGCCGGACTTCCGCCGTGCATGTCTGGTCGTCCATCGCAATGATCCGGCATCGCAGGCAATCGCCATTTGCCGAACGAATAAGATGCGTCGGTGGATTGTCTTTTTGTATCCGCGGTAAAGTCAGTAACCGTGCACGTTCTTCTTTGTTAATCTTGATCGAGCGATTCGATGGTGCCAGCTCGACCGCCTTGATTCGGTCGTGGGATACGAATGTGGTGTCCGATACCGGAGTTTTGAAGTACAGGCCACGTTCATCGATCTGCTTTACTTCGCAAGGGATCGTGTCTCCGGATCGCAAATGGAGTGACCGCTGCAAGGGCGCCATCTGGGGCGAATTCTCAGTCGGTGGAGAAAAAAGGAGTCCAAAGATCCCGAGTTGCTGCCGGCGCTGCTGAATCCTGACGGCACGTACCGGTGGCGGAGGTACTGGTTCGCGATAGACGATTCGGCCCGAAACACCATGCTGGATTGGACTTGAGACGAAGCTACCTCGTGGCTGCCAGACTAGGCAACTGGCGTTGTCCTGGCTCAGGCCATCGACAAGGTATCCATTCAGCCGGATACCCTCCAGCTCCACTCTGCCATGGCGGCCTGAATCGGAGAAGATCGGTTCGTCCGATTCGAGAAATGACAATGCGCTCAATTCGGAGATAGGAATACCAACGCGCTCTGTTATTCCGGGACATTCCAGAAATAATCGGCCAGCATCCACTTTCGTCAGTCTGCCACTGAGCCGGGCACCGTTTTGAAGGATGGCACGTAGTGTTCGAGATCCTGAATGATCGGGTACCACAAAGGCAATTGTTTCGATGTCATCGATGGCGATTCGCGATTGTTTGGCTTCCGCAGCGAGTACGAACTGCTTGGTAGCCGAATCGAATTCTTTGATCTCGCCGTAGAGAGCGGATCGATCGGTGCGGTCGATCCGCGACCTGGCTTGTTGCACTTCGCGGGGTAGCACGCCGTTCCATCGGCTGATGTAAATTTTCTCAAGCCGCACATCACCCTGCTGGTTCATCAGCCGGATGCCTGAACCGAGAGGTTGCCCAGGCTTCTCGGAAGAGTACAAGTCGGCCAGTTGTTTTCCAGCTTCTGAAAAGACCAGGAACCGGTTGTGTTCGATGTCAAGATAGGCTCGCAAGTGAATTCGCCCGGGACCCACTTCGATTTTTTGCAGTGCCGCCAAATCGGCCTCGCCGTCTGTTTCCAGAACGGCGACGAGGTCCTGGCCCCACACTTCCAATCGAAAGGCATCTTCGAGGTTGCTTGCCGTATCGTCGACACCGAGGGCTAAAATGAAGTTCGGTTTCTTGGTCCAGGAGAATTCCAATTCCATGGCCGCCCGCGCGGGAATGCCGAGTCTGCCATGGATGGATGTGCCCGCAACGTCGGTCACGATGTGGCCGGCTTCTTCCCGCCATGCCCCTTGGTGTGGCGATTCATCCCAGCCTGCCAAACCGTTTGGCCCCAGGAAGATTAGGCTATCGCCATCCCGCCAACGAGACAAGCGGCGCAGGTGGTCCCGAAGCAGATGGATTTTGCCCAAAGGAGGCAGATCGATTTCGGCCTCATGGGTGTCGAGGCCAATCAGGGATCCAAACAGAAGATCACCGCCAGCCAACTCGAAGCAAAAATCCCCCATGGATTTGGGAAGCCCTTCTCGATTCGGAAAACGGATCGAATGGATGCTGCCCAAGGCGAATTCAAATGGGGTTGTGAATGCCGGCGATTGCCAGCGTAATCGATCGGATTGATCGCAGTCTTTCAATTCGCCCGTGACGAAATCGCCGTGGGCAAGATGCATTACCCCAACGGTGATCGCGGCGGGATTGGATTCACCATAGGCACGGGTGCCAACCAAAATCAGAAGAGTCAGGATGCATTGAAAAGCGGTTGACTGCATTACTGATCGGCCCTTCATGATTTATCGCTCATAGATCGGAAGAATTCGATAATTGACCGCCAAGGCCAAGAGGCAGAGCGATGTACCTATATTCGTGCCGTGCTGGCTAGTGAAACTGCCATCTTTTTGCTGCGACTTCTTTAGCTGGCGGACCAGGCGCTTATTCCACTTTTCCCATGCCGCGACATCGCCCTGAAACAGGGCTTGCGCCTGGTAGTAGTAGGTATATTCCTGCCATTGTTGTGGCGGCATTTCAAGCCGCTGTACCAGGTAGTTCAGGGTAGCCTTGTATTGTGGCAAGTCCTTGCGCCGGGCCACGGAATAGACCAAGGACGCGATGGAGATACGGGCCAGCGATTCGTCGAATCCGCTGAGGCCGCCCGAATAGGCGACTTGACCGGAATCGGAAGTCATGCTCGTGTAGTATGAAATGGCTTTGTCGATTGACGCATCGGGTACTTCGATCCCGGCATTCCGCGCGGCCAGTAAGCCAACCAAAACGGCACCACTCACGGAAGTATCCGCATCGGTTGATTCGGGCGAGTAGCGCCATGCACCGAGCGGATTCTTGTTCTGCGACGTGATCGCCGCCCGGACCGCCAGTTCCAATGCCTCTCCAATGGAGCGCTTGTTTTTTCCCTCACCAGCAGGCCAGAGGTTACGATCGTCGACAGCACCGTAGGCCTCGGCCAGTGCCAGCATCCCGAACCCGTGATGGTACATACTATTTCCCAGATAGCCGGTTGCCGCATCTTGGGTGGAAATGATGCTGCGGAGCGCCCGCCGGACATGGAGACTATAGCGGCCAAAATTCGGATCTTCGCCCGAGGCTAGAAAGACCATTAACCCCATGCCGGTGACACCGGGCCCCTGCTCCCCACCCGTCCATTCACCCGATTCGGTTTGTGTTTTGGCCAGATATTGCATTCCGCGATCGTACATCTCCCGCACATCCCGCGGGACCATTTCTCCCTGCCGCGCATTGGGAAACTGAGCCACGCCCGTCGCAGCGGAACTGACGGCGAATAGGATGCAGGCCAGTTGAATAGTAAGTCGGATCCAAGAAGCCGTGCAAATAAGGAACGACTCAATAATAACTTCTTCGCTTTCTTCCCCCTCACCCTGCCTCCTACCCTTGGGGAAGAGGTTACAAAGAGGAGTTATTTGTGAGCCGTTCCTAAGTTGTTTGGTGACGAAAGCATTCATTGGATTAAACCGTTCTCTCGAAGGTGATGCTCCATGGCTTTTGCCTGATCCAGTTGTTGTTGAAGTGCTTGCCATTGCGAATGGTCGAATATCGGTTTCAACTTCTCTTCGGGCAGTCTGGCCGCATTGACCAAGACAACGTAATGATCATACTCCCCGAATTTCAGCGGTGGTTCGGTCTCTTCGGTTAGCAGCGTGACGAATTGGTGGCGTTGATTTTCTTGAAGTGGCATCCCTTGTTCCAGCATGGCCACCACAAGCCCAATCTTGGCTTCGTAGTAAAAACGCCTGCGCTCCCGTTCCGATTCCGCATAGCGTGTTTGTTGTTCGGGGTTGAGAGTCCGCATCAGGATCTTGTGAATGAGAGATGTCTCGCCGAAGATTCCGGACTGCAGCTCGTTTTGCAGCGGCTGGATCTCCTGCCAGATGTCATTAATTCGATTCTGGTCCATTCGGACCGCAAGGAATTTTTTTCGAACTTCTTCGACGTGATTAGAAAATCGCTGGATATCTCCTTTACCAGCAAGCCGGATCTTTGCCTTTTGATCTTCCGTCAAGCTGCAGATCGCGTCCATGGATTCGATCTTCAGTGCCACCATGGAATCAAGCCATTGTCGGGCCATGCGGGCATTCTGCATATTGCTGAAAATCCATTGATCGAAATTCTCCTCGTCGATTTCGAACGTCTCCTGCACCGGAGCGCCCTCCTCCTCTTCCTCCTCGAATTGCGCCCAGAGGGGTGTGCTGGCCGCGGCCGTTGCCAGCAGTGCTAGAAAAAAGAAGCATCGAAGTAAGAAACGGTCTTTATTGATCATGAGAATACCATTAATCGAGCTATCGACTCGCAGCTCGGTAGGAGCCTCCGCTGCGGAAAACGTTGTCACTGAGCGGCTTCAATTCCATCATTTTTCACTCTTCTTCTTGTTCTTGTTCACCAACCTCAACTTGTTCCTCAGGAAAGTCCGGTACTTCGACTGGTTCGGAGAAGACATCTCCATCGAGAACCACCATTGGTTCGACCATTCCGATATTTCCTGCCCAAATCGCGTGTCCATGTTTCGGGGTGGAATGCCAGATCCGTTTTTGAGTTGCTGTCAGGATCGGAACCACGTATTGGTCGGGAATCATCGGCAAGTACTGATTGTTGTGCCTGAATAACTGGAGTGAATGGGCCCAATTCTCCTGCCAGTTGAGAGAGAGTAACTTGACTAACTGATCGCGTTGTTCCGCGGATAATATCAGACGCCGGTCCATTTCCGCGACAAGATTTAGGATCGTGGCACGTTGAACAAATGAAGACCGTTTTTCCGTTTCTTCTTGATAACGTTTGGCCTGATTAGGATTCAGGTGTTGCTGGATGGCTTGAGCCAACTCGGATTGAATCAATTTTCCTGGATCAAGCATTGTCGGACCTGCAACCACAAAACCGCCTAGGTCTCCCTGGAACGATCCGGTTTGGGCAATCGCCATGTGACGCGCTACTTTTTTCAGGGATTGGTTTCCCGCATCAACTATTTTTCCCAGCTGCTCTCTTGTCGGTTTGCATACTCTTTGAATGTAGGCCAGTTCAATATTTAAGACTTGCTTGATTTGTGGAAGAAGCTGCTTCTCAAGTTCAGCCACATTTGGATTGGCATCCCCATTCAAAACGAGCCCGTTCAAGTCGAGCGCCGCTGGCTCGGCGGCATTCCGATCCCCCGCAACGTTGCCTGCTTCTGGTGCCTCCCCGTAGCCGGGTGGTATTTCCGCTTCGGAAGCCTCCTCGTAGCCGGGTGGTATTTCCGGTTCAGGCACTGCTTCATCCGCTCGCCCGATCAGTGGAATCCAGATCATGAATCCGATCACAAGTGATCGCAAGATTCCTCGTGTTTTATCAGAACCAAGCTTTACGATATTCGGGCAAGATCGTCGTGGTTTGCACCGCAAACCAAACGTTTTGTTCGCGGAGCGAACAACGACTTTCATCAGCATGAACGATTTTGCGAACTCTAGAATCAAGGGTTGACAAAGCACGCCTGGGAATTTCCAAGCGGAAGGAGCACGATTCTCATCAGACCAAAATGATGAAAAACAGAGGTTCAATGCGTGCTTCGTATTTCCAGCAGCAGGTTGTGAAAAGCCATCAAGTCGCATGGTGTCATCCGCCTTCTATTCACTGGGGCGTTCGAGCCGATTGAAATATTCATCCAGGCCAGCGCGAAATTCCTCGGGCAGCGACGGCCCGGAGTCGCCGACCGAGTGTGAGACGCCATGATCTTCGGTTTGTTCCTTTGCGTTGATACCCGAACCGAGCAGTGCCAATGCGGAATCCTGGGTGGTCCCACCACCACCTCCCCCTGGCGTCGAACCACTGCCACCCCCGCGACCGGGATTGATCCGTCGGGACTGCAGTAGCAATTCGATGATCTCTGTTTCCGCCGCGATGGCGGGTGGGCCGGTTTCCGGGCGTGCTAGAATTCCAGCCGTTTCGACCATCACCACCGAAACCGTCTCGAGCAACTGAATCTCACGAGCGAATTCGAGTTCTCCATCCGGCAACTCGCGAATCCTTTGGGTGACTTGATCAATCCGGTGCCGCAGGATTTTTTGTGTTTCGGAGAGTGTGTTCGCCTCAAGAAGATATTTCTCCGATTCCAGCGCGGCTCTTGCCTGTTCGGCAACCCGTGTCTCCTCGCGCAGATTGACTTCCGCTTCCAGGATTTGGAGTACCTCGAGTACGACCGATGGCGGCAAACTGCCGCGTGATTTCGAGCCGGGTCACGTCCCTCCCGAAGCTGGATCGACAAGATCCTCGGCCCACCGGTCAAGGGAATCGGACCAGTACTCGCATTGGGCCATCGAGAGCCCATGTTCCATGGGGAGGTCCTCGGCCAGAACGCGGAGGTTGCCGACGACATCTTGTTCGCCCATGTCATCGAGGACAGTTTTGAATTTCACGAAGCGGCGGCGATCGAAATACGCCTGCATGTCGTCCATGATCAGGGAGACTTTGAAACTGGCTTTGGACTCGGTTTCCGAAAGTTCATTAAAAGCCTTCCGCGTTGCGGTGCCGGCTGGCTGCCCGAGTCCAAAGGAATCAGCGAACTGTTCACCAATACGCCCTGCGACTTCGTACTGCTCTCGCGCAGCCGCTTTCAGCCTCTTGACCAGCGTGCTTCCTTCCAGATTCGCGAGGATCGTATTGAGTTCGGTGGCAATTTTTTCAAATTCGGCGAGCAGGTCCTGCTGTTTTTGAACCGCCTCTTCCATTTTCTGGCTGGCCGGGCATGTGTTGTCCGGCGGTCCGCCACCAAGAAGTGTTGTCGTTGGCAGCGTGAGACTCGGACTCGAACGGCTATGATTCGAAGCTTGTTCTGATGGTATCGGATCGGATGGCTGTTGCGTTGACTCAACATCGGCAAGCCCGGTGATTGGGGAAGATTCCTTCTTCTCGTCATGTGGAGTATCCCCGGGCGATCCTGTATCGGACGCGCGGTTTTTTCCGGCCATGGCTGCCGGACTGCTGGACGCGTTGGCAAGTGCATTCTCGGCCTGGGAAGCCTTGGTGAGCAGATCGGCGACTGATGGCATCCGATTCGCCGAGATGTCTTTGAGTATCTGTAGCATCGCGGCCCATTTCTCGAGGTGCCCGACACCGAATTCCGGATTTCGCGATGCTTGGAAAATGAGTGCCTCCCCCGTGTTCACCAACTGCGATAGCCGGCGGCTATTGGCCAGTTCCGCCGCTGCCTGGTTTTCAATTCGGCGCCGCGTTTCAGCTTGATCGAGAACCTCAGGTGGCAGATCGCGCAGTTCTCGATTCGTTTCATGCAGCTGCATCTCGCGATCACGTACTTCCAGCGATTGGCGGTGCCATATGCTCAACTGTTCCGTCATCCAGATGGCATGCTGGTCGGGGCTCAGAACAAACAGGAGATAGGTTGGCGAATAAATACGGCCACGATCGGCCAGATAATCCTCGGTAAAGATCCGTAACAGGATGGGCTGTGGTGAAATGCCTAAGGAAGTGGCTTTGAAGGTACCTGTGATATCGAGCGCGATTTTGTCGGACCCGCCAGCCGCCAGAATGCGTTCCCCTTGGGCCGGCTTGGTGTTCGAGTTATTTTCTTCGCCGGTCCATTCCATGCCGATATGCCTGATCCCGAAATCATCATGGGCTCGCACCCGAAAAACGAGTTGTTCCGAATCGAGCACGACATGCCGGCGTGGGATTCCTTCACAGGTCAACGTGGGGGCACTGTCATCGCATCCGGAAATTACTAACGTGAAGGGCTCTTTGCCTGAAAGACCGTACGTGTCCTCCCATTCGAATTCGATTTTTCGTTCCCGATCCACCAAGGTGACCGGGCTCTGGATCGAGGCATCCGCGGTATTTCTTGGCCGGCCATCGACCCGCGCTTTGCCCAAGGCGCGACTCGCGGTGGCCGTACAGGATGCTCGACTCCCGCGCACCAGGAGGATCGACCCGCCCCGGACATCTTTTCTAAGCGGTTTCGTCTGGTCGAGATAATCGGGGAGTTGAATGCTGGCGACAACCGAGATCAGTTCGGGACGCAGCATTGGCACGATACGGATTCGTTGCCTTGCATCGCCAATCCGGACATCCAGCCAGCCTTCATCGATCTGCGGGGGCAATTCGAACGCATACCGCCCGTTCTCCAGCGGTGCTTGTACCCATGATTGCCCACCCATTCGCACTTCGCCATGCGGTGGGCGCCACGGCGAATCTTCTGCCAACTGGAAGATGACCGGGAAAGGCTCGCCGTGAGGGACAATCATCCGTTCCGGCAAAGGGTGAAAGGCTGCGAAAGTGTAGCGGGGCGTGTTGAGCCACGGTGCCAGCAATCGGGCCCAAGAGTTCCCGGCAGCTCGCGGAAAGAAAAACACCAGGCCAATCCCAATCGCAATCAACGTACTGGCGAGCAAGCCCCAGAAGTGGTGCCGTGCCACGGGAACCGCGCGGGCCAGATTCCGGTTCCGAGCACCCGATGCTACCTGCTCGACCGCTGCTTCACAGAGCGTCCGGGATCGGGCTTGCTCGGATTCACTATGGACAAGCTCAATGATCCCAAGCAACTGATCTCCAACTTGAGGCATTTTACGACCAAGTAACCGGGCCAATTGATCGAGACGGCGTTGCCGCCAAATCCATCGGTGGAAATACCATGGCACAATCGCGCAGCAACAAAGTGCCGTCAGAAAAATAACGAAGCGTACAGAGAAGGGTGTGTTGACCAGGCGATCCAATAGAAACACCAGGAGGAATGCAACAAACACTCCGCATATTGCAATGCAAACTGCTTCAGTGAACTTGATCGCCCAAACCCGGCGGCGGTAGGCATGCAACTGCGATTCCAAGGTCGCCGGTAATCGTAACTTGTCATGCGGAGCGGCAAGGTTCATGGCATCTCTTTCGCACAATTCGTTTCACCGGCATGTTATCATATCAATCCGGCCGTTTTTCGAGCGATCCAAAAAACTCCCAGCAGTGCAGTCACGGCGCCAGCGACCGCCGGATGGTTCCATAATTGAATCCGGCGCACCGTCGGGGGCGGATCCGGCAGATTGGTGAGTGATTCGACAATTGCATGGATTCTGTCCGGCGTGACCACTTTGCCTCGAGTGACACGAGCGATTTCTTCGAGTACTTCCGGCCGCGCTGGCTGCCCAATCCGTTCGGTGGCAACACCTTGGACGAAGAAGGACGTTTCTAAAGTGGCGTTCGTCTGCTTGCATAGGAGTGTCACCTGATGATGGCCAGCCTCTTCCGTTCGAAAACGCCCGCCAAAAGCACCCCACGCGTCCCCGGTTGACTTGAATTGGACCATTTTCGTTTTTCCCGATGGGGCAACTATGCGCGCCACCACATCGCCGGTACCGAGCGGTTCACCACTCTGTTCCATAACATTCGCGCCGAACGTCACGGTTTGACGCATGCGTGGCTGGTTCGGCGAATAATACAATCGCATCGTTTCACCCTTTGCCATATGCCGCTGATATGCCATCCAGCGTACAACCTGTCCCCAAAACCGGTAGTGATATTTGTCCTCAACTCCTTCGCGCCACCGCCAGGCACCGTCCGTGCCCATAAACAGCACTTTTCCGACTCCATACGTCCGTGTCACCACCAACGGCAACCGGCCGAATTCATTCGAGACATCCCGGTGGACACACAAGATGTCACTGCCCGCACGGGCCCGAATCACGGGTGCGTACCATTGAAAGCCGGCCAGTCCATCCCAGACCTCCGTGTTCTCCTTCTGTGTGTCTGCAAGCTTGGTCAGCAGACTACGGCGCCCCAATTCCGTGAGTTCGAAATGATTGGGCGTTCGTGAACCCCAGCCACCCAATTGTCTGGCATCGAGAACCACCGGAAAGAGATCACCCAGCTCGGTTTCCGTCAGGGATAACTGCCGACCTTGCCATCCGGGCATGAACACCAGGCCGCTTGCCTGGTGTTCAACCAATCCCTTCAACCACTGGCATTGGAGATCGGTTAACTGGCCGTCGCCGGATCCCACGTCGCCAACAAAGACCACATCGAATTTGGCAAGCGCATCAACGCTATTCGGGAATGCCTTGATGTAATCCTTGTTCCCGCCACCTGCTTTACTCAAACCTGGATGGAACAGCAGGCAGGCTACATCGATACCCGGATCGCGTGATAACGCATTATGCAGATAACGATATTCCCATCGCGGATACGACTCGATCACCAGAACTTGGAGTTTCTCTTCGCGAATGGAAATGGGTGCGGATAACCGATTATTATCATCGAGTGTTTCTTCACTATGTACTGGTATTTCCATTGTAAGTGTGTAATCACCAGTATTTTGAGGATTCCATTCGATCCAATCATTCGTACGTCCCATCGCATGGATCAGGACCTCTTTCGATAATTCATCGCCGGCCTCGGTTTGCAGCGTAACCGTGGCCCGATATTCGTGAGGAAGCGAACTATCGATTGAGAACGGGATCCGGACCGACTTGCCGGCGATTCCGAATGTTGGGGCATCGAGACTGAGTAGTTCCACGTCGGGTAATCGTGTGGTGCTGCCCACGGGCACCGCAAAGACGGGGATCCCTTTCAAACGAAGCTGGGCGGCAGCCTCGACCGGCGGTGCTCCTTCATTCCAATCACCATCGGAGATGAATACGATACCAAGCAAATGTTTATCGTTCCCGGCTGCCGCGGCAAGTGGTTCGTGCAAGTCGCTACCATGCCCAGAGCCGGATCCCTTTTTCGGTGATGAAAATGGCTCGATCAGAACATCCATCCGATCGCGAAGCGTGGTCCAGGACGCGGGTTCCAACCATGCCGCAATCGCCTGGCGACGCGCGATGCGCGTTCCATCGTTGCGTTCACTGCATGGGACGTCTTGGGTTTCCATGCTTGAAGAGGCGTCCCATAAGAGGGCGATGGCTGGTTTGTTCTCGGGCCGGAACTCCTCAATGAATTCCGGCTGATTCAACAGCAGTGCGACGAGGCTGACAAGTCCCAACCGGGCTAATTCAAGAAATCCCGTGGATCGTCGATAGCCACTTCGCCGCCATGCGATCAAACAGAATCCGGCGGTGATGCCGACCGCCAGCACGGAGACGGCGGCCGACCATGGGGTCCAGAGCAACGTGAATGAACGCGAGGCACTCATGCGGCGGCTCCTTGGACTTCCCGGTATGCCACCCTGGCTGCCGTGCGGATTTTTGGCAGGCAGAGTGCCGCCTCGACGATCATCGCCACAAGCATGCCAAAAAGGAACAAACGCCAGACCTCTTGAATCAAGGCGCGGACATTCCCGGCATGATCATCCACACGGGCAAAATCCAGGCCCTGGAAGAGTTCCTCGATCGCCGCATCATCGAGCACGCATGCATGGTCCTCTTCCAATGCCCGATTGACGGCCAATAGCCTGTCGCCGGCTGCATAGACGCCGTGATGATAGGAGTAATCCGTTGATAAGGCATTGCCCGTGCTGGACAAGCGTGTCCAGGGAGCCGGGATCCCCGCCGGGACCGGGCCGGCAACGAGTTGGCGAGCATTTGCCAGGACGGCAGATCCATCCGCCAATGCCCGCTGGATCGCCACGTAGAATACGACACCGCTGGTCGCCAGCGACGAGTCTCTAGCGGCTGGGGTGGTGGCACAAAAATAGATTCCTCCCGGATTCGCCGGGACGCGCGCTAGCAACGGAATACCACCTTGCATTGTTGCCAAGGATGTGAATTTACCAGAGAAATGGCAGTACTGATGAATTTGTAATTGACCGACCGGAAGTGCCGCACCACTCTGTGTATGCGCAAGTAAGCCGTGATCACCACGCCACGCTTCAACCGAAGAATCCTTGGGCGCATCAATCCATTTTTCCCACCGCATGCCAAACTGGGTCTTGCTGTCGGGAATGCGCGGTGGCAAAAAGATGACCTGGCCGCCACGATGAACATACGATTCGATCCGTTCGGCGACCTCGCCCTCTGGTAGCGTTGCTTCCCAGAGAAGCAGTGCGATCCGGTCCCATGCAACGGCGGCAAGTTGCTCCCTCGGTACGATTTCGGCCGCGCAGGCTATGGATGGATCCGGCCCGATGGACGCGGCCAGCTGAAGAAATTCAGCTGCCTGCGGATCGTCGGCGACAACGATCGTTTGCCGAGTACTCGGTTGATCGAATGCAAAATAAAAAACGTTGTCGGCCGGATTCGAGTCGGCGGGAATGGCAATTCGTCCCCAGCCCCGTTTTTGGCCACTCTCCAATGGGATACGGCAGTCCTTCATTTCATACTGCGGGCCGGTGATTTCGACTGTCATCTCGGACCGCGCGCCTTCCATTTCAATCTGGACCGGAATCGTGGCCGGAACATTGGAATTGCCTTGCCTGATGAATTTCAACGATAAAAGGAGTTCGGCGGCTTGGCCTATTTCCCGCCGCTGGACGCCGGTGACGCGGACGGCGATGTTGTCGGCGGTTTGAGGATAGGCAAGCAGGTGGAAGCGAACACCTTGCGGCAGCTGCATGAAGCGATCCCGTAATGTCCGCCATTGTCCACTGGTGGCTTTCCAATCGTTTTCACGCAGATCGGAGCAGATCCAGATCTCCGTCCGCCCAGTCTGATTCGCCTTAATATAATCGTATGCGACTCGCAACATGGCCGGCAGATCGGCAGCCATGCTGGCCGGCTCGGTATCCGGCAGGTTGAAAAGGGCGTCGGGAGATTCCAGGGAACGCGGTTTGTTGGTCGTGCTTTCGATGAGAACCCAATGGGAGGAACCGAGTGTCTTGAGTCCTTGAACCAATTGGTTCCGGCCCGTCTCCAGTTTGGAAATGGCCGTCCCCGCACCTTGCTGCTGCATGCTGGGCGACCGGTCGAAAAGCAGGATCGTTGTATCAGCGCGGCCGCCAGACGTCATTCCCAGCCAGCCGCTGGCGAGCGGGCGGCTTACGGCAAAAATCAGGCCCGCGATGGCAAGCATCCGAAAGAGCATAATCAACCACTGCCGAAGCCGTGCGTAACCCCGCGACATTCGGTTCGCCGCCAGTAGAAACATCATGGCCGCCCAACGCATCGTCTGGTAACGGCGCTGGTTGATTAAATGAATGATAAGCGGTAATGCAACCAGCGGCATCGCCGCCAACATCATCGGCTGCAGGAAACTCATCGAACGCCTCGAGTTTGCGTGCGACCGGTCAGGAATCGCATTAAGGCACGTTCATAGTCTTCATCGATCGAGAGCCGGTGGTAATCAATGGCTGTTCTCAAAACAACATCCTGGATCTTGGCCAGGTATTGCTCCAGGGCTTTGTGGTACCGGCCTGCGATCTCGTTCGGCTCGGCAAATATGGCTGGACCACCCTCCATGTCAACAAAACGCATCGGACGGCGGAAATGGAATGCCAATTCCAACGGGTCGAGTAAGTGGAACGCCGTGACGTCGTGCTTTCGAAATCGCAAATGCTCCAACGCGCCGCGGACTTCATCCGGTTCGGCAAAGAAATCCGAGAGGATGATGATCAATGCCCGTTGCGGAATGGTCTCGGCCAATTCGTGAAGTACCGGGACAATCTGTGTTTCTCCGGCGGGTACCGCCTGCTCCAAAATATCAAAGACATGCATCAAGTGGGCTGGATTCTGGCGCGGCGGGATGCTTTGGACAATCCCTTTGGCCACGCACGTCAATCCGACAGCATCTCCCTGCTGGACGGCCAAGTAGCTGAGCGTTCCCGCGATCTTGCGGGCATAATCAATTTTCCTGAAGTTGCCGGAACCGAACGCCATCGAACCGCTCGTATCGAGGACAAGGCAGCACCGGAGGTTCGTATCGGCTTCGAATTCCTTGACATAATACCGATCCGATCGGCCGTAGGCCCGCCAGTCCATCCTCCGCAAATCGTCGCCGGGAACATATTTCCGATATTCGGCGAATTCGACACTGGCTCCCCGATGCGGGCTGGGGTGCCGCCCCGATATGGTTCCTTGCATCGGCCGCCGCGCTGTCAGGGGGATACTCGCCAAGCGGGAGAGCGCTTGCGGATCCAAAAAACTGCGGGATCGATAGTCGGGAAACATCGGTTTACGCCTCGCTGCGGGTCTCTTCAACCAACCGGGCGACAATATCCTTCGCGCAAATCCCCTCGGCCTGCGCTGCGAATGTCGTGATCACGCGATGGATCAATACCGGCGCCGCGACGTCTTGAATGTCTTCGAGCCGGACCATGTAACTGCCCAAGAGGGCGGCTCGTGTCTTGGCGCCAAGGATCAAATTCTGCACCGCCCGCGGGCCAGCGCCCCAGGCAACCAGAGGCTTCAACCACGCAGGCGCCGACGTCCCTTTCGGCCGTGTCTTGCGGACCAGCTTCGCGGCATACGTATAGATATGCTCCGGAACGGGAATCCGCCGGACCAGATTCTGGTGCTGGATAATCTCCGTCGCGGTCAACAGGTGATCCAACTCCGGAAGCGGATCTCCCGTCGTTGTCCGGGCTATCTCGATCTCCTCGCCCTCCGATGGGTAGTCGATCTCAATCAGGAACATGAACCGGTCCAATTGGGCCTCGGGCAGCGGGTACGTCCCTTCCTGCTCGATCGGATTTTGCGTGGCCAGGACCAGAAACGGTGGCTCGAGTGGAAATGTGGATCCGACCACGGTCACCTTGTACTCCTGCATCGCTTGAAGCATCGCCGCCTGGGTCTTCGGAGGCGCCCGGTTGATTTCATCCGCCAAGACGATATTCGCGAAGACTGGCCCATGAACGAATTGAAATTCGCGCCGGCCGTGCCCGTCGTCCTGTAGGATATTTGATCCCGTGATGTCCATCGGCATCAAGTCGGGCGTGAATTGGATGCGGCTGAACTTCAATGACATCGTCTCCGCCAGCTTGCCGATCATCAGTGTCTTTGCCAGCCCTGGCACACCCATCAGCAGGGCATGGCCTCGGGCAAAAAGGCAAATGGCAAGCCGCTCAATGACATCGTGCTGGCCAACAATCACGCGGCCGAGCTCTTGGCACAGCTGGCGATAGGTATTTCGAAGTTCATCAATCGCGAGGACGTCGTTCTCGCTCAATCGATCCGCAGACAATGCTATCGAATCTTGCATAAGACATTTTTCCAGACGGTTAGGAACGACTTGTCAATATCATTCGTTAAGAGCCTATCCAAAACCCCTCACCCCCAACCCCTCTCCCCGCAAGCGGGGCGAGGGTAGTTGGTTAAAGGCTAAGTAGTCCAACCATTATTCGCGCTAAAACAGACGATATTGCCTCATGACTCCGCATTCCACGTGGAATGAGCGGAGTTCATGGCTCATTCTCTGGCTTTATTTCTCTTCAGCCGGTGCAACCAACGCCGGCGCGGCCTTGGGCGCCGGAGCGGCTTTGGCAGGCTCCAACTTGGCAGGCTCCAAAAGTCCGTTGGCAACTGCTTCTCCTCCCGATTTCGTGAACATCGCCTTCAAGATGCCGGGATCCATATCCTTGGCAATAATTAGGACAAGTCCATCGGCATATCCGGCAAGAAATCCATAGGAGTGCATTCCGATCAATCCCCGACTTGGATCTTTCTTATCTGGGGCGAAATCACCCGGCTTCGTCCAGATCATAGCGGATTCATCGGGAACTTCGACGATCATGATCGTATTGGATGTCCCGTCGCGGATATCATGGAAACTCGTTCCCAGTTGATTCCCTTTCTGCGGCCGGACAAAAATCCCGTCGGCGCCGCCAACGCCGAGGTAATTGGTCATTCCCGGCTTGGCCTGTGATTTGGGTGATCGATAGATGGCCGGCATCTTATCGATTAGGGCCCTATTATGGGGGCTATCCCACGGTTCGTCCAAATGGAACTCGTTATAGAGCCCTCCATCCTCGATATAAGGCAGAACATGAACCCGCCAGCTCAATAGCGGTTTGCCATCCTCATCCGCATTGTAACCGGCCGGGAATGCCCCTTTGGCAGCCGCGTAGTTATGCAAGGCCAGTCCAATTTGTTTCATTTGATTCATGCCCTGCACCCGCCGCGCGGCTTCCCGCGAGGACGCAACGGCGGGCAGGAGCAAGGCAACCGCGACCGGCGCAATGGTTCCGACATTCCCGCCTGGCAGCGTGTGATGGCTTTCAACGAGCATGCCATCCGATGTCCGTTGCACGGTCAGTGTGGTTGGTTGTAAATGTTTCAGAAACAGATCAATAGGTGGAAGATTTGATGTGTCCAGGGGAAACGGCGGTCGCATCCTCTGCATTTGCTGCAAACCCATCCGCGCAAGAGGTGTTAACATCTCGACAACCCGTTTCGTGTCGATATATGCCAACGCCAAGGTTCGCTTGTCCTGGTTGAGTGACTTATGCACTAACGGAAGTTCGACCAGCGATGAGTCATTTCCATTCTGTTTAAGAATTTGATCCAGCGTTTGAGTCATGAGCGTGATGTACAATTCTTTGCCGTTGATGCACCAGGATGGGGCGAGAGGGGCACCGATTTGGCCCAGTTCAAGAGTATACACCGTACGACCATTCGTATCGTTTGACTTGAGATGAGGCCCTCCAGAATCGGCCAATGATTTTTCTAGGAAAGCGAATAATGTCTCGTGGGCTGTTGCCAGGCGGTTGGGATCGCGTATCGAAATCACGGCAGTCCAACCGTTCATCAGGCTGGACGCACCCGGTTGCGCAAAGATCCGCCACGAGTCACCCAGCGAGAACAGCAGATCATCCCGAATGCTGATTCCGACATGCTGCTTGAATTCTTCCATGCTCTGTTGGAATTGCCGCGCATCATGGGGACTGGCGAGTTGGACGACATCGAGCCATAAATCGTAGACGCGCGCCGGGTCCAGTTTGAATGCAACGGCGATCGGCACATCATGCCCGATCATATTCAGATCGTCGGCCGTCAACGGTTTTGCCTCGATCCATGACAGCAGGCCGCGGCCAGCATCGTTTACGGACAATAGCGAACGCGTGACATATCCTTGTTCGTCTAATCCGCTCACATTGGCAATCGATTGAACCGAATCCAATCCCAGCAAGTGGATCATCTGAGCGACTTCGGGTTGGTTGCTTGCTTCGATGATGCGTTCCATGATTTGATCCACGTTCATGTACGTCACCGATGCAGGCCGTGGCACCGGGAGTTTGGATCGAATATCGGTTAGCCAACCTGGAACGGGCCCATCGATTCGCTGCAACAATGACTCAATGGCATTGTCACCGAAGCCGAAGATCAAGTGATTGCCGACTATCCCCCATGTGATCTTCGGAAAATTCTGGTCGAAATGGAGACGCGAGAATGAATGGTTTTGAATCTGGACGGAGGAGACGTGATCCTTCAGAGCACGGGACTGAAATGTTTCGAGCAGGCTCTTCAGCTGATTTGCATTCTCGCCAACGCGAAGTACACCGCCACCGTTCATGATAGGAGGATTATTTCCATTGGACTGAATATCTGAGATGAAAAACGCGCCCGGCTTGCCGGAAATGAGTTCTAATAGTTCATTTAGCTGATTGATATCCAATGGGAAACCGCTATTGGGATTGGAATTACTTATGAGGGCCAGAGCTCGCTGGCAATTCTGCGCAAGGAAATTCTGGATTGCCGGTTCCGCAAGGAGCCGTTCGCAGGAGTTGCCGCTTGCCGCATCGGGTTTTCCGGTGCCTGTCCAAGAGACATAGAAGATACATTCGGCTGGCGCGACATTGGCCGCGATCGGATCTTCCGCGGTTGGTGGTACACTCGATGGCAAACCGAATCCACTTCCTAAAAGGATCGACAAGATGATTTCAAGGGGATTTGGCGATACGATG
>JAFGFZ010000363.1 GCA_016930815.1 Pirellulales bacterium | reverse complement strand
ATGAAATCACGGCGTGAAGTTCGGCGATGAGGCATGGCATGGCTCCGTGGTGGATGGGTGATCGATCCGGGCTAGAGTCCTAGCGTGTAACATGCGCGCACGGTGCGCGCATCTTACAGGATGCTATTATGAGGTTGCATTGCGGGTCTCGGAGAGACCCGCCTACACTTGGTTGCGGCTCTGTCGGGCTAGGACAATGATACGCGCATCATGTGTTTGTTGGTACTTCCTTTAAAAAAAACTGCGGCGCCCCAGAAGCCCGGCAGCGAAGAAGCCCGGCTTTTCGGAAAAAGCCGGGCTTCTTTCCTCGGGCTTTTTGCCTGGCTTTTAAGGCCTTCTTATTGAGAGGGAACTCTTTCAATGGATGGGCGCTGGCCAGGTTTAGATTACAATAAAGGCGGTCCGGAGTGAACTGGGCGATCGCTGGTCCTGCCCGCATGGGTGGGGCGGGAGGAAAGTCCGGGCACCACAGGACGCGGTGGTGGGTAACGCCCACCGGCTAAAAGGCCAGGGATAGTGCCACAGAAAACAGACCGCCTCTGGCCACGGCGCCTAGCGCCCCGGCCAGTGGTAAGGGTGAAACGGTGCGGTAAGAGCGCACCAGCAGGCGGGGTGACCCGCCTGGCTCGGTAAACCCCACCGGGTGCAAGGCCAAATAGGAGGGAATGCCCGCTCGTCGTGGCTGCGGATCGGTCCGGTCCGTTCGACCTCCGGGTAGGCTGCTGGAGGCGTCGGGCAACCGGCGTCCTAGATGAATGATCGCCGGCCGCGCTTGCGGTCACAGAACCCGGCTTATAGGTTCACTCCAGACCCCCTTTTGGGAAATCGGTGCCACGGCGGACTGCGGCCGTCACAACTCTCCACGGTATGGCTGAAGAGGCTGTTCCTCGGGCACCGCACTATCGAAACGATTGGGTTCGGCGTTGCGTTTGCGTACATTGGAAGACTGTTCGATGGGAACGTAATCGTCTTCAATCATCTGGAGCAACTTCGAGATACATAATTTGTTCATGCTCGTCCGCTTCTCGCCTGCTTCCGTCCGCAAGAACTCGTGCATGCTCTTCGGTAACCGGACTGTAATGACACGCGTTGGTTCGGAATCAGAATCACCCGTGGACTTTTTTTCGCGGAGCTTGGTAAGTAATCGTTGGATCTTGGCGTACTCCTCGCTGTTCTCAAAATGGGTAAGTTGTTTGGATTCCGGAAATGCTTTTCGAATAATCCCGTCGGTACCAAGAACTTCGCGGAAAAACGTGACCCAGTCCGTATCCTGACGGAAGAGGTCTTCGGCAATGCTGAGAATTTCCTGGTACTTTTCTTGAGATGCAGTTAGCACGACATGGATCTCCTTATGAGAGGATAGGCTCCATCCAGGACCTCCTTCTGGCCCGGATACGCTCCCATGTTCTGCTAGCGGTCAAGGTGTGCTTGCATGTCGTTGCTATGACAGCACTTAGATGGCAATACCCGGAATGCCCAGAATCGGGCAGCGGGTGCCTTCAGTCGATGCAAGGGATGTGTGCCTATTTTTTAGGCAGAGCCCCGTTCCCATTTTCCAAGGTGTCCTGTCCATGGAAGCTAGATATTTAGCTTGCGTCGAGCTGGGTTCGGACCCGTTCCAGGAGGCGTTGTGTCAGCCGGGTTCCTTCGATTTCGTCCGGTTTGCCACCTTCCCATTCGATCCCCACATAGCCATGGTAGCCGGCATCGGTGACGATTTTCATCATTCGCAGAAAGTCGGTTCCCGTTTCGTTGCCACTGGCATCGAAGGCTTGACTTTTGGCACTGACCGCCTTGGCCCAGGGCATCATTTCCTGGACACCTCGGTAGCGGTCGTAATCGTGGAAGTTCCCGAAGTCAGGGAGTGTCCCGCAATTTGGTAGATCGACTAGTTTCATGACACTGGCCACCCAGTTGCCATCGGAAGACAGGCCCCCGTGGTTCTCGACGATCACATTGATATCGTAGCTGGCCGCGAATTCGCTCAATTGGCGGAGGCCATCGGCGGCCAGTCGCATCTGTTCATCCCGCGTCCCCTCGGATTGGGCATTGACTCGGATCGAGTGGCAAGCCATCTCTTTGGCCGCTTCGATCCATTTGTGGTGATTGGCAACAGCCTGGTTGCGCCGTGATTCGTCCGGATCGCCCAGCGCGCCTTCCCCGTCGATCATGATCAGCAGGCCCTTGACACCAGCGTCGTCCGATCGTTGCTTCATCGCACCCATGTATTTCTTGTCGGTCGCCTTGTCGCTGAACGGGCCCATCCAGTATTCCACGGCATCAACACCGAACTCTTGACGGCAGAAGGGGCCGAAATCGAGGGGGTCGAGCTTCCCAGCGGCGATCATGCGGTGGAAAGAATATTCGGCGATCGAGATCTTATACAAGAGATCTTCCTTGTGTTCCGCGGCTAGGAGGGGGGATGCCAGGAGCGATCCCAGCCCCAATGTGGCGGTACCGGTGATTGCCGTTTGAATCAATTCGCGACGCGTTGGTTTGGACAGCATCGGTGGATCTCCCATAAGAAGTCATATCGTTGGAATCTGTGCCCCGCGCAGGAGAAGTATATCCAAGGATGGATGTCCGATCAATAAATCACGGCAGCGCCTCTCATCGCCGACCCTTGGAATGAGAGGCGTTTGCTGCCAAGAGATCCCTGTCGCGTGGCCGCGCGGCAAGGTTGAATTCTACCGATTTCTGGCCGGGGCGACTTTCGAGTTGCTTCGAATCGTTTCGCCACCTGCTTTCGTGATCATCGCGCGGAATTCGGCTTCATCGTTCCTGTCTTCAACGAGAAAGTCGACACTTCCATCACAGCGGGCGACACAGAATCCGTCCGGTCCACCTAGTGACCACTGCCAGCCACCCAGTTCTGGCAGCGGCTGGTCGGAAGCGTAGGGGATATCTTCGGGTTTCGTCCAGGGCACATCCCGCTTGGCTTCGACAACGAGCAAAGTAAAGTGTGTTCCGTCGAGGACCTCTCTTAGTTTCACGCCTTCCTTACTTGAGAAGACGGTCTCTGGGCCGGTCAGAACAAAGTAAGATGTGTTTGTCGATTGGGAATTATCTTTCGGGTGGCGATAGATGGCCGGCATCTTATCGAGCAGTTTGATATTATTCGGACCGTCCCACGGCTCGTCGAACTTGTACTGATCGTATATCTCTTGGGCGCCCAGATAAGGCAATATGGCCACTCGCCAACTATAAGGCGTCTTACCATCGGGCCCGTAGAACACGGCAGGTGGGTACGACCCCATTTGGTTTTCATAAAGGAGGAATAAGAGCGCGATCTGCTTGAGATTATTGATACACAATGCCCGCCGCGCGGCTTCGCGGCCTTTCCGGATGGATGGCCCCATTGCGACGAACAGATCCGCGAGATCGGGTTCACAGGATGTCGTCATTTTGGCCTGTTTGTCGACCACGGTCAGGTGGGCGTTTTTCACAAGCACTTTGCTCAGGGCCACAAGTTGTGATTCGAACATTGTCGGTCCGCTTGAACGTTCGTCTTGGGAGCTGCCCTTGCCAACAGCATCTTCGAATCCACCAGGCCCTTCCGTCCGCGCGATAATCCAATGATGCATCATGGATATCAGCGATTCGATCGCCTTGGCGACCCCCGTGGCATCTTGGGCCGATGGGCACACGGCAGTGCCGGTAATCTCCAAGTCCGCGTTGACTCGAGCGATTAACAAGCCGGTATCGGTCTTCTCAACCACCGGCAGTAACATTGCCAATCCGCTCGGAATATCTTTCGCCTGTCGGCGTAACTCGGGAAGGATCCTAACCCGGAACTGGGATCCTTGGGCATAGGCAATACCGAGCGCACCTTGGGTGTCATCGATCGCAGTGATTTGCTCGGGATCGATCGCAGTTTCGTCACCGCGAACGAGATTCACTATCCGGTCATAGCGATCGAAGACGAGCGTCTGGGCATCGGCGACATAATAGGCAGGCCGACTCGGCTGGTCGGAGCGCGAATCAACATAGATTCGCGTACCGGCAATCGTTTCTTCGCGTGGTTCATGGACTGTTTTCATTCGAGCCAGTGCCGCATGGACCGACGGTAGATCAACATCAGGTGTCACTCGAACAATTGTCCGTTCGGAATTCGTCCTCAGATCTGCAGCCGGGACCAGTGTCCATACAACGGAAAGCTGCTCGATTTGCGACCAGGAGAAGCCGTCGGTGATCGCCATTTCCGCATCGGCCATTTCCAAAACTGGCTGGAAGCATTTGACTTTGAACATATCCGCTGGTCGGACCGCAAAGAACCAGGCTGCGTCTTCCGGGATATAGGAGAAGTCAACTGTTTTTCTTGCATCGCGCTTGGTGGGGAAGAAAAAGTTCGCGATGCGCTCGGCTTCCGCTCGATCGAAGTTACCGGTGATCAGAGCGACCTTGCTGATTGTCGCTCGAATGGTTGGTGCGGTGACGATCTTGCCGTCGACGAGGACAGCCAGTCGTTTCCCCTGGTGATCTGTTGTTACTTTTTTCAGGATTTGTTGGCCTTCTTCGGTGAACGTGACTACCACGGCAGGTTGATTCGAATCGATGTTGACAACTTGCGCGCTGGTAACATGTTGCCCTGTTAGGACTGGGTCTTTGTGTAGATAAACCGTTTCTTTGTTATGATCCAATATTGCTTTCATAAGATTTTCGCGTGGATTCGATTCAGCAAGATGGAACTCCAAAAATGTCCTAGGATCTTGTGCTGTTATCGATGTGGAGTCGGATTCAGAAGAACCTTCGTTGGCTGTCCCACGGAGCCCGGCGACAACGAGGCCTGCGACAGCCAGGAGGCAGAACGCGATACTCTGCGTGGCCATGGAGAAACCACCAGGAGGATTTGGATTGTACTTTTTGTTTCGCAACATCTCGATTCTCCGTAAAAACATTCCGCGGGTCGGCAGGAAGGCGTGGGCCGGCCAGCCCACACGAATGTTCGGTTGTGCCAAGGCAATGTTCGCCAGTGTCATTAGATAGATCTGTTGCCCACCGGTTACTTGGGCCGCCATCGTATCGGCGGCAAGTTCCTGTTCCAGCCGTAAGCGGCGGGCGAGCCAATGGACTAGCGGATGGTAGAAATGGAGCGCGACGCTCAATTGGCCAAGGGCGTGTAAAAGAAAATCACTGTGGCGGACGTGGGCCAGCTCGTGGGCCAGAACGATCCGT
>JAFGFZ010000362.1 GCA_016930815.1 Pirellulales bacterium | reverse complement strand
TGGGCGGCGGCGGATTCGGACCGCCGACCTCCGCGGTGTGAACACGGCGCTCTAACCAACTGAGCTAGCCGCCCGGAATGGTATTCTGGAATGGTCCGCTATTGTAATCGAGAATTCACTTATTAAGAAACCCGGCTTCTTTCGAGGAGCCGGGGTTCTGGCTTGCCGCTCCGGATTGGATCCTACACCTGCGCATTTTCAGTCTGTTTTGGCGGTTCCGTCGGGGGTTCAAACCGGGGTGCGGCAGGGGATTCCGATTCGCCAGAAATATCCCGATGGGTTACTTGGACTGGGTCGTGGTAAGTTGAATCTCGGATTTCGTCTTCAATACCACGAACTCCTTTTTTAAATTCGACAAAACTCTTGCCCAACGATCGGGCAACGGATGGCAGCCGGCTGCCGAAGAGCAGCACGGCAATGATGCCGATGATGACCATCTCCATTGGTCCTGGAGAGAAAAAGGCCCATAGGATGGCCACGGAATTTTGGAACGATAACATGGTTGCTCCCTCGTCTGGAAGCCGCGGTATCATAATCCCATCCATTGGGACGATCGATACAGGCCCGGTACGCCGAAGAACCGTTCGCAGCGGATCAATGGCAATTGTACGGTACGCCGGCCATGGAATCGTCAAGGAATCGTCGCAAGTGATGGCATCGCGGACTCTCCTAATTCTACTAGGCCTGGGATGAGAGTCAAACGGGTCAAAATGAAGTAGCCAAGACCCTATGGATCCAGTCGCTTGATGGCATTGATGGCATTTATCTCTGGAGATAGTCGAACGGCGTGGTGGCGATAAGTTCCTCGCTGGCTGCATAGCGATAATAGACTTCGAGGCAGAGTGCGGCCATGGCCGTACTATAGACACGGCCGCCGTATCCGCCCCAGACACAATCGGGGGCCCAGCTTCCCTCGAACGGGCCCGATACTCGGATCTGCCGTTTCAGTAGCGCCAGTTTCAAGGCATCATTCCAGCGGAGCCACTCGCCACGCTCCGCGACGCTGGCAATTTCAGCCCGGCCATGCAGGAACAGCGACGCATAATACCAATAATACAGGTTCATACGGCTATCACCGGGTAGTTCGGTCAGCACATATGCGGCCGCTTCGTGGTCCGATTGGATTGCATCCATGCGGCGCATGGCCGCAGGTTCGAGCCGGGATCGGACCAGCTGCCGGCAATAGGCAGCCTCGGCAGTCATGGTGCGACTTGGAGGCGAACCGGGCTGGTAGCCGGCCAAACCGCCATGCGGACCACTTGTGACAAGGGATAGGAAGCGTGTCACACCCTGCCACGTATCATTGGGGACCGGCACATCTGCCAATTCCACGCTCCGCAGTGCCATGACCTGCCAACCAAGTTGGCTGGTGTCGCCCAGATCACCGGGCCGATAGCGCCACCCGCCGGTACTCGAATTCTGGGAAATGATGGTGTAGTGAACGGCTCGCGTCACGGAGGGCAGGAGGCGATCATCGCGGGTCATTGCAAATGTTTCGGCCAGGGCAAACAGGGCCATTGCGTGGCAGTAGGTTCGGGCATAGAGCGTGGCCTCCCCGGCCAGGTTCCCATCGCTGCCTTGTGCGGCGATCAGGAATTCAATTCCTTTCGAGACCGTATTGCGATGGAATCCCTGCTGATGGGTCTGGCCGGCTCCAAGAAAGGCCAGCAGTGCGAGGCCGGTGACACCCGTATCGGCACGCATTCCAGCCCCCTGGCGGTCGTGACCAAGAACCTTCTCTTCGCGGCCGGCCCCGTACCGGGCGGCAATCCAGCGGCCATCTTCGGATTGGGACCGGGCCAGCCAGGCGAGGGCATGGTCGACAGCCGCCTCGGTTTCGCCACTCCCACCCGACCGCTGGGCAGCCTGGTTCCGTTCCGTGGTCGAACGGTAGCGATAAATGCTCTGGGATGGATGGGTGTGGACGAATTGGGTTGGTCCGGGCCGCGCCATGGCGGAATCCGGCCGATGGCTGGATTCGGCCACCGAAACATCCCGACTCGAAGAAGGAGAATCCATGCGATCGGGCGGCCTGGATGCGGACATCGTTTCGGCGGCTGCCTGGTTCGCCGCAGGATCGGAACGACTCGCGGTCTTGGCAGGCGGATCGGGATGGGTCGCGGCCGGGGCCGGAGGGGATGGAATCCTTGCCGGTTCGGAAGGACCGATTCCTTCCAGCGGATTCAAATCGCCAGCTAGGCACTCGAGCGATCCGATCGCCGGTTCCAGCACGGGCCCACTCGGTTGGGGATCCCACGGCCTTTGTTCGAGGTTCGGAATCGATTCGACTGCTGGATCCACTGGGCTGGTTCGACTCTCCGGAATTCGCGCACCGTCGACAATGGCAACATGCATCGCCGGTTCCGCGGGCCCTTCGGTGGCGCTATGAACAATCTTGATTGCTGTCGCAAAGCATATCAGAAGCCCATGCGCGAGAAGGGACAAGATCGCGCATTTCCTTAGCGGTCGTGACTGGCCCCAACGTGTTAGGGTTAAAACACAGAGTGCAAGCGTCAACAGGGCGAGCCCGACCCAGACAACAATCCAGATCGGCGGCGTCTGGGCGAGCCATGCGACGAATCGATCTGGTGCAAATGGGGACATGGGATTGGATGCGTGGTATGGGCCATCTATCGGATCGTGGTTGGCTGGACCGCGATGTCAAGTTCTTGAACATTTGCGCGGCGGCAGGCGCTGAGAACCTCGGCAACACGCTGGAATGAACATTCTCCATCGCCGCGAATGATGACCCCAAGGTTGGCGTACTCCTTTCGGGCGGACGCGAGCCGTTGCGTGAGCTGGTCCAACGATACTGGTTCGAAATCGAGACGGACGGTCCCATTACGATAGAGTTGCACGACACGTTTATCAGGCGGGGCGGTCATCGCGCCCGGTTCGGGTACCTTGGGAATATTCAGGCCAATATTCCGTTCCAACTCGGTGAACTTCGTCGCCACCATAAAAAAAATGATCAGGAGGAACACGACATCGATCATCGGAGTCAAGTTCAGCGTTGGCTGGTCGTCGTGTTGGATCTTGAGTGGCATCGCGGTCGACACACCATTTTCAAGCGGCCTTCTTGCGCCGGACGGGTACCGTTCTCACACGCGGCCGGTCCGTCAGCCCTTCCGCCGAAATTAAATCGATCAATTCCTGGCCGCGGGCATCGATATCCATGACAATCCCATCGACGCGGCCGACAAAATACAAATAGAAAATGAGTGCTGGGATCGCAACGAACAGGCCAGCCGCCGTTGTCACAAGGGCTTGGCTGATACCGCCAGCCAGAAGCTCCGGACGCCCCATTGCCGAGCTTGATGCAATCACATTGAACGCCTCCATCATACCCCAGACCGTACCGAGGAGGCCGAGGAGCGGGCAGACGGTCGCCACGCCATTGATGACCCGGAGATAGCGCCGCAAATCATTGGAAGTCCGTTCCCCTTCATCAAGCACCGCCTGCTCCACTTCGACGGCCGGCTTCCCCCATTTGCGAATCGCCGCGGCGAAGACCTTGGCAACGTGACTTGAATTCTCTTCGCACCGCTTCATCGCCTCAGCCCGATCGATGGAATTCTCTCGAAGTTGATGGAGTAGACGCCGAACAAACGGTTTTGGCAGAATGCGACTCCGGCGGAGACTGATCGTTCGTTCGAAAACGACAATCATCAATAGGAACGATGCGATCCCAATCGGAATCATCAGTGGGCCACCGGCCCATGCCATGTCGGCCAGGCTCTTGGTGGGGATAAGATCCGAAGGCTCGGATCCATTGGCACGATCAACGTCCGAATCGGAATAGGAAATAATATCGCCAGATGCCTCCGGCGGATTCTTGGCTGTGGCGGATGCACCAAGGATCAGGAGTGCCACCGAGATACCGATCAGGGCCGAGAGGCTGATACGGACGCCAGGGACTGCCGCCAGACAAGGCTTGACCCTCGTGGTTCGTCCCATGCGGGGGTTCGCCGGCACCGTCCGGGGCCGTTGCATTCTCGCGTGGAACTGCAACGGATGGGATGGCCCGGCCAATCGTCTCGGATAGCCGCGGTCGGACACGCCCTTGTTGTATTTCAGATTCGACCGATTGACTTTCATGGCGAGGTCTTCCATCGCTGGCCTCCAGCACGTGCCAGGGCAATTTCCTGCCGAATCGCAAGTTGGCTCCCGACCTCGGTCTGGGCATATTCCTTGGCCACGGACTGGTACCAGCGTGCGGCTTTGTCCCATTGATGCATTCGTTCATGGCAAACACCGACCTGCAAAGCAGCACGGGCCCGCCATACTGGATATTCGGCATAGTTCAATGTCCGCATATATTCCGTTAATGCGTTTCGGTAATCCTTTTGATGCATGTAGGTCTCGCCGATCATCCACTGTGCCATGGCAGCCGTTTCCGTCGATGCCCCGGTACTGGATTGAATGACCCGCCGATATGCCTGGCGAGCTTGGGCCATTTCTCCATAATTCGCCAGACATCGCCCGATGACATAGTCGGCTTCGTACAATAATTCGAAATCAGGATAGTCTTCACCAATGGATTGCGCCATGCGATATGCCTTATCCCACGCCCCTTGCCGGGCCAGGATCTGAGCACTTCGGAGCGGGACCATGGCCACCCAACTTTCATTCCGCCCAGTCACGAGGAGTGCGAGTTGTTCCAGTTGTTTTAGTGCAGTGGCATGCCGCCCATTTCGGAAATTCGCCTCGGCAATCCAGAACTGGGCCGGGAGTCGCATGGGGCTATCCGGAAACTGGGTGATGAGTTGTTCGAGCGGTTCGGCCACTTGATCCCACAGTTCAGAAGCGGCGGCAATCCGTGCCTTTAGATACAGGACCCGCCTGAATATCGCATCCTCATCGGGCCGATTCGGTTCCATTTCCCGGCTGGAACCTGAGGAATGGTCTGTTTCCAGCCATCGATGGACCAAGGTGTCGGCCGTTGAGAAATCGCCCCGTTCGAAGGATGCCTGGGCCAACCGATAGGTCGCTTCCGGCCAACGGCGGCTGGCGGGGAATTCGGCATGGATTCGCATCCATTGTTCGGCCGCCTGGCTGGTATTTCCCGTCAGCTCGAATAACAGTCCCAACTGAAAAACGGCCTCTTCGATTTGGGGGTAGTCGGCATGTTCGGCGATCAAGCGTTCGTAGAGTTGCTGGGCCTCGACATGCTGTTTCATGTATCCGTGCAATCCAGCCGCGGCGAATAAGGCGACCGGCATCTGGGGATCGGTGGAATACTGGCCGATGATCCGGTGGTAGGCAGCTAGAGCCGCATCGTAATCTCCGCGACTCTGGTATGCTTTCCCCAAAAGGAGGACTGCCGTCGGCACGAGTGGATCGTTGGGGTCGTGTTCGAGGAATGCCTGCAAGTCGGCCTGGGCAGTTTCGATCGATCCGGCCAGAATCGCCGCCTCCCCCGCGCGAAACCGAATGCGGCTCTCCTTGTCCTTGGATGATGGGCCTTGCAGCAGTCTCCGATAGCGGGCATGCGCATCGGAATATTGGCCGTTTTGCATCTGCGCCTCGGCTGCGTAGAACTGGGCGGCAACAGCGCGAGGATCGTCCGGATGCAATTCGCCAAACGTATCGAACTGCCGCACCGCCAGTTGCCATTCCGCCGCTTGATAAGAATCCTCGGCGCTTGCGTAGATTGTATCCGCCTCGGAGGATCCTGCTTCGGCATGAGCGGGCTTCGAAAGCAGTGCCCATGCAATCGAAAGACACAGAACGCAACACCCTGGAATGCCGATCGTGTTGCCGATTCTATCCGCAAACATTATTGCATGTCGCAGCCTTCCCCGCACACGTCGGTAACATTCCCGACCCGGTGCAGGTGGCAGTGATCGATATACACAACTTCCAGCGTATCTTCGTCGCGAAGTGTGTGTGGAACTGGCCAGCCAACGCGTGTGACTTCTTCGAAGTAGACCGTGCATTTGTAGTGGGCATGATGCAATTGGGCAGGTCCGATGAGCGGATAGACGCGGGGCGGATCGAGGTAATCCGCACACTTTTCCTTGATGATCCGAACGTTGTTCCGGTTCTTACTCCAAAGACCGGGAACAGTCCCTTCCACGGGCCGAGCCTTCTCCAAAGCAACCATCACCTCGTCGTCGCTTGGCGGATCGAGGGCAACCGGTTCGGCCCCGTTGGTGATCGGGCCAAGGATTGGCATGCGGTCGTACCGTTCATGCTTCCAGAACTCGTCCTCTTTCTGATCCTGGAAATACGGGCTCACCGGGATCGGATAGGCAAAGAGGCCAATACTTGGACCGAGTGTCGTCGTGCATCCTGTGCTCGTCACGATACCGGCGCCGATCCACATCAAGAGGGCAAGATAGTCATAGCGCTGAGACATACCGCAGAACCTTATCAACACGGATTTGGTTGGACTGCAAGCGGTGGGAAGTATAAGCGTCTATCTCTTCCGCCGTGCGAGCCGGGCGCGACCACGTCGATCGTGCGATCTCCGGCTACTCCTAGTTATCGTGTTAGTTTGGGTGGAACTTGCGGATTTTTCTGATTTTGCGGGATCTGAGTTCAAGCACTCCGGCGGATCGCGCAAAAGCAACACCCCTCGGAAACATCGGATTCCGAAGGGTGTTGCGTGGAAACGCATTCGACGGCGATTGGGTGGATTCAACGCAGCCGTCCGGCTTATTCATGGAAATCAAGCATCCACCAGCCATCATCCCATTCGAGTGTTACCTTCCGCCAGCCGAGTGGGACCTGTGGATACGGATAAAATGGCCCAATATATGGCCAAGCAGCCGGCGAATACTGCCGCGGGTACGTTAAGGCGGCATAGTTGGGTGCCGCGGCATAGCTCGGCCATGCATAGCCGGGCATCACCGCATGATCGTGGCTGACCGGCCGGATACTGCCTGTCGGCATGTGGCCAATCGGAACAGGCATGCTCCCCCGCCGTTGGGCCATCCGCCCATAACCGGCGGATTGGATAGGTTCCGATGAACGAATCTCATGCGTCACCGGATCCGCCTGTTGCGATGCCAATGCATTGCTGGTCAGCTGCACTTCGGGCGGGACTTCGGCACCGTCCGGATTCTCTATTTTTAGCTTATTGATAATCCGTGTCACTCCCTCGGTTGACTTCGTGATCTCAACAGCCGATCGTAACTGTTCCATGTCCGACACGGTCCCACTCAACCAGGCCGTGCCCTCTTGGAACTTCACACCAACGCGGAACCCTTGGAGCTGACCACTCTGCTCGATGTTCTTCGCAATGCGTTGGGCGATTTCTCGATCTTCAGGCGACATCGCATTCGCCATCGATGGGTAAGCAATGGCAATCACCAGTGCTAGCAATGAAAGTTGGATTCGCATGATCCCCCCCTCCCTCAGAAAAAAACGGATAGTGCGAAGCCGGCGATTTTCAACCGCACGGCTCGGCGGGCAACAAATGACAATGGACGCGGTTTGAAAACGAACGCTTGACGACCACGCGAAAACTCGCGCCGATCGCAAACGCAATTCATCCGATTATTGGTTTCGGCAACCGGACGTAGGGAAAGGGAGTCTTTTTCCGATTTTGACGGTTTTCTCATTGCTAGCAGCCATCGAACAGGCTTGCCCATTGCCAGTGCCAGCCCACCAAGGGCCGCGGCAACCAGATGGGCTGATCAGAACATGCGATATCAGGGCCGTTCACGGCCCTGATAGCACACACCCATGCTGCAGCCTCCATGTGCTGGCCGGTCTCCCACCAGAGTTCATCAGGACAGTCGTACTCGTACTCAGTGCAACGGTACTCGTACTCGTACTCGAAAGGATCGTGATGGCAGTACCAACTTTCGATCATGAGCGGCTCGACGTGTATCGACTCTCGATCGATTATGTGGC